>CAVCDW010000082.1:2011-11634 GCA_963601055.1 Elusimicrobiaceae bacterium
TTATTAAAATAAACTATGTAAAACATTTTTTTGATTTGCATAGTTTTTTCTTTATCATAAATAAAAATGCTAAAGAGAATAAAAGTGATTGAACTTAAGCAATATTTTAATAAAAAGAAAAGAGGGTTTAACCCTCTTATTTTAATTATTTTTGTTCATCTTTTCTATCTTTTAATTCTTCTTTAATTTCTTTCATATCACTATATTTCTTACAATAGAATAATATTCTTTTTGCGATAGTAATATAAGCGTTCGCAGTAGAAGATAGCATAAGTGAAAGATTAGTTAAAGAACTTACATCATTTTCATCAATATTCTCTAATTCTTTTTTAGTAAAATTAATCGCGTCAGTGTATTTTTCCTTAGATAATTCTTTGAATTTTGTATAAGCATCATTAGTTTTAGAATCTGTATATTGTTGATCAAGTATTTGTTTTACTTCTGCGATTGATAACACTTGTTTTAAATAACAAGTTTCATTAATTTGTGCAAGATGTTCCTTATTGTATTTTTTTGATATTGGGGCACTAACAACCTTTCCTTTTACATAGTTATTAACCATTGATGGTGTTATAACTTTATCTAAGGAAGAAGTTTGAAGTACGCTCATCTCTCTTTGAAGATAAGTCATAACTTGATCCATATAAAGTTCTATATCAGGTAAGGCTTCATAATCAGGAAATTTAAAATCATTTAATTCTTCTAGCCAATGTGTTAAAACGGGTATTATTTTATCCATATATTATCAACTCCTACGAAAATTTTAACATATTGATTAAATTATTTAAAGAGATATAAATAAATTTATGTAATATTTTTTGAAAGTGCTACATCTATTTTTAAAAACTAAATAAAAACATTGTTTTTAAGAAAACATTTGCATTATTTTTAATAAAATGATATTATAATAATGTTGATATTTAAACAGGTCAACTATAGAGTTGATGGTCATATATTATCACATTATTGATTGAGTTAAAGCTCAAATTTTATAAGTTGGTTACTTTTAACAACCATTAAATGCACTAATGTGCCACTTGTGAAACGGTCAATAAGAGTAGTAAAAGTATGTTACTATATAGACTCTAAATGTTTTTTTATTAGGTTAATTACGCATGACTGTACTTTGAAGTGGTACAGTCATTTTTTATTACAAAAACTGTTACAAGGAGGATTATTATGTCAAGAGTTGTTGTTGTAGGATGTGGTGGTGTTGCGCAAGTCGCAGTCGCTAAGTGTTGTCAGTTAGATGATGTATTTACAGATATTTGTATTGCGTCAAGAACTGTAGAAAAGTGTGAAAGTTTAAGGGATAAATTACAATCCACCACTAAGAGTAGAATTAGTGTATATAAGCTAGACGCAAATAATTATGATGAGGTAGTTAAACTTTTTGAAGAATTTAAACCTGAAGTTGTTCTTCATTGTGGAATGCCATACCATAATTTAATTATTATGGATGCGTGTATTAAATGTAAGGTACATTATATTGATACTGCAGCCTACGAACCTGAGGACGTTAATGATCCTGACTTTAGAAAAGTATATGATAAAAGAGTTGATGAAAAGGGTTTTGAAGCATATTTCGATTATGATTCATATCAATGGAAATATGATAAGAAATTTAAAGAGGCTGGAATTATAGGTGTTTTAGGTTGTGGATTTGATCCAGGTGTTACACAAGCATATGTAGCTTATGCTAAAAAACATGAGTTCGATACAATTGATACTATCGATATATTAGATTGTAATGGTGGGGATCATGGTTATCCATTCGCAACTAATTTCAACCCTGAAATCAATTTACGTGAAGTTTCTTCAAAAGCCGCATATTATGAAAATGGTAAGTGGATTACACTTGAGCCTATGTCAGTTAAAAGAGAATATGACTTTGATGGTGTAGGTAATAAAGATATGTATTTACTTCACCATGAAGAAATTGAATCAATCGCAAAAAACTATCCTGAAGTTAAACGAATTAGATTCTATATGACTTTTGGTCAAAGTTATTTAACACATATGAAGTGCTTAGAAAATGTAGGTATGTTACGTACAGATGCGATTGAATATAATGGTCAAAAAATTGTTCCTATTCAATTCTTAAAAGCCTTACTTCCAGATCCAGCATCTCTTGGTGAAAGAACAAATGGTAAAACAAATATTGGATGTATTTTTACTGGTGTAAAGGATGGTAAAGAAAAGAAGTATTACATATATAATGTATGCGACCATCAAGAATCATATAAAGAAGTTGGATCTCAAGCAATTTCTTATACAACAGGTGTTCCTGCAATGTGTGGTGCTTTAATGATACTAAAAGGATTATGGACAAATAATGGAATACATAATGTAGAAGAATTTAATCCAGATCCATTTATTGAAGCCCTAGATCAATACGGATTACCTAAGAAAGAATCTTATGATCCAAAAATGGTGGACTAAATGAAAGATTTAAGACCACCATTCATTAGATTTAAAGATAAAAGACCAGAAGAAATGTTTGAAGGCATTAAAACACCATTTTATGCAATAGATGAAAAGAATTTATTATCTAATTTAAAAATAATCAAAGATATACAAGATAAGAGCGGTTGTAAAATACTTCTTGCGTTAAAATGTTTTTCAAATTTTGATTTATTTAAAATTATGGAACCATATATTGCAGGTACTGAAGCTTCAGGACTTTTTGAAGCTAGACTTGGTAGAGAAGAAATGCCATCAAAAGAAGTTCATGTATTCTCGGGTGCTTATAAAGATTCTGATATCGATGAAATTTTAGAATATGCAGATCATATTATATTCAACTCAGTAAATCAACTTAAAAAATTTGGACCCATCGCAAATTCCAAAGGAAAAGAAGTAGGTCTTAGAATAAATCCTGAATATTCAACACAAGAAGGACATGCAATATATGATCCTTGTGCACCTAAGTCAAGACTTGGGGTAACAATTTCTGACTTTATAAATAATATAGATGAAGAAACATTTAGTTTATTATCAGGACTTCATTTCCATACTTTATGTCAACAAAACTCAGATGATTTAATGAAAACAATTAAGGTTGTTGATAAAAAGTTTGGTTCATATTTAAAAAAGTTGAAATGGGTTAATTTTGGTGGAGGACATCATATCGTAAGAGAAGATTATGATATAAATCTTTTAATTGAATGTATTAAATATGCTAAAGATAATTGGGGAACTGATGTATACCTAGAACCAGGTGAAGGTATTGTGCTTAATGCAGGATACTTAGTATCAAGAGTACTTGATGTATTTAAAAATAATGATGATGGAATCATTATTGCGGATACCTCAGCCGCATGCCATATGCCTGATGTCATAGAAATGCCATACTTACCACCATTATATGAAGCAGATTTAGAAGATGCTAAATATGAATATAGAATTGGTGGCCCTACATGTTTGTCTGGGGATGTTATAGGAGATTATAAGTTTTCTAAAAAAATAGAAACTGATGAAATGCTAGTGTTTGGGGATATGGCATTATATACAACTGTTAAAAATAATACTTTTAATGGAATGCCGCTACCTGATATTTACATACTTCATAGTAATGATACATTAGAAAAACTTACAAATTTTGGATATAATGATTTCAAATATAGACTTGGACGAATTAAATAAATATAGACAAACAAAGAAAAATATTGTACTATATCAATATTGAGGTGTACGAACATGGAAGATAATTACGAAAACGAAGATTATGTTAGCTTAGCACAAATAATAAAGGTATCTATCGGATATAATAAAAAATCAAAAATAAGATTC
The DNA here is from genome assembly GCA_963601055.1 of Elusimicrobiaceae bacterium. Taxonomy (GTDB): domain Bacteria; phylum Bacillota_I; class Bacilli_A; order Acholeplasmatales; family Anaeroplasmataceae; genus UBA3206. The sequence goes on from CAVCDW010000082.1 coordinate 5,804, forward strand.
ACAGTATTTTTTGTTGTAATATTAATTGCGGCAGTTCTAGGATTAAAGTTTGGATATAATAATTCAAAATATCAATACAGCACATCTTTTTATTATGATGTTAATGGTTTTGATGATAACACATATCTTGATGGATCAAATTTTAATTATAATTCGCTTGTTTCATTACAACAACTAACTTCATTAAAAGCTTCAAATACAGCATATTCATCAATAAATGTTGATAAATTATATAAAAATGATGGAATAAAGATTACTTTTGATAGTGAAGAAGATGCTATATATAAATATACTATTACTGCATCTAAAAAATATTTCAAATCAGAAAATCAAGCAAAAGAATTTATACAAGAAATAGTTTACATACCTATTGATTATACAAATAGTGTAATTGATAGTCTTGATTATGCAGTTGTATTAAACAACGCAAAAGATGCAAATACTTATGAAAATGAGATTGCGATTTATTCATCACAAGCTCAATTTATTATAACTAAATATAATACATTAATTGAAAAATATAAATCATATATTTTATCTTCAGGAACTTCATTAAATGATTTAGTAACTAAAGTTAATTTAACAATTGAAAACTTAAACATTGATACCTTAGAAACAGAAGTGTCAACAAAATATTATGTTAAAAATTTTGATGATAATAAATCAGTATATGAAATAAAGAAGAGCAGTCTTGAAAATGATTTAGTTGTTTGTGAAAATAAGATTAAAGCATTACAAGCTGAAATTGATAGACAAGCAGGTTCATCAACTGTTACAACACTTAATGGATTAAATGATCAATTAGGTGCTTTATTAGTATCTAAAGAAGATATCAATAATCAAATTTCAAATCTTGAGAAATTTATATCTAATGGGGATGCTGACACTACAAATTTTGATAAAAAATTAACTAATGTTAATGATACTTTAACTAGTTTATCTAAAGAACTTGCATCTACTGAAAAAGAATTATATCAAAAGAATCAATATGTATATTATAGTTCATCAAAAGAAGTTAAACTTGTTGGTGGATTCTCTACAGTAATGATTCTTGTAATATCAGTACTTGCGGCAGCAGTTATAGCAGTAGGACAAAACCTTGTAATTGATTATAAACAATTAGTTACAAAAAAAGAAACTAAAAAAGATTCAATTGATCTTAATAACGAAAATAAAGAATAACATAGTCAATTGACTATGTTTTTTTTAAGGAGATAGTATGAAAGAATATATTTTAACAATTGATCAAGGAACAACTTCAACAAGAGCTATCTTATTTAATAAACTTGGAGTACAAGTATATAAATATCAAATGGAATTTACCCAAATAAGGATAAAACCTGGATTTGTTGAACATAATGCTAATGAAATATATGAAACAGTATTGGAATGCATAAAAAATGTTATTAATGGTTCAGGTATTGATGTATCGTTAATTGATTCAATTGCAATTACTAACCAAAGAGAAACGACAGTAATGTTTGATAGAAAGGGTAACCCACTTGCGAATGCGATAGTATGGCAATCTAGACAAAGCGATTATATAGCTAAAAGTTATATTGATGCTGGGTACGAGGATTTAATTTTTAAAAAAACAGGATTAAAAATAAATTCATATTTCAGTGCAACTAAAATAAGATATTTATTAGATAATAATAAAAATGTATTAGAACATTATAATAATGGGGACTGTCTTTTTGGTACCATCGATACATTTTTATTATATAAGCTAACCTGTGGGAAATCATTTTATACAGATGCGACAAATGCTTCAAGAACAATGTTATATAATATAAATACATTAGAATGGGATAGTGAATTGTTAGAAATTTTTGGTGTTAAAAAAGAAATACTTCCTTCTGTATTATCAAATAATAGCCTATTTGGATATTTTGAATATATGGGTTATAAAATACCAATTTGTTCAATAATTGGAGACCAACAAGCATCCCTTTTTGGACATACAGCTTTTAACAAAGGGGATATTAAAAACACATATGGTACTGGATGTTTTATGTTAATGAATATTGGTGATAAACCAATATATTCAAAGTCAGGTTTACTTACAACTATAGCTTACATGATTGATGGTAAGCCTACTTATGCGCTTGAAGGATCTGTTTTTGTGGCTGGTGCCGCAATAACTTGGCTAAGAGATGGTCTTAAGATTATTTCTTCAAGTAAAGAAACAGAAAATCGAGCAAAAATGTCAGAAGGTCATGATTTAATTATTGTTCCAGCTTTCCAAGGACTTGGAACACCTTATTGGGATACAGAATGCCGTGGAGCTATGTTTGGAATGACATTTAACACAACACAAGAAGCTGTGATAAAAGCAACCATAGAATCTATTGCATATCAGTCTCTTGACCTTTTAGAGGTCATGAAGAAAGAAACACATCACTATGATGTATCACTTTCTGTTGATGGTGGAGCTTCCGCAAATGATTATCTATTACAATTTCAATCTGATGTGATGCAATCAATTATAAAACGTCCACGTCAAATTGAAACTACTGCAATAGGAGCTTGTTATATCGCAGGACTTTATACAAAATTTTTTAAAGATTTTGATTATTTGAAGAAAATATGTGAAATAGATAAATATTTTTATCCAATTATTGATAAAGAAGAATCTCAAAAATTATATAATAGATGGATTAATGCCATTAAATGCTGTAGATTATTTAAATAACTAGATTAAAAATAGAATACATGGTAAAATATGAAAAAATGAAGGTGTAATAACATGAATATAGAACAAAATTATAAATTATGGATTGAAAATGTTTCAGATTCAGATTTAAAAAAAGAACTAGTTAATATGAACAATGATCAAATAGAAGATGCTTTTTACAAGGATTTAGAATTTGGTACCGGAGGACTTAGAGGAGTTATTGGAGCAGGTACTAATAGAATGAATATTTATACTGTAAGAAAAGTAAGTGAAGGAATTTCTAGATACATTATTAATAATTTTAAAGAAGATGAAAGAGTAGTAGCTATTTCTTTCGATTCAAGAATAAATTCAGATTTATTCGCAAGAACTGCTGCAGAAGTATATGCAGCACATAATATTAAGGTATATATTTACCCAACTCTTTCTCCAGTGCCAACATTATCGTTTGCGACAAGATATTTACATGCGGTAGTTGGTGTAATGATTACAGCATCTCACAACCCTAAGGAATATAATGGATATAAGGTGTATGGAGAAGATGGATGCCAATTTACTACAAAAAGTGCTGATGAAACGCTAGAATATATAAATTCTATTGATATATTTAAAGATGTTAAAACTATTTCGTTTGACGTGGGATTTAATAAGAATTTAATTGAATATATTAAGCCTGAAGTTATAACAGCATTTATTAATAATGTTAAAAATGAATCTTTAATTAAAAACCTAGATATAAATAAAGATGTATCAATTGTATATTCTCCACTTAATGGTACTGGTCTTGTATGTGTTACAAGAGCTTTAAAGGAAATGGGATATACTAATATAAAAGTTGTTGAAGAACAACAATTCCCTAATGGATATTTCCATACTTGTCCATATCCAAATCCTGAAATAAAAGAAGCTATGGCTCTTGGAATGGAATACGCTAAAAAATATAATGCGGATTTATTACTTGCGACAGACCCAGACTGTGATAGAGTAGGAATTGCTGTAAAAGATAAGGATTCATATAGATTATTTAGTGGAAATGAAACAGGTGTTTTATTATTTAACTACATTTGCGAGCGTAGATTAGCTTTAAATACTATGCCAAAAGATGCAGTTTTAGTAAAAACAATTGTTACAACAGATATGGCAGAAAGAGTTGCAAAAAATTATGGCGTAAAATGCTTAAATGTTTTAACAGGATTTAAATACATCGGTGAACAAATAGGACTTCTTGAATCACAAAACAAAGAGGACAGTTATATTTTTGGTTTTGAAGAATCATATGGATATCTATCTGGTACTTATGTAAGAGATAAAGACGCAGTAAATGCTTCTGTTTTAATTTGTGAAATGTTCGCATATTACAAAGCACAAGGTGTAAGTCTAATTGATAAATTAAACGAATTATATGATAAATATGGATACACATATAATACGCTTTATTCATTTAAGTTTGATGGATCAAAAGGATTTGCGAAGATGCAAGAAATTATGAATAAATTTAGAGGAAATATTAATTCAATTTGTGGCATTAATATAAAGAAAACTCTAGATTATGCATATGGACTAGATGGACTACCTAAATCTAACGTAATTAAATTCTTACTTGATGAAAATATTTCTATAGTTGTAAGACCTAGTGGTACTGAACCTAAACTAAAGACATATATTTCTGTCACTTCAAAGAATTTTGAAGGCGCAAAACGAATTGAACAAAATATTTATAATTATTTATTTGATGTAATAAATAACTAAAATATTATGGATGGAGAGAATATGGAATTCGATAAAAATACATTATTAAATGCATTTACATTGAATTATTTAAATGTGTTTATTGTTGATATAAACAAAGATTTGGCTAAGATAGTAAAACTTGATGGTTATGTAACTGATGGTATGCAAAATAATGATGTTTTTAATTATCATCAAATGTTAAAAACATATGCAGATAGTCGTGTATACGATGAAGATAAAGAAATGTTTATGTCACAATTATCTAATGATAATATATATGAAAAACTTGATACAGAAACACAATATGAATTCACATATAGAGTATGGCTTGATGGAGAAATCCATTATTATATGGCGCACTATATAAGGATGTCAAAGAAAGAAGGCACAATAATTGCGGCTTGTGGATTTAGAAATATTGATGCACTTATAAATATTCAAAATGTAAAAGCACTAGAAGGCGTTCTTAAAGGATACTACGCAATATCTAACATATTTCACGCCTTATTTAGAATAGATGTTACAAAAAACCAATATTCTATTATAAAAATGTCTAATAGTATAAATGAAGTTATGCAAAAAAACTTCAATACATTTGGTGATGCGGTTAAAGCATTATCAAAAGAATTGATTATTGATCCTTTTAGAAAAGAATTTGAAGAATTTTTAGATTTAAGCACAATATCTAAAAGATTAAAGGGTAAAGACTATATATCTATAGAATTTAATACTAAATCTTTTGGTTGGTGTAGAGGATTAATTGTAAGAGAGGATGATTTCTCGAATGGAGATTGTCATCACGTGATTTGGGCAACAGAACTTATTGAACCTCAAAGAAAAAGAGAAGAAACTTTAGAAAAAATTGCTCAAAATGATCAACTCACAGGAATATACAATAGAGGTTTTGGAGAAAATAGTATTGAAAAGAATATTCTAAAATATCAAAAAGGATTATTTATTATTATAGATTGTGATCATTTTAAGGCTATAAATGATACATATGGTCACCTTGCAGGTGATGTTGTTATTAAAACATTAGCTAATGTTTTACAAGATACTGCTTCAAAAGAAGACATTGTATTTAGACTTGGTGGAGATGAATTCGCGATATATTCGCCAAACATAAATACTAAAGATGAAGCTATAAGATTATCTGATGAAATAATAAAGAATTTAAATAATACCAATATTAAAGAAATTAATGGAACTAAACTATTTTTAAGTTTTGGTGCTACTTTCTTTATAAAAGATAATAATGATAATTTTTCGAGTCTTTATAAAAGAGCAGATTCTGCAATGTATAAGAGTAAAAAAGTTGAAGGATTTCAAATTAATTTTGAATAATATTTATAAACTGATTGAATTTCAATCGGTTTTTTTTATATATAAAATTTTATATTGACATATACATAAAAATGTATAA
>CAVCDW010000083.1:0-10291 GCA_963601055.1 Elusimicrobiaceae bacterium
ATCTAGCTCCTTAGAATATTCTTGCGTTCTTTGTTCATAATGTTCTTTCTTATTTCTTAATTCTATCATTTTTTTATTATAATAACTCATTATTAAGTCCTTCCAATACCAAGATGGATAATATTCTTCATTACTAATTCTATCGATTATTTGAAATGCATTGTGTGCGATTAAAGCATCATAATTTTTTTGTAAAGATTCAAGAGTTTCATCGTCCAATATAATACTTTTTTTAACGATTTTTGTCTTTGTCTTCCAATTAGAATAAATTGGACGCTTCACATAATTCCGAGTTACATACCTTTCAATTGTTCTATATTTTGTAACTTCTATAAAATTAATCTTACAATTTCTAGTTTCCTCATTGAAATCAACAGTTGATACTCTATAAACAGGCTTCATTACCTTTGATCCTGATTCGCTATTTATAGTTAAACTTTTAATCGTTCCTTCACGTTGTCTTCTTATTTCCGAAATTTCATCTTGATTAATAGTGCATTTAATACGAGTAACTATGCTTGCGCGTCTACCCATTAAAATCCCTCCTCTAATCTTGTGAACGTGCCCTTAATTTTCTTTCTTTTAATAAACTATCAATTTCATTAGCAATTATTTTTGCATTTTCATAATCGCCTAAATTTATTGTCTTTTTTAATTTTTCGACTTCAATACTTATTTGATCTTCAATATCAATCACCGCTCTTGATGATACTGGATCTGTATATTTAGCTGTTTCATATAATTTATCTAAAGTTTTCTTTAAAGATGGTTCCTCAACCATATTACATACAGTTTCAAGTTCAACTCTTAAATCTCTAATATATGTTTCTTTATATTCCTTGGCATCAACTTTTTTAATAGTATCTTTATAAGCTGTCTTTTTAATTAATGATATAAAGAAACATGCTAATAATAATGTTTCAACTACAATTGTAATCCATGAAGGAATACGAATAAAGTTTCCAACACACATTATTATAATATCTGCTATAAATTGTGTAAGTAAAGTATAATAACCTAGATACAAAATAGGCACACCAAAAATGCGTGATTTTTCTTTCTTATCACCAATACCTATATAAACAACAATTCCAACAAATAAAATCAAAAATATAGTTATTCCATATGTAATCCAATATGAGCCTGTGCTTTTTGTGTGATCAAATGGTATTACAAAATATAAAACATTATATACTATTAATACAATAGTCAATATAAGTGTTGTAATAATTGTTCTTTTATTAGTTCTCAATTTAATTTCCATAATTATTCACCTTTTTTCTTCCCACAATTTGGGCAAAAATTACCAGTTAAATTTGTAGCCCCGCATGTGCAATTCCATGATAAATTTCTTTTATATCCACAATTTTCACAGAACAAACCTTTATTTGTTTTGGTATGACAATTAGGACACTCCCATGTTCCGTCTACACCTGTAACAATTCCTTTTACTGTTCCAGCCATTTGACCTGCAACTGCCACACCTACTCCTAAGCCAACTCCAGTTCTAACTACTTCTGAAGCAATTCCACTTGTTCCAGCACCTTCATTTTTAGCTGCTGCTTCACCAACAATACGTGCAGTTTCTTCTGAATATGTATATCCTTTTAATCTCATTTCTTCTGCTTCAACTTTTATATGTGCTAATCTAGCAGAAGCTTCACCTTCAGCCGCAATTATAGCTGTTTTAGCTTTTGTTTCTGCTTGAACTAAATCTGCTTCTTGAGCAGCTTCTAATTCTGCCTTTCTGATTCGCTGTTGTTGAACTTTTAAGTATCTTTCAGCATGTTGTTCTCTTAGTCTAACAAAATTAGGATCATCATCTGGAGTCATAATTGAAGTAATAAAAAATTCTGGTACATACATACCATAATCATCAAGAACCTTATTAATCTCAGTTCTTAATACTTCAGATAACTCATCAATGTGTTCATCAACTTCTAAAATATTAATATCATTTTCTCTAATAGCTTTTGCTAATGATGATTTAACTTTAGAAATAATCATACCTCTAAATTTGGCATTTGCATTCTTTGTTGTTACGCCAAATGAGCCAAAAATTTCTTCTTGTTCAAACCCACTACTAGTACCAACCACTTTTAATAATAATTTTCTTCCATCTTTAACTTTAATATTAAAAGTACCACATGCACCAAGCTCTAGATGTAAACCGGATATAGGGTCAAACATTCTAATTTTAGAATCCGTTCCCCATTTGACACCAAGTTCAGTTGTTAAATTAATAAAATAAACTTCACTATGGAATACGTGTTCACCACCAGCCATATAATTTATATCATTTTTTAATCCAACAATATTTTGAGTTTCTAGAGTGTGTCTTCCAGGATAAAAACTTTGTAATGCTTTACCATCTCTAAAGAAAACTGCTTCTTGTGATTCATGAACAATAAGTTGAGTCCCTAGATTAAAATCAGTAGTTGGGTGTTTATAAATTAAAACATCATTATTTCCTTCATATTTAATAACATCTATTATCTTTGCCATATTTATTTATCTCCTTCATCTGAATCTTTTATGATCATATTATCTAATGCATAATCTAAACATTTTATGATCAATTCATTTCTAGACTTGCCTGTTATTTCACAAACAGAATCTATTTTTTCTACAAGATCAGATGGTAATCTAGTAGATACAACTATCGATTCACCTTTATATTTTTTTGACGAAACTATTAATTTTTCAGCCATATGCATCGCCCCTTTGTAATTACATTGTAATACTTTTGTAATACAAAATCAAACGTATTATGATTTATTTTAATATTTCACTAAATTTAATAACATAAAAAAGACAAATTTCTAGTCATTTCATAATTCGATTACTTATTCAATAATTATTTATTTAGAAACAATAGTTTATATTTTTATAAAACATTCTTTAATAACAAAAAACATTCCCTAAAAAGAGAATGCTTTAAATCATTAATTATTTTTTAAAGTTAATAAACATACATTTTCAACATGTGTTGAATGTGAGAATAAATCAAATGGTGTTACTTCACCTATTTCATATCCATTTTCACTTAAAATTTTTAAATCACGAGCGAATGTTGATGTTTTGCATGAAATATATACAATTCTTTTTATCTTAGATTTTATTACTGTATCTAAGAATTTAATATCGCATCCTTTTCTTGGAGGATCAAATATCATTACATCAATCTTTTTATTCTTAACTAGATTTAATATAATATCTTCACATTTACCACAAATGAAATCTGCGTTTGAAATATTATTTAATTTCATATTTTCAAGCGCATTATCAACTGCTTCACTTACAACCTCAATCCCATACACAAATTTTGCGCATTTTGCGACGTTTAATGAAATACTTCCTATTCCACAGTACGCATCAATTACTACATCATCTTTTGTAATTGACGCAAGTGAGATTGCTTTTTCATATAATCTTTCGCATTGTGCGTGGTTTATTTGAAGAAATGAATTAGGGTGTACTTTAAACATAAGTCCATTTATGTTTTCAGTTAAATATTTTTCTTTTGCAAGAAGAATATATTCATCTTGTAAAACAACATTTGTTTTCTTGTTATTAATATTTAAATATACTGAAACAATTTCAGGATATTTATTTATTAATTCATCTTTAAGATAATTAAATTCATTTATCATTTTACATGCGACTAGCACAACCATGATTTTTTTATCATAAGATACTCTTAGCATAACATTTCTAAAAATACCTTTATTTGTTTCTTCATCATAAATTTCTATATCATATTTTGTAAGAAGTTCTTTAATAGTATTTATGATATTTGTTGCGCATGCTGGTTCAATCATACATCCTTTTGATGGAACTATTTTATGTGATTTTTCTTCATAAAAACCACTTATAATCTCCCCATTTATTTTTTTAAATGGTACTATTATTTTATTTCTATATCCATAAGGGTTAGGATTTAGAACACAATCATTAACAACTATATCTTGTCCTATTATTTTTCTTAATGTTCGTTTTGTAAGTTCTTGTTTGAATTTTAGTTGATACTTATATTTCATATGCATTATATTACAACCACCACATAAAGAATAATATGGGCATAAATTATCTTCTCTATTGTCTGATTTCTTTATTATTTCTATGTTTTTCGCAAAACATAAATTTTTAGTAATCCTTGTAATCTTGCATTTTACCACTTCACCTGGTATTGCATTATCGATAAATACAGGTTTATTATCATAATGCGCAATTCCTAAGCCTTCTAAATCGAAATCATCAATATTAAGTTCTAATATATCATCTACATTCATTTGATTTCACCTTTCAATTCAATAAGTACATCTCTTACCTGGGCTGCCATTTCAAAGTTAAGATCTTTAGCATATTGTCTCATTTCATCTTCTAGTTTAAGAATTAATAATTCTTTGTCTTTCTTTGATAGTTTTTCTTTATCAACCTTAACTTCATTAACATCACTATCAGTAACAGTTACACTATCTCTTATTTGTTTAATTACTGTTTTAGGAACAATATTATGTTTCTTATTATAAGCTTCTTGTATTTCTCTTCTTCTCTTTGTTTCACGAATAGCTTCTTCCATAGACTCTGAAATATTATCCGCATACATTATAACCTTACCATTTTGATTTCTTGCGGCACGTCCTATAATTTGAATTAATGAACGTGTGCTTCGTAAAAATCCCATCTTATCCGCATCTAGAATTGCGACAAGCGATACTTCCGGTATATCAAGACCTTCACGAAGTAGGTTAATACCAACTAAACAGTCATATTTTCCAAGACGTAGGTCTCTTAATATTTCAAGACGTTGTAAAGCTTTAATCTCCGAATGAAGATAAGCTACTTTAAGTCCCATTTGTTTAAAATACTGTGTTAACTCCTCACTCATTTTAATCGTAAGTGTTGTCACAAGTACTCTTTCACCTTTTTCTTGTCTCTTAACAATTTCTGCATATAAATCATCAATTTGTCCCAGTGTCTTTCTTACCTCTATTAGAGGATCTAATAGACCAGTAGGTCTTATAATTTGTTCTACAATAGGATTATCATCACGAATCTCAAAATCTCCTGGAGTTGCAGAAACATAGATAATTTGGTCTAGTTTATCTTCAAATTCTTCAAATTTAAGAGGTCTATTATCAAGTGCACTAGGAAGACGGAATCCATAATCTACAAGAGTTTGTTTACGAGCTCTATCACCATTATACATTCCTCTTATTTGTGGGACTGTTACATGGGATTCATCAACAAATAAAATAAAATCTTTTTTAAAGAAATCAAGAAGTGTTGAAGGAGTTTCTCCTTCCGCTCTTAATGCCATATGGCGTGAATAGTTTTCAACCCCATTACATGTTCCCATTTGTTCAAGCATTTCAATATCATATCTTGTTCTTTGTTCAATACGTTCTGCTTCAAGTGGTTTATGAATAGAATTATAGTATTTTATTCTTTCTTCTAACTCTTTTTTTATTCTTACAATAGCTTCTTTAAGTTTATCTTTTGGTGTGACGAAATGTGTAGCACTAAATATATTAATATAATTTACAGCCTCAAGTGCTTTTCCTGTTAGTACATCAAATATTCTAATACGCTCTATTTCTTCATCAAAGAATTCAATACGAACCCCATTTTTATGTTCTGATGCTGGGATTATTTCAAGCACATCACCATGTATTCTAAATGATCCCCTCGAAAAATCTATTTCATTTCTTGAATACTGCATACTTACAAGTCGTTCAATTAATTCTTTTCTATCATATGATTCTCCTTTTCTAAGTGTCATCATAGATCCTACATAATCTTCCATTGAACCAATTGAATAAATACAAGAAACAGAGGCTACAACAATCACATCATCATAATCAATAAGCGAAGATGTCGCATTATGTCTCATCTCATCTATTTCTTCATTAATTCTCGCATCTTTTTCAATATATGTATCAGATGTTACAACGTAAGCTTCTGGTTGGTAATAATCATAATAAGAAATAAAATAACATACATGATTATTTGGAAACATAGCTTTTAATTCTTGGTATATTTGTCCTGCAAGAGTTTTGTTAGGTTCAAGTATCAAAGCTTTTTTACCTGTTTCTTTAATAATATTTGCGATAGTAAATGTTTTTCCAGAACCTGTAACTCCCTTAAGAACACTTTCGCGAATACCTGCATTAATATTATCTGAAAGTTCTTGAATGGCTTTTGGTTGATCCCCTGTTGGTTTAAAATTACTTTCTAGTTTAAATTGTGACACCTAAATCACCTCTTTTTTCTTTTGATAGTTATAGTTGTAACATCTGGACTATTAATAATATGTGGTGATACACTTACAACCTTATCACCTAATGTTTTAGAGTTTCTAAGCCATGATCTAATAGTTGTCCCATTATTAGAACCATGAATAACATTTAGAATAGTATCTCCTCTTTTATAACATTCTTCAATACTATCTAATATATATTTTTGTGCTTGTAATCTTAAAAGTCCATGAACATCTATTTCCATATTATCCCTCTCAATAATATTTATTATATTAAATTTTATAAAAAAATAAAGGGCATAAAACCCTTTACTCTATTTCCTTATTAATTAAAACACTTAATGCTACCGCAAGTTTCTCATGACCATATTCTGTCATATGTTCACCATCCGCACCAGGATATGCATAATTTTTGGCATCTAGGTATAGTAAATCATATTCTTTTGCGATAGTTTCATAAACAAAACTTGCGTTTTTAGATAATTCGTATGATAAATCATCAAATTCATTATCTAATTCTTTTATGTTTTCACTAAGAAGAATAGGAGATACTAAAATTATTTTTCCTACATATCTTTTCTTTATTTGTTCAATTAAAGTTTCCATAGAAAACTTTAAATCATCAAGGCTTCTTGCGTTAGAAATCTTATAATCATTAGTACCTAACATTAAGACTAAAACATTTGGTGTATGTGATTCTAAGATTATAGGAATAAAATCAATCGCAGCACGACCATATCTAAAGTCATTATATATAGTAGTTCTTCCGCATAAACCTTCTTCTACTACATTATAATTAAGACCTAAAAGATTATTTAAAACTCTAGGATATCTAATATCTTCATCATATCTTTCATGGGTATTTGGATTATATCCCCATGTATTAGAATCTCCATAGACTAAAATTGTTTTTCTTTTGTTTTTTACATTAACTACTTGTTCATTTAGTTCTACCACCATATATATTCCTACCTTTCCTAGTAATATACTAGGATTATAGTGCTTTATACTTTTATTGTCAACAAAAAAGAGGATTATTTTTCCTCTTTATCGTATGTATCTAAGAAACTATGAACGTTTTTACCTTCTTTATACATTATAACCTTATCTAAGTTAACATTAGATGCGGCTGCAAATATATTCTTTTCAACGTTTTCGTTATAATTCTTTTTCAACTCTTCAATTAAATTCTTAGTAGCTCTTCTTTGTGATGTTGAAGATTCAAGCGTTGAGCATGATTCTTCTTCAAATCTACATGCACATCTTATAAATTCTAATCCATTATGTTTTTGCCACGCAATAATATCTTTTTCTCTTATTAAATACATTGGTCTAATAAGTTCCATTCCCTCATAATTATCACTATGAAGTTTAGGCATCATTGTTTGGAACGAACCAGCATTAAGCATATTCATTAACACTGTTTGAATAACATCATCATAATGATGACCTAATGCAATTTTATTACATCCCATTTCTTTAGCTATTCTATAAAGTGCTCCCCTACGCATTTTAGCACATAAATAACATCCACCGCTTACTTGATTGTGAGCTATTTCATAAATGTCAGTTTCTACAATAGTAGCATTTATATTTAATTTTTTTAAATTATTTTTAACAGTTTCTAGCGTAAATTCGGAATATCCTGGGTTCATTACTAAATATTTAACTTCAAATTTAAAATCAGAATGTTTTTGAAGTTCTTCAAATAGTTTAGCCATAAGATTTGAATCTTTACCACCTGATATACAAACACAAATTGAATCATTTGGTTTTACAAGTTCATATTCCTTAATGGCTTTTATAAAAGGAGCCCATAATTTACCTCTATATTTAGTTATAATAGAACGTTCTATTTCTTGATGTTCTAGAAGTACTCTTTTACTCATATTATCACCTTTTTTAATAATATTACATTAAAAAGGATTAAGCAAGTACTTAATCCTTAATTATTTATTTAGATATAGTATTTTTACTATCAGTATTTATAATAAATTCCTCTCCATCTAAATTATTATCAATGTTATTGTTAATAATATTATCTCCAAGGTCTTTCTTTATACTATTCTCTAAATTATTAGTTCTAGTAGCAATTTTATCTGTAATTTGTTCTTTACTAGCCTTTGCAAGATCATCACCAAATTCAGCTAGGAATGCGTCCTTAATCTTTTGGTTGTTTTCTTTATTATTGAAATTTCTTATCGCATCAATTTGAGCTTCTACTTTAGCATCCTCTTTGTACTGACGACCAAAGAAATGAGCTACATTCTCAAAGAATGAATGTGGTACATTTTTAGCTAAATCACTATAGTTTTTATTAAGTGTAACAACCTTTGGTTCGAATCCATTCTTTGTTGTAACAATTGATACAAGTGACATAACTTTATTAGGATCATTGATTGCGTTAACAAATATAGCTGACATTACATCATCTTTAGAATATTTAGTACCATTTTCTTTTATATATTCATTAGCAAGTGTATCAATTGATTTTCCGTTTACATAGAACAGATGGGCTCCTAGATTATCCATAATTTTGTCATCCCCAATTGTATCCCTATAAACGACGTTAGATAATTGTAATATCATAAAATCATATGTTAAAACTTCTTTAGCTTGTGTCATCGCAACTTTTACATTTGATGCATTAGCATATGTTAATTTTTCACCTGGTTTAAGTTTATTTTTCTCTTTGAATTTATCACAAAGATCCGCAATGCTTAATTTAGACAAATCAGAATAACGTTTTGAACCATTTCCTGCAACACCATATAATGAATAATCAACATTAAAGTTAGATACTCCAAAGTTTTGATACATTGTATCAGATATTGATGATGAAATAGCTAATCTATTTCTGCTTGATATTGCGCCTATATTTTTATTTAAAGGCAGGTTATTGAACTTCTCAACAATAGGCTTTGTTACTTGTTTGTCTTCATCTTCTCGTTTATCCGCTAAGCCTTCTAATCCGGCTGCAGATACAGGCGAACTTAATCCTGTTAAAGTCATAATTTCAGATGGTGCACTATATTGGAATGCATAATCTATACCTAGTTTATCCATTAATTTATAGTACTTAATTGGATCTTTTTGTTTTAAGTATTTATCGTAACTAGTCACTCCATCCTTACCTTTTGTAAAAGTTATCATTTGTTCAAACATGAATCTACATTCAGTATATCTTAAGAAATCATATATTCCCTTTTCTGATTCAAAATCATAGACTTTAGGTCCTGCAAGATATTTATCAAGCATTCTATCTACATATTTGAATGCTTTTTCAACATCGTGCTCTTTTTTTAAATCTCTTCCGTATATTACATTAGAGTATTCCATAAAATTCTTTAATAAATCATTTAAATCATCAGGTTTTTCGCATAGTAAAAGCGGAGCAGTTTGAGCATCACGTGTAATATATAGGTTATCTTTTAATGGGTTTGTTACAAGTGATGTAAGTTCTGATAAAAATTGACGAGATAAGGAATATCTCTTTACTGCCTTAACTAAATTTTCTTTATTTTTAAATATTGGCGAATTTCCATATCCTCTATCACCAATTTCTACAAGATTATCTAAAGCTGCATTATATCTTGCGATAATACCTGCTGCTTTAATAACTCTAGCTTTAGCTTCAATAGTCTCTTTTTTCTTTAAAGCTTCTTCTTCAGTATCAGCATAAATCTTTACATTTTTATTAGTATTTGAGAAAATCAAATCCATTTCAGCAGGATCGTAATTAATAATAACATCTGTAAAAGCTTTCTTTTGTTCAAAAGTAGGTGTTACATTAAGTTTTTTAGCATTTTCTGTATCTTCATGCACATACTCTTCAGTACTACTTTCTGCAACAATTTCAAAATCCTTTCTTAATGGTCTAGGATTATTATTTGTAGTTTTAGGCGAAGTATTTATAATGTTGTTTTCATCATTTTGTGTAGTTTTAGATGAAGTATTTATGATGTTATTTTCATTATCTTTGTTTTCTTCAATATTTTTGTTTTCAATTTTATTAATATCATTTTCTTT
>CAVCDW010000084.1:0-1807 GCA_963601055.1 Elusimicrobiaceae bacterium
GTGCATATTCTAAATCTATGTAGCGATTATTATCATGTGAATTATAAAATGCGACTGTACCAAGAGTTGCTACTACAGCACATGTATTATCCACTTCACTACCTGTTTTTGCATAATATAAATTGTAATATTCATTCAAATCATCTTGACTAAAATTTTTACAACTATCAATCAAAAATTTATTACTTTCATTTATAGTAATACTTTTAATATTGTAACTTGAATAATATTCACTTTTGATGTATTCCCTTATTGAATAATTGTTATATCTAACCGCATCTTTCGAATCACCACATTTGTATGACTTTATATCTTTTAAATCTACTCCTAAAACACAAAAAATTGTTAAAAACCCCATTAACACACATAGCACATAATTCTTCATTTAAACCCTCTTCCCACAAAAATTAAAACCTTTTCGCGTATAAAGTTTTATTTTTATATAATTTAAGAATACTACTCTATTTATTATTTGTCAATAAATTCGTATATGAAAAATAGCTATAACAAAAAAGCAACCACAAGTTGCTTATCTATTGTTTATGTTATCAGCATAAAAATACTTCGTAAAAATATTTTTCAAGTTTTTTATCCTCAATTATACATACAATCTATCTTTTTTAATTACTATACTATAGTATTAATTAAAACCAATCAATATTTGTATAAAATTCAAAATAATTACATACTCTATTTTTACAAAACCAAATCATTCACTTATTGGATACTCATATGCATAACCATATGCATACCCATCTTCATTTACAATTTTTACAATATAATCATCAGACATCTTTAAATTAAAATCATAGCCTTTTAAATAAATTGTATCTCCATCTATTTTTACCATATCTTGATTCATATTTTTATATAGTTCCACAATGTTTTCATATGTGATATTTTTTGATTCATTTTGGATATACCATTTGTATTCATCTTTACCATATAAATTAATATCTTTTTCAGTATAAGCAAAGTTATAAATATCGCACAACAACAAGTTGTAGCTGCTGTCCATATGTCCTCTTACACCCATTGTGCTTAAATAAATGAACTTATCTGAAATTTTATAATTAAATGCTACTTCATCTTTTATTAAATATCCATAAATATTATTATCATATTCAAAAACTAAATTCGAATTATAATATTTTGAACTTTTAATATTCTCCTCATAGAATTCAAAAGTATCACTAATATAATATTTGCGTGCAACTCCGTAAGCTGATAAATTCGACTCATCCACTTTTTTAACTTTGGTTTTACCAAATGATATCTTCACATCATTATACGAAGAATTTATATATACTTCTTTTTTCTTATCACTCAAAACTAGAACTAATATTATTGCAAAAATTGCTCCTACAATGATCGAAGTTATAGATAAAATAATTTTTTTCATATTCCCACCTACTTTTTAGAAGATATTACAACCAAATGTCCATCTTTACCCTACTTTGTTTTTTTTAAATCTACTCCAAAAGCACAAAAATTGTTAAAAACCCCATTAACACACACATAATTCTTCATTTAAATTCTCTTCCTGCAAAAATTAAACCCATTTTATATACAAAGTTTTATTTTCATCTATTTTTAAAATAATGCTTACTTATCTTTTTGTCAATTAATTAATAATATCAAAATACCTGAAATAAAAAAGCAACCACAGGTTGCTTATCTATTGTTAATGTTTTCAGGATAAAGGTCATGCATCAAAAGTCTTTGTTCTGCCATTTTTTCAAATTTTGTACCCTTCATTCCATAATTGCAGTAAGGATCAATTGAAATTCCACCCCTTGGTAAGAAT
>CAVCDW010000084.1:1817-10089 GCA_963601055.1 Elusimicrobiaceae bacterium
CTTCAATATAACGTGGCTTCATAAGTTTTATTAAATCTTTCATAATTATATTCATACAATCTTCATGGAAGTCCCCATGATTTCTAAATGAAAATAAATATAGTTTTAATGACTTTGATTCGACCATTAATTCATCAGGAATATATGATATATAAACCCTTCCAAAATCTGGTTGTCCTGTTATTGGACAAAGTGATGTAAATTCAGGACAGTTGAATTTTACAAAATAATCATTTTCTTGATGCTTATTTATAAATGTTTCTAGAATTTCTGGCGTATAGTTAAAATCATATTTTGTGTTTTTATTACCTAAATTCTTTAAATTTTCTTCTTCTCTCATATTTACTCCTCATATTCTATTGGATCTGTTAATCCATTTAATCTAAAAGCTTCTTTTCTATCAATACATGTTCCGCATTTACCGCAAGCTTTTTCATTACCTTGGTAACATGACCATGTTAAGTTAAATGGAACATTTAATTTAGTACCTAACGCAACTATATCTTTTTTTGACATGTTAACAAATGGTCCTTCAAGATTTAGCGCATTACCAGATCCTAAATATATTGCGTCTCCGATTGCTTTGGTAAATTCTTTTGAACAATCAGGATATGCATTACCAGCCGCATCGTCCTTATGTGCTCCGTAATATATAACATTACATCCTTTTGATAGCGCAATTGATGCAGCTGAAGATAAAAATAATCCATTTCTAAATGGTACGTATGTTGTGACAGGATGTCCATTTCTTTCTTTTAGTTGTTCGTTATAACTTTCTAATGGAATTTGTTCATCTGATGATTTTAATAATGAACAATTAGAATATTTAAATATTTCAGCTAAGTCTAAATATATATGTTCAACACCATAATATTCACAAGCATTATTAGCAGCTTTTATTTCTTTATCATGTTTTTGTCCATATGATATAGAAAGTGCCACAACATTTTCCTTACCATAAAGTGAAATTGCTTTCGCAAGTGCTACAGTTGAATCAAGTCCTCCTGATGCTAATACTAAACATTTCATTATTTTAATACCTCCATGCTTATATTTCCTATATTAGATATAGTTGTTGTTTTTGAATCTTTTTTTATTCCTCTTGCCGATACACAAGAGTGTTTTCCGCTAATTCGCACTAAAATATCATTCGATTTTGTGATACCTTTAACAACATATAAAATGTCATTTGTTATACGTTCTTGAAGTTGTAATCTTTTTGATACCATATCACAAATTCTTGCAAGTTTAGATAATCCAATTACTCTTCCATTTGGAATGTATGCAATATCAACCGTCATATCATACATTAAAGCTAAATGATGTTCACAATAAGAAAATATAGGAATATCTTTTATTACTACAACATTTTTACTTGATGTAAGATAATCAGTATCAAATGTCTTATCAAACATTTTTACTAGTTCATCATTTGTATAATTCATTCCATCAAACATTTCTAAAAACATACCCGAAGCTCTTTTAGGAGTATCAATTAAACCTTCTCTTTTAGGATCATCTCCTAAAGCTTCTAAAATCATTTGAAATGCTTGTTCCAATTTCTTTTCATCAATCATCTTAAACACCTCTTTTGTCTTTATCCCAAATTATCTTATGTAATTGAACTTGAAGTCTTGTGTAATTTAGGTTGTTTTCTTTCAAGAAATCAACTATCTCTTCAAGTTCTATTTCACCATAAATTGGTGATATAAAAGGATTTGTTATCTCATCTAATTTATATGTTTTTATTATTTCTTTTGCTTTTAGTAAATCTTCTTTTGTCCCACAAACGAATTTAACAGCATCATTTTTGGTTAAATATTTATAATTATCTAAATTCATTTTATTACTCATAAGTGAAGATGGTCCTTTATAGTCTAAAGTAAATGATACTCCTTTAAGTCCTACATATTGTTTAATATCAATTGATCCATTAGTTTCAAGTTCTACTCTATAACCTAATTCTGATAATTTATTAATTAAAATATCAATATCTTTTTGAATTAATGGTTCACCACCAGTTAATGTTACGTTATGTACTTTATTATCATTTATATAAGAAATAATATCCTCTATGCTTTCATTTACAAATTTAGGATTTTCATAAGAATATTTAGTGTCACAATATGGACAACGAAGATTACAATCTGAAAATCTTATAAAAGTTGCAAGTTCACCGCTTTTTAATCCTTCACCATTTATTGATACAAATTTTTCTATTACTTTCATATTCTATACTCCGCCATATTATTAGGTGTTTCATATACCTTTACACTTAAAACATCATATTTTTTTTGTAATTCATCAAAAAAATATTTAGAAAAATTTTCAGCTGTTGTTCTAAAATCAACTTCTCTTATTAAAAATTCTTCTTTAAGCATTGAAAATAATTCTTCTTTAAGACTTCCTTTTTCAACTATAAAAGAATGATCAAAATAATCACATAATTCTTTTAAATCTTGTTTTAATATTCCAAAATCCACAAGCATACCATTAGATAAATCTCCAAAAACCTCACATGATACATTCCATCTATGGCCATGAATATTACGACATTTGCCATTATAATTAGTTAAAAAATGTGCCGCATCAAATGATGCAGTAGTGCTTAATACATACATAATATATTCCTCCAACAAAAAAAGTGCCTTAAATAAGGGCACTAAAAAAGAAAAATGGGACATAGTAGTCCCATCTAAAGCAATTTTAAAGCCCTGGTTTTATTTATAGACAGGATGGTACAAACGAACTGTCTTCTTAAATTCCTTTGATATATTACACCTTTAAATTAAATTAATCAATATTTATTTAAAATAAAATCAATTTTCTAATGTATAGTTATCAAAAATAATTATTTATCTAGTGGATATTCATAAATATAGCCATATGGATAACCATTTTTATTTATGATTTTTATAACATAATCATTTGACATCGTTAAATCGTAAGAATCATAGCCTTTTAGATATATTATATCGCCATTTATTTTTACCATATCCTTATTCATATGTGTATATAATTCAACAACATCTTCATACTTAATAAGCTTAGGTTCAAAATTAAAAATCCATGAACACGCTTCTTCACCTATCGCTGAATTAACTCCAACAAAATCAACAAAATCACACAACAACAAACTATAATCAGAATAGACTTTGTGGTCTACAGCCATAGTACTTAATGATAAATAATCATTTTTAATTTTGTATTTAAATGCAACCTCATCTTTTATTAAATAGCCATAAATATAATCATACTTACCTTCAAATACTAATTTTGAATTATAATATTCAGATGTTTTTATACGATTTTCATAAAATTCATATGGATCACTAATATAATAATCTCGTTCAACTGTAATCGAAGATGTATGTACATTATTAATTTCTTTTACTTTAGTTTTACCAAGTGATAATCTTACATCATTATACGATGAATCAATATATACTTCTCTTTTTTTATCATATAAAACAAGAACTAAAGTTAACGCAAGTATTGTGCCTATAAGAATTGATGTTATAGATAATGTAATCTTTTTCATATTAACCCTCATCCCATCAAAAATTAAAACCAATTTAACTAAAAAGTTTTATTTTTCTATTTTCAATTTAACACTCTTTAATCTTTTTGTCAACAAATTTGTGTGTTAGCATCCAATCATGCAAAAAGCAACATGATGTTGTTTAACGTTATATTAATATTTTCATTGTAACAAAAACTTTAGGTAATAGTTTTAAAACTTAAAATGCTATATATTATAACATCGCTTATATTTTTAGATCATAAAGAATTTAAAAAGGAGCAAACGCTCCTTAATTAATTTTAGTATTCTTTTTCTTCTTTACAAGAACATTTATCCTTTACATCACCTACAGCGGCTTCTGTTGTAAGGAATAATCCTGCGATTGATGCGGCATTCAATATTGCGCTTCTTGTTACCTTAGTAGGATCAACAATACCACACTTCTTCATATCAACCCAAGTACCATTTTTAGCATCAAATCCAATTCCATCTTCCTTTTGTAATTGCATTTCAACTATATCATGTCCTGAGTATCCACTATTTTCTGCAATTTGAAATAATGGTGATTGTAATGATTTTAATACCACGTTAATTCCACGTTTTATATCAACCACATCAGATGTAAGTTCATTCTTAACTTTCTTATAAACTTGCATTAATGCTTCTCCACCGCCTGGAACAATTCCTTCTGAAATTGCAGCTTTTGTAGCATTTAATGCATCTTCTAATCTTAATTTCTTTTCTTTTAATTCAGATTCAGTTGTAGCTCCTACCTTAATTAGGGCAACACCATTTGATAATTTTGCAATACGCTCTTTAATTTGGTCTTTCTTATATTTTGTAGTTTCACCTTCAGCTTCAACTTTTAATTGTTCAATATGTCTTTCAACATCACTCTTTTCTCCAGCACCATCAATAATTGTTGTAGATTCTTTTTCAATTACAACCTTTGATGCACTACCAAGTTCTGATATATTAATATCTGATAATTTTCCATCAGGAAGGTTCTTATCATAGAATTTAGCACCACAAATTAAAGCAATATCCTTTAATTCATCAGCTTGTGAATCACCAAATCCTGGAGCTTTTGTCGCAACCACATTAAATGTTCCACGAAGTTTATTGATTACAATTGTTGATATTGTTTCTTGATCAATATCATCCGCAATTATAAATAATGGCTTATGAGATTTAACTACTTCTTCTAGTAATGGAAGAATTTCTTGGATAGAATTAATCTTATTGTTAGTAACTAGGATTAATGGATTTTCCATTGTGATTGATTTAGAATTTCCATCTGATAACATGTATGGTGAAATGTATCCTTTGTTATATTTTAATCCTTGTGTTACTTCAAGAGAAGTTTCAAATCCTTTTGATTCATCTACATTAATAACTCCATTCTTTCCAACTGTTTCCATTGCGTTCGCAATTATATCACCAATTTCTTTAGATCCAGATGAAATAGTTGCGACTGATGCAACATCAGATACTGTATCTATTTCTTCACTGATATTTAAAAGTTCTTCTGATACTTTCTTACTTGCAATATCAATTCCTTCTCTCATAAGTACTGGGTTAGCACCTTTTGATACTTCATTTAATCCATTATGAATCATATCTTGTGCAAGTACTGTTGCGGTAGTTGTTCCATCACCTGCAACATCATTTGTGTTGTTCGCAACTTCATAAATAAGCTTAGCACCCATATTTTTGAATGGATCATCAAATGAAATTTCTTTAGCGATTGAAACTCCATCATTTGTAATAAGTGGTGATCCATATCCTTTATCTAGTACAACATTTCTTCCTTTAGGTCCTAATGTTACTTTTACTGTATTTGCTAGTTCATCAATTCCTTCAAGCATTTTATCTTGAGCATTTTTTCCAAATTTAATTTCTTTTGACATAATTTATTACCTCACTTTATTCAATAACTGCTAAAATATCGTCTGAAGATATAATTAAATATTCTTCATTATCTAACTTAATTTTTGTTGGTGAATATGTTTTATACAAAACTTTATCTCCAACTTTTACATCAATAGGAATAATATTCCCATTACTATCAAGTTTTCCTTTACCAACTGATACTACAAAAGCATACTCTGGCTCTTCTTGTTTTTGTGATAGGATAATTCCTGACTCTGTTTTCTTTTCAATTTTTTCTTTTTTTAATACAACATTATTGTTTAATGGTTTTATCATAATGCTTCCTCCTATAATATAAGTTAGCACTCTATAGTATTGTCTGCTAACTACTTGTAATATAGTCTTATTTTGGCACAATGTCAAGTAGATTGCCAAAAGTTTTTTTATTTTATTTTGAACAAAAAAATAAGCAGGTTTTTATACCTGCTTATCATTTATTAGAACGCAAAATTTCCATCTTTAAATATTTGATATTTATTTCCTTCATGATCATAACCTACAATATTTAAATCTTTAGTTCCAACCATAAAGTCTACATGTGTTAAAGATTTATTGATTCCAATCTTATCAAAATCTTCATCACTCATAGTTTCATAGCCTCTAATGTTATCTTTGAACGCTTCACCTAATGCTAAATGGCATGCGGCATTTTCATCAAAAAGTGTATTATAGAATAAAACACCTGATAGGTTAATAGGACTATTGTAAGGAACTAAGGCAACTTCACCTAAATGATGTGATCCTTCATCTGTATCAATAATCTTTTGAAGTTCTTCTATTCCCTTCTTAGCTTCAGCTTTTACAACGCGTCCATGTTCAAAGTAAATCTTAAAGTCTTCAATTAAAACTCCATTATGGCTTAATGGTTTAGATGATACCACAACACCATCTACACCATTAATATCAGGCATAGTAAATACTTCTTCTGTAGGCATGTTTGCGACAAACTCTATACCTTTTAGTGAATTTTCAGATGCGCTTTCCCATAAATGATTTTCATGAAGTTTTAATTTTAAATTAGTTCCATTAGATGCACTATATTCTAAATAATCTAAATTTAATTTATTTAGATATTCTGCCTTTTCTTTTAATTCAAGAATATGGTCATCCCATTGTTTAATAGGATCCTTTGTATCAATTCTTGTAGTTTTAATAATTAAATCCCATAATTTCTTTACTGCAACACTGTTTGTGTCATCCTTAAATAACATCTTTGCCCAAGAAACTGAAGGAACTGCTACAATGCACCATTGATCATATCCATCAGTTATATCTCTATATTTTTTAAGCACTTTTCTTCTTGCGATAGAAACACGGCTTATTTTATCTCCATCAAGACCATTGAAAGCTTCAGGATCACTATCTTCTACATAAATTCTACATGGTACAAGTTCTGAATTTAATTTGGCCTTAGCTACTTCATATTCTTCTACTTTTGATAATACTTCTTCATCTGCATATTTATATTTTACATAATCAATCTCATCATCGAACCATTCAATACTTACTTTTCTTGCATGATTTTTATAACATTCTTCAACAATGTACTTTGCAAATGTTCTTTGTGATGTCGAGATTGTTAAAATAACATCTTGTCCCTTTTGAAGGTTAATTCCTTTTTTCACAATTACGCTCGCAAATCTTTTATAAATAGTTTTATTCATTTTTATTCCTCCACAATATCTTCATATGATAGTCTTACAAACTTTTCTATTTCTTTAGCGTTAAGCTCCACTTGATATCCTATTTTACCAGCACTAAATATTATAGTATCAAAATCTAATGCTGTTTTATTTATAACAGTTATGAAATTCTTTTTCATACCAATAGGGCTACATCCACCTCTCACATACCCTGTTAGTGGTAATAATTCTTTTAAAGGTAACATTTCAACACTTTTTTCATTTACTGCTTTAGCACATTTTTTAAGATCTAACTCTTTTTCAACAGGTATCATAAATGTATAATACTTTTTAGTTTTAGAAACACATACTAAAGTTTTAAATACCTTCTTTGAATCTTCATTTAAAAGTTTGGCAACCTCACTTCCAATCACACATTCATCACTATGTTCATATTCATGAGATAAGTATTTAATCTTTTTTTGATCTAAAAGTCTCATAACATTTGTTTTTTCCATTTTTAATCACCCAAAACTAGTATACCACTTTTATTTTAATAAAATATATTTAATTTATCAAAATTTAAATCATAATCTTTTTCTGCAAATCTTACAATAATATCTTCATATATCACTATATTTGGTTCACTAAAGATAATATCATTATATTTTTCAAAAGAAGCCGTATCTAGATACTCTACATATTTTTCTTTAGCCTCTTCAATAACTTCTACTATATGAGACGGTATTAATATTTTTAAAATTTCTACCTTTTTATCAAGAACAGATTTATAATGTTCAAAATAACTTTCAATCCCATTTTTACAACCTGTAAGAATAAAATCCATTAAATTTTCATAGCCCTCAATAAAATCATCACATCTAGTATTACAAATATAATAAACATATTCTAGCACATAAAATCTTTTATCATACGCATTAACACCAAATCTTCTATAATGATCTTTTTGCGTATCTAAATCAACATAATCAACAATATTATTTTTAAATTTTTTACCTAAAAAATAATACTTAAGTCTATATCCATACATACTAATATTAATTAAAAAAGAAAATATATTTATAAAAAGAAGCCATAATATAAAAAATATAAAGGCTATCATATTATCTTTATTAAAAACTATAGCTAAAATAGTAAAAGATACAAAAGATATAATAAAAAGACAGTAATATAT
>CAVCDW010000085.1:0-10030 GCA_963601055.1 Elusimicrobiaceae bacterium
AGGTACTCTAAATGTAATAAAGAATAAAATAGAAGATCTTAGAGATATAAGTTCTACTTACGAAACAATAGAAGAATTTGAAGAAGAAAAGAATTATTATACATATTTAATGAAACTTTTTGATGTAATGGATGTTAAGAAACAAATATCTGATTGCGAAAAACAAGTTACATTATATGAAGAACAAAGAACATTAAAATCTGATGCCTTAGTTGAACTTTCAAAAGAAAAAGATGAACTAGAAGCTAAGCGTAATGAATTATATAACATACTTGCAAATTCTGAAGAATTTAAGGCTGAAGAGTATGTAGACCGCCAACTTGATAAAGCTACTAGAGAATATGAACAATTAAAAGATTCAATGTCTTTATATGTTAAGAAAGCTTCATATTTTAAAGATGCGGTTAACGAACTTAGAAAATTTAATAGTTCAAAGAAAATATATCAAGAGCTTGCGAACTTACCACTTTCAAATGTTTCAAACTTTGATAGTGAAAAAGTTAAATTAACACTTATTGATATTGAAAATAGATTAGATGATACTATTGAAGAAATAAACATCAATAAGGGTGGAAAGAGCAAAGAAAGACAAGAAGTTCTTGCAGAAATCAATGAGGTTTCAAGTGCTCTTAAAGGATTATCTAATAATAAATTAAGATATAATCCTAAATTATTACAATTACGTAGTGATATCGAAACAGGACTTAAGAATATATATGGCTTTGATGTATCAATCCATTTCTTTGCAGAACTAATTGATATTAAAGATAAAACATGGGCAGATACTATCGAAATATTCTTAGCAAATAGACGTTTTGATATGATAGTTGAACCTAAATATTATGATACAGCTTTAAGTGTATTTGCGCGTGTTAAAAACAAATATAATTTCTATGGAACAGGACTTGTAAACACAAAACAAATTTCAAAATACAAAACTTTTGAAAAGAATTCATTAGCACAAATTATGACATCAGAAAACGTTGATGCACAATACTACATTAACTACACATGTGGTAATGTTATCATGTGTGATAATGAGACTGAACTTGAAAAATATAATACATCAATTACAAATGATGGTCTGATTTATAGAGGATATACTGTTCGTGCTCTAAATCCTAATATTGATAAACCATTTATCGGAGCTAATGCTCTTCAAGACCAAACTGAATATTGGAATACAAAAGCATTAGACTTAAAGAATAAATATTATGATATCACTCATGAAATTCAAGCATGTGATGATGAATTATCATTAATCAAGACTCTTGATTTCAAGACACTTATCAATTCACTTGATAACGCAATTAAGGCTTCTAACCTAGAAGTTAAGATTAAAGATTTAAATAAACAAAAGAATAATGCTCATTCTATGGGTGTATCTGATATTAAATCTGATTATGATGCAGTATTACAATCTCTTAAAGCTAATGATGATAAGAAAGTTTCTATCAACCAAGAAATTGGTGGAATTAGAATTTCTATTGGTCAAACACAATCTAGTATTGTGTCACTTAATGATAAATTAAAAGAATTAGATACAGAACTTAAAGATTTATCAAAAGATAACATCTTAATTGAAAATAAAGCTAGTGATCAATTTAAAGAAATTGAATCTTCTGCAAATCCTACAAAAGAGTTAGATCAATTTGAACAAAAACTAAAAGATCAAGAAAAACTTTATGAAACTCAATGTGATGCATTACTTAATAAACAATTTAAGTATATCAATACATATAATTCAACACTTACTGTTGGTATAAATGAAGTTAAGAAGTTCTTAAATGAATTAGATAAACTTGAAAAGTCTGAACTTATTCAATATGAAAAGAAAGTAAGAACAGCTAGAGAAGATGCTGAAATTGTTTTCAAAGAATCATTCTTATCTAAACTTCGTGATAATATCCTTTCAGCTGAAGCTGAAATTGGAAAAATTAATGAAACACTTCAAAAGATTAAATTTGGTTCTGATTCATATGAATTCATATTCCCTAAATCTAGTGAATATAGTGCGTTCTATGATATGGTAACTAATGAAAATGAAATTAATGGTAAATCATTATTCAGTACTGATTTTGAAGTTAAATATGAAACACAACTAGAAGAATTATTCTCATCTCTTGCGTCAGACGAATTAAATAGTGAAGGTGCTATAAATAAATTTACTGATTATCGTACATACATGGACTATGATATTAAGATTCAAGATGGAAATGGTGAAACTATGCTTTACTCTAAAGTATTTAAATCACGTTCCGGAGGAGAAACTCAGGTTCCATTCTATGTGGCTATAATTGCGGCATTCGTTCGTATATTTGAAAACAATAAAGTTGGAGTAAAAGATACAATTGGTCTTGTAATGTTCGATGAGGTGTTCGATAAGATGGACTTCCCTCGTATGAGAGCTATGATGAAATTTATTTCTTCAATGCCTATTCAATTAATTCTTGCATGTCCTCAATCTGCAGAACGTATTGAAGTGTTACAAGAATATACTAATACAACACTTATCATGGTAAGACAAGGAACAAAGGCTCAAGCTTTATCTATTATTGATAAATCAGAAAAGAATAATATAGAATCAGAGGAGGAATAATATGTTTGGTAGAAAAAAAGAAGAAAAACTAAAAGCCTCTAAAAGAATTGTATTTAATAAGATTGTTGATGATGATAAAAAAGCAGCTGAACTTGTAGAAGAATTAATTGATGGTAATCCAATAGTTATAAATTTTTGTGAACTAGATGAATTACCATACAACAAAATGTTAGCTTTCCTAAGTGGAGCTACATATGCACTTGATGGTGAGATTGTTCAACTAAAGGAAGATGTTTACTTGTTTGCTAAAAAAGAAGAGTTTTTAGATGGTTCATTAAAAGAATTTATTGAAAAAACTAGGGAGAACTAAAAAAATATAAGGAGACTTATAATGAAAAAGTGTTTTCCATTAATTGGATTAATTTTATTAATATTTATGTTAGTATCGTGTGGAAATGCAACTTATAATGGTGAAGAGTTTTCATATGCAAAAGAAAACAAAGGACTTACAGTTACTAGTACCACACTTACTAACCCAACTGAATTAAATATCCCAGAAACTGATGGAGGAAAGACTGTCTTAAGAATTGATGATTTAGCTTTTGATGGCCTTGTCAATAATGGCAATCTCGATAATGTTAAAAAAATAACAGTCCCAAATACAGTAACATATATCGGATCAAGCGCATTCGCAAACCTTCCATCTTTAGAAGAGATTACATTATCTAATTCACTATATATGTTATCTTCTAAAACATTCCTTTTATGTAAAAATTTAAAGAGTGTTATTGTACCAGAAGGTGTTAGAACAATTGAGAATAATGTATTTAGAAAATGTTATTCACTAGAATATGTCGTACTTCCAACTAGTATTAAAAGAATTGATACTTCAGCCTTTGAAGTTTCAACATCTGATACAAAAGGTGTTTTAAACGCCGTATATTATAGTGGAAGTAGTGATGAGTGGAATAAGGTTAAGGCAGAAAAAGGAGATAATGACGAATTATTTTCTAATCTTTATTATTATTCTGAGACTGAAATTTCAGGTAATTATTGGCATTATGTAGATGGAAAACCTACAAAATGGTAAGTTTTCATTTACAAACCAAAAAAAATTATGTATAATTAAATAGTATTTTATAAAACCGTTCTAAAACTAGACGTTAAATACTAATTATGTTAGATAAGAGATTAAGCCATTTGGTGAAAGGTTTAAAACATATGTATTTATGTATCACTAGTATAGGTGAGCTTATGCTCCGTTAATCTACGTTATAGATAAAGAGTGCGAGTTTTCTCGAACTAAGGTGGTACCACGGTTATTAATCGTCCTTAATATTAGGACGATTTTTTTATTTTTTTGAGGAGGACTTTATGGAAAACGAAAAGAAAGATTATAAAAATACTTTATTTATGGGTAATACCTCATTTGAAATGAGAGGTAATTTAACAAATAAAGAACCTAAGATGCAAGAAAAATGGGAAAAAATTGATCTATATAATAAGGTTTTAAAGAAGAATGAAGGATGCGAGGAATATACTGTTCACGATGGACCTCCATACGCAAATGGTGACATTCATTTAGGACATGCATTAAATAAAATATTAAAAGACTTTGTTGTTCGTTATAAGAACATGAAAGGATTTAAATCTGTATATATTCCAGGTTGGGATACTCACGGACTTCCTATTGAAACTGCCCTACAAAAACAAGGTGTAAATAGAAAGACTATGGAAAAGAGTGAATTCCGTAAACTTTGTGAAGAATATGCTTATAAACAAGTTGAAAGACAAAAGGTTGGATTCAAACGTTTAGGAGTACTTGGTGATTGGGATCATCCATATATTACTCTTCAACATGATTTTGAACGTGATCAAATTTTAGTATTTGCAAAAATGGCTGAAAGAGGATTAATTTATAAGGGATTAAAACCAGTTTATTGGTCTCCATCTTCAGAATCAGCATTAGCTGAAGCTGAAATTGAATATAAAGATATCACATCAAAAGCTATTTATTTCACACTTCCAATTGTTAATGGGGAAGGTGAATTTAGTGATGCTAAATTTATGGTTTGGACAACTACTCCATGGACTCTTCCAGGAAACCTTGCAGTAGCAGCCGGACCTACAATTAATTATTCATTAATTAAAACATCTAACCATGGTAAGTTAATTCTTGCGACTGATATGCTAGAAGCATTAACTTCAAAATTAAATCTAGCAGATGTTGAAGTTATTACTACAATTAATGGTGATGAATTATTAAACTTAAAATATAAACATCCTCTATATGATAGAGTATCTCCATGTATTAATGCTGATTATGTAACAACTACTGATGGTACAGGATTTGTTCATATTGCGCCAGGTTATGGAGAAGAAGACTATGAAGCTGGAAAGAAATATGGTCTTGATACATTAGTTTTAGTTGACGATAAGGGATTCCAAATGGCTGGAGCTGGAAAATATGCCGGACTTTATTATGAAGAGAGTGAAGATGTAATTATTGATGACTTAGATAAGTCTGGTAATTTATTATTACTTGACCCTATAAGCCACAGTTATCCTCATGACTGGCGTACTAAGAAGCCTGTAATCTTCCGTGCTACACCTCAATGGTTTGCGTCAATTGATCCAATTAAAGATGATATCTTAAAAGCTATCAAGAATGTTAATTGGAACCCTAAATGGGGAGATGTTCGTATCTCTAATATGATTAAAGATAGACATGATTGGTGTATTTCTCGTCAAAGAGCTTGGGGAGTACCTATTCCTATTTTCTACTGTGAAAATGGAGACGCAATCCTAGACCAAGATGTATTAAAACATGTAGCTGAATTATTTGGTGAATATGGTTCAAATATTTGGTTTATGCGTGACGCAAAAGACTTACTTCCAGAAGGTTATACTAACCCAGGATCACCTAATGGAATATTCAAGAAAGAAACTGACATCATGGATGTATGGTTTGATTCAGGATCATCTCATAGATTACTTGCACGTAGAGGTCTAAAATATCCTGCAGACTTATATCTTGAAGGATCTGACCAATACAGAGGATGGTTTAACTCATCAATTATTACTGGAGTTGCGACTACAGGAATTGCGCCTTACAAGAATGTAGTATCTCATGGATTTACATTAGATGGTCAAGGAAGAAAGATGAGTAAGTCTTTAGGAAATACTGTAGACCCTAATAAGGTATGTAATCAATATGGTGCAGATATCTTAAGACTTTGGGTTTCATCTGTAGAATATAGAGCAGATATGCCACTATCTACTGATTTATTAAAACAAGTATCTGAAGCTTACCGTAAGATTCGTAATACTATTAAATTCTTATTAACTAATATTTCTGATTTTGATTCATCAAAATGCTTATCATACGATGAATTACAACCAGTTGATAAATATATGTACATTAAACTTCAAAGATATATTTCTAATATCTATAAATATTATGATAACTTTGATTTTAATGATGTATATAAAGAAACAATGGCTTATGTATCAACTACACTAAGTGCATTCTACCTAGATTTCACTAAGGATATTTTATACATTGAAGATCCTAAATCTAAAGAAAGATTATCAACTCAAACTGTATTCTATCATATTGCGAATGCATTAATTAAACTATTATCACCAATAATTCCTCATACAATGTCAGAAGCATATGATGCATCTAACTTCAATACTGAAGAAGATGTATACTTAACAAGAATGCCAAAAGAAGAGGAAATTACATCAGATATGGCAAGTCTTGAAGAATCATTTGATAAGTTCATGAAATATCGTGATGTAATAAATAAAGCACTAGAAGAAGCTCGTGCCGCTAAAGTTATCGGAAAGAGTTTCAATGCGCATGTTACAGTAACTCTTGATAGTGAGGCTAAGAAGTTATTTGATACCCTAAATTCAAATATCGGTCAAATCCTTATTGTTTCACAATACACAGAAGAGCTTGGAGATAAGTTTGGTGTTAAAGTTGAAGCTGCTTCAGGTTATGTATGTGCAAGATGTTGGACAATTGTTAAAGCAACTGATGAACTAGACTTATGTCCACGTTGCCGTAAAATTGTTGACAATTTAAATAAATAAATCCAGAAAAAAGGCATTCTTATGCCTTTTTTTGATTGTTTAATTAACAAATGTTTGAGTTTTAGAGCCTTTTATATTATAATAAACTAAAGGATGTGCAAATTTATGAAGTTTAAATTTTATTTCTTTAAAGAAAACACAAGAAACTTCGATAGAGCGGATTTGCTGGAATATCTAAATGAAACAAAATATATTACTTTAGATATGGAAACTAGAGAAGCTGAAAAAATTGCATATTATGTGAATGACGATATTAGTCTTAATGCAGAGGTCATTATATCTAATAAATCTGCGATTAGTTCTTCAAGAGTATCCTCTTCTTTTTTAGATGTTAATATTAGAGTAGAAATTGATTTATTATATCCACTTTATAAGTTTGAGAAGATATTAGATATAGTTGAAACTATGTGTAAGAGATATGGACTAGTGATTTATACTGAAGCTTTTGGAGATGCGACACCTTTTGATCGAGCGCTTTGCGCAAAAGCTTACCAATTCTTTAAGTCGGAGTATAAAAACTTACATCCAGAAGAATTTATGAAATATTCAAAAATGGATATGAATGTTCTTGAACATGTATATCAATTTATTGAACATAAAGATTATTTAAAAGAAAAATATAAGGATTCAAATGCTGAACCTGTTGAATTTGAATTCTATCGTAAACCAGGTTCACGTAATACTTATGTTGCGGCTATTTGGGATAGTTTAAACCCATTTATTATTCCACAAGATACACAACTTTTTATATATGACGATGGAATTATAAGAAAGGTAATGAAATTCCAAGACATTCAAGAAAGTTTTAATAAATATTTTGATATCCTTGATTCAGGCTTATTTACAATATATATGCTTGAACCATCAGCTGTAAAAAAAGTAAGAAAAGCTATTGTTAAAGGTAAATACAAAGAAGCACAAATACCTTTAAAATCAGTTGAACTTAAAAATATATTAGATATTTAGGAGTGAATATTTTGATTGATACAAAATTAATTGACCATACAAATTTAAAAGCTTATGCAACAAAAGAGGATATTTTAAAACTTTGTAATGAAGCTTATAAATATAATTTTAAAAGTGTTTGCGTAAATCCATCAAGAGTGTCTTTATGTAAAGAATTACTACATGGAACAGATGTTTTAGTGTGTACTGTAATAGGTTTTCCTTTAGGAGCTACAACATCTGATGTGAAAGCATATGAAACAACATCTGCTATTTCTAATGGAGCAGATGAGGTTGATATGGTTATTAATGTAGGACTTGCAAAAGAACATGATTATGAAGGGGTTTATAACGATATTCTAGCTGTTGTAAATGCGGCATCCGGAACTCTTGTAAAAGTAATACTTGAAACATGTTATCTTACAGAAGAAGAAATTATTGAGTGCTCTAAACAAGCACTAAGAGCAGGTGCTGATTTTGTAAAAACATCAACAGGGTTTGGTTCAAGAGGAGCTAGCACAGAAGATGTTTTATTAATGAAAAAAGTAGTAGGAGATAAGCTTGGTGTAAAAGCATCCGGTGGAATTCACAACATCGATGACTATAATAAAATGGTTGACGCAGGAGCTACAAGAATTGGCACATCAAGTGCTATTGATATAATTTTAGGTGATAAAAATGAGTAATATTCCAACACCACATATAGAATGTGCAAATAAAGATTTAATCGCAAAAACAGTTTTAATGCCAGGAGATCCTCAAAGAGCTAAATTTGTTGCGGATAATTTCTTAGAAAATGTAGTAATGTTTAATAGTGTAAGAGGAAATCTAGGATACACAGGATATTATAAGGGACATAAAGTATCTGTATTATCATCAGGTATGGGAATGCCATCGATTTCTATATATGCGTATGAACTTTATAATTTTTATGATGTAGAAAATATTATAAGAATTGGTTCATGTGGATCATATGTAGATGAACTTAAACTATTTGATGTAATCTTAGTAGATAAAGCTTATACTGATTCAAATTTTTCAGAGTGCTATTGTAATGAAAAAACTAATTTTTCATATCCTTCAAAAGAGTTAAATGAAAAACTTAAAGAGAGTGCTAAACACATAAATGAAAATGTAGTTTTAAAAACAATTCATTCATCTGATGTTTTTTATCATCTAACTGAAGATTATCAAGAAGAAGTATTAAAAAATGGTGCAGTAGCCGTTGAAATGGAAGCTTTTGCGTTATTTAAAATAGCAGAAGTATTGAACAAAAATGCTAGTGCTCTTCTTACTGTATCAGATTCATTTACATCGCATGCTAAAATGGATAGTAAAGATAGAGAAACAAAATTTAATACTATGATTTTAATTGCCTTAAATTCATTAGATTAAAAGTAAGCTTTTAAGCTTACTTTTTTAATCTTTTAATATTTATTATAAATAACATTTTGTTTGAAAAATAAATATTATTAATTAGAAGTTATCTATAAATACTTAAAAATATTCAAACTATTTTATAAAATTTAGAACAAATATGGTTTAAGAAATTTAAAATATGAATTTTTATTATTATCGATAATGATATATTATATCCTCGAAAGGAGGAAATGCTTTGTACAATTATGTATTTTTAGTAGGGAGATTAGTTAGGGATATAGAAGTTCATAAAACTGAAAATGGCAAAGAAGTTTCTACAATAACACTTGCAGTATCAAGACCATTCAAAAATCCACAAACAAATACTTACGATACTGACTTTATTAATATTTTGATTTGGGAGCCAGTGGTTGGAAGTGTTGCGGAATATGCACATAAAGGTGATGCGCTAGCTGTTAAGGGTAGAATTCAAGTGAAGAAAGAAGAAGTAGCAGGAAAAAATCTCTACACCCAAGAAGTTGTGGCTGAGCGAGTATTATTCCTATCTAACGCGAAATCACAAGTCCAAGAATAATGAGGGTAAAACCTCATTTTTCTTTTTATTTTAATGACATTAAATAAATGATATGATAAAATTATATTAATGAAAAGAAAGGAATAAGGTATTTATCTATACCAATTAGTTTTTTTATGAAGAAATTTTTAAATCATATCTCATATGTAGAAATAGCAATCATAGCGTTTTTAATAGTAGTTTGTATGTTTTTCCCTGTATGCCATATAAATGTTGGAAATGTTGATGAAAACATGAACGCATGGAAAGCAATCGTCGGTGTTAAAAACCCATCATCAAGCGCAAGTATTAAAGAATATACAACATTTTCATTCTTATGTTTACTACCATACTTATTATTAATGGTGGCGGTAATACTTAATATTTTATTTGACAATCAAAAAAATATATATATTGATATCTTAAAGATAATTATTTATATTGCGATTACAGTTTTATTCTTTATGTATGTTAGATTAATAAATCCAGCATCATATTATTCATCATTCTAT
>CAVCDW010000086.1:0-9865 GCA_963601055.1 Elusimicrobiaceae bacterium
AAAGATTCTTATAAATATAAATAAAAAGAGCTGTGAAACTCAATTTTTCAAAAATTGAGTTTTTTCACAGCCCCTTTTTATTTAACAATTACGATAAAAATATTGATTATGACTAGAAAGAAGTATTAAAAAGTAGTAAAATACTAAAGTAATGTTAAATATAAATCGGAGGAAAATTATAATGGGTATGTTTGACAAATTATTAGCTAATTTAAAAGCAAAGAGAAAGACTATTGTCTTTACTGAAGGAACTGATGCAAGAATTTTATCTGCAGCAGACAGATTATTAAAAGAAGATTTAATGAATGTTATCCTTTGTGGTAACAATGAAGCAGTATTAGCAGCTGCAAAAGATAATGGATTTGATGTATCAAAAGCTACAATCCTTGATCCAAACAACTATGAAGGATTCCAAGAAATGGTAGACAAGATGGTTGAACTTCGTAAAGGAAAGATGAGCGCAGAAGACTGTGCAGCTTCTTTAAAGAAATCAAACTATTTTGGAACTATGCTTGTTAAAATGGGTAAAGCAGATGCATTACTAGGAGGAGCTACATATTCAACAGCTGATACTGTTCGTCCAGCTCTTCAACTTGTAAAAACTAAGAAGGGTGCTCAATTAGTATCATCTTCATTCATTCTTGTTCGTGAGAAGGATGGAGTAGAAGAGAAGATTTGTATGGGAGACTGTGCAATCAATATCTCTTATGAAGATACTGTTGATAAAGCAACTGGAGCTGTAACATACACAGCAGCACAAAAACTTGCAGAAGTTGCTGTAGAATCAGCTAAGACTGCTGCATTCTTCGGAATTGATCCAAAGGTTGCAGTATTAAGCTTCTCAACTTATGGTTCAGGAAAAGGTGGAACTGTTCAATTATCTCATGATGCAGTAATTGAAGCTCGTAAGAAAGATCCAAATCTTGTAATCGATGGTGAATTCCAATTCGACGCTGCTGTATCACCTGTAGTTGCTAAAACTAAATGTCCAGATTCAAAAGTTGCAGGACAAGCAAATACATTCATTTTCCCTCTAATTGAAGCCGGAAATATTGGATACAAGATTGCTCAACGTCTTGGTGGATATGAAGCTTATGGTCCAATTCTACAAGGATTAAATGCTCCAATCAATGACTTATCTCGTGGATGTAACGCAGATGAAGTTTATAAGATGGCAATTATAACTGCTGGAATGGCTGAATAATATAAAATAAAGCATGACCTCAAAAATCATGCTTTTTTATACGACTATGGATAATAATAAAATTAGTAAACATCAACCAGAATTAGTATCATTAACAAATATGTGCATGATATATGATGGGGATAAAATCCTTGTTCAAAACAGAGTAAAATCTTGGAAGGGTGTCGCATTCCCTGGGGGACATGTAGAAGAGAATGAATCTATAGTAGATTCTACTATAAGAGAAATTTATGAAGAGACTGGATTAACAATATCTAATTTAAAACTTTGTGGCATTAAACAATGGTTTAAAGATGGTGTAAGAAATATATGTTTCTTATATAAAACAAATACTTTTAAAGGCGATTTAAAATCGAATTCAGAAGGTGAAAACTTTTGGATTAAAAGAAGTGATTTAGATAAATATACTTTAGCTACAAACTTTAAAATAATGTTTGAAGTATTTGATAAAGAGGATATTACAGAACACTATCATAAAGGTATGTTTGATGATTCGATGGATATATTAAAATAAAAAAAGGAGATTTTAAATCTCCATTTTTTTATGTATTTTTAACTAATTCTTTAATATCAGAAGGAATATCTTTTATATCAGCCACAGGGCGGGAAACAAGATATCCTTGAACATAGTCTGCACCAAGTGATTTAACACATTTTAATTCATCGATGGTTTCAACACTTTCTGCTACGATTAAGATATTGTTTGATTTACAGAAATCAATAATTGATTTTGTAAATTGTCTCTTTTTATCATCATGATCAATTCCTCTTATTAAAGAACCTTCAAGTTTGATATAGATAGGAGAATATTCTAATAACATACTAAGGTTATTATATCCTGTACCATAATCATCAATCGCATAATTCATGCCATATTTTTTGATAGAATCAATTTTGTTTTTAATGATAGTATCATCACCAAAATCTTCTTCAATGACTTCAACTATTATATTTTTTAAAATTGAATCATATGTTCTTGCGAATTCTTGGAATTTTTCAACACTAAGAATTTGACTTGAAATAGAATTAATGAATAATTTTTTATTCGAGTTAGATTCTTTAAAAATCCTTGCGGCATTAAAGAATGTTAGTAGCTCAATATCATATAATCTATTATATTTTCTTGCGTATTCAATAACAGTAAGTGGTGATTTAAAACTTTCAAGAGTAGGTCTCATTAAAGCTTCATAACCAAGTATTTCACCAGTTTTAATATCAACGATTGGTTGATAATGATATGTGAGTTTAGAATCAGTTATAAGAGAGTTTAACTCTTGTTGCATAAATATTTCTTTTTCATATAATTCATAAGCGTATGAATCAAAGAATGCAATATAATTCTTACCACTATTTTTTACTTGATACATTGTGAAATCAGCACGTTTTTTAAGTTCGTTCAATGTTAATCCTTCTTCATATTCTGCAACTCCACATGAAAGTGAAATATTGATATTTGCGTTAAAACAATCAATTTGTATATACCTAATCGCATCAATTGCATTTGCGATAGAATTAATATCATCTTTTGTAGGATTTATAAGATATAAAATAAATTCGTCACCTGATAAATGCGCTACGTATAGATTGTGAAATCTTGACATTAATTTTTTGAATTCATCGCCAACAATAGATATATATTTATCACCAAAATCATGACCGAAATCATCATTGAATTTTTTAAGATTATCAATATCAATCATAAAAATTGCACAATTTTTATTATCTTTTTTAAATTCACGGTCTATTACATTTCTAATTCCACGTCTATTTAAAAGACCAGTTAAGACATCGTAATCACGTTCATGTTCGATTTCTTTCTTTTCGTTATATTCCTTTGTTAAATCAACAAGAGTAAATATAACACCATTATCTGACACTTCAGATGTAAGTCTTATAGTTTTATTTTTAATTAAAAGAATATATTCACCTGATTTATAGAAAATAGCCTCATCTAATACTTTGGATGAAGTAGAAGATATGATATCTAAAGAAAGAGTTTTTATTCTTTTTATGAATTCATCTTTTGATACATTTTCATCATTATAATCAAGGTTTAAAATTGAATAAAATTTAGAAGTTGTATTAACTAAAGAAGAATCTTTTAAATATTCCGCAACCGCAATTAATACAGAGGAACCATCTAGAATTTTATTTAATTTTTTATTAAACTCTTGAGTTGATTTAAAATATGTTTCTAGCCTATTTAACAACAAATCCACTTCATATATGTTAGTTTTTGGAATGTTATAAATATTGTTTTTACTTATTTCGTTTGAAACATGTACAATTGGTTTTGAGACTAAAAGAGTAACTAGGTATGTAAGAAAGAATATTATTAATGAACCGATTGAAACGATAAGTAGTACGTGAGAAGAGGCTTTATTACTAATCGCAAAAATATCAGCTTTATTCATTATACCAACAACATACCATTCCTCATCGTATGTATTAAATCTAAAATTAATCTTATCACTATATGTATATTCAGTTACATCATCAAATTTAAATTTATTAATGTTACTATATTTAGTCTTTTTCACATTAATAGATTTAAGACTTGGAATACTATAATCGACATAAGCTTTACATACTTCATCAAAATCATTTGATGTTTGTCTTAAAAGCGCAATGTTTAGATTAGATCCCTTATTTATAGAATTTATGCTAGATTCAAGATATGTTGATGTAAGACCTACACCAAGCACACCTATTATTTTATCGGAAACTTTAATAGGTACAGTGTATGTAAAAATATTAACGGATGATAGTGTCATATCAGCTGACCAATATCCTGATACTTTTGTTGATACATTATACTCTTTTGCGTAATTTAATGGCTTTTCATAAAAATTTGTGCTAGTAAAATTTTTAAACGATAAATCGTAAGCACCTGAATCAATATTATAGCCATTTTCATAATAATATTTAACAATATTTGTAGGCGCGAAGTTAACGATTGTTTCGGCGGTTGTGACCTTGTTTGGATTCTTAGTACTTAAGAAAATCGAATCATTATTTTCGTTATCTAAAATTATAAAAGAATTAGTAACATTATTTGAAGATAGTAAACCTGAAATGATATCGGCTTGTTTTAGTAAGAAATCAGATGATAAGGTTTTATCATTTAAAATATTAGTCATTGATGTGTTATTCGTTGATAAAAAATCTTCTGCATTTTTTACAATCAATTGGTATTCATTATCTAAAGAGGACCATTTATTAGTCATTGATGTTTCTAGATAGTTAGTTCTTATTTCAACGTTTGATTTAAAATTTTCAATTAAATAATTTTTAAGTTTTGGTTTGGTTTCAAGAGATAGAATCATAATAACAAAAAATGATTCTAGAATTATTGATAATGTTAGTGGAAATAGTATCTTATGTATTATTGATTTATGTTTAATCTTCATAGGGCTAATGTACTAACTCCAGACTTTAATTTACTAAACCATTGTTCAAAATAACTATCTGATGTTAATGTAGATATTGTTTCTTCTTTATTAGTAGAATTTTTTAAAACGGTTTTTGCATTATTGATTGCGTCTTGTAAACTAGTTTTTAAGTACGTTCTATATGTAGAAC
The DNA here is from genome assembly GCA_963601055.1 of Elusimicrobiaceae bacterium. Lineage (GTDB taxonomy): Bacteria > Bacillota_I > Bacilli_A > Acholeplasmatales > Anaeroplasmataceae > UBA3206. The sequence goes on from CAVCDW010000086.1 coordinate 4,787, forward strand.
CATTTAAACCAACTACATTTGTATACATTTGATAATTTTCAATGGTGTACTTACAAACAGTAAAATTCATTTTAGAAACTTCATCAGTTAATCCATCAATGAAAGTATTTGTAAATCCGTTTTTTGTTGATGGGAAATAACTTGATGTTTTAGAAAAAGTAGAAATATTTTCAGTTTCACATAACCATTTTAAGAAAGTGGCAGAAGCTTTTTCTTTAGCTTTTGTGGATTTTGTGATACAAAAACCAGCACCTTGGCTAACCGCAACTCTTGCTTTACCTTCAAAATTTGGCATAGGTTTAATTAAAAGTTCAATAGGGTATTTAGTATTCTCATCTATTATAACTTCCTTAGGGAAATATGATGCGGAAGCAGTACTACCAATGTAGGCTAATATAGTACCTACTTGAACATCTGATGATCTAAATTTACCAACTTGATTAAAATAACCATAAACACTAGGAACAAAATAAGAATCCCATAATTTTTTAAATGTATCATGATTAAAATTAATACCAAAATTGTTGTTCTCATCATATTGTAAAACATCTATTCCTAATACTTTAGAACCTACAACAAAATAGTTATCTAGTGAATCACGACCAAAGAAAGCTTTTCCTGTTTTTTCATAATAAGCTTTTGAAATTTTAATTATTCCTTCAAACGTGTCGAAATCAGAATATGTGATATTATATTCAGGATATGCATTTAAGAATTTATCAAAATCAGTTTTGTTAATATATAAAGCTTCTGTTGATTTTGATACAGGTAATATTTTAAGATGATCATCAAAAGTACCTTCTGTTAAGAAATCATCATTGAAATTTGATAATTCTTTCTCCGAAAAATAATCATCAATATTTGCAAGTTTACCTAAACTATTTATTTCATAAGCACAGTCTGCATATGAAATAAATAAATCAGGCATCACATCAGCTCCTGTTTCTTCGTTTGCGGCTGAAATAAGAGCTTCCGATAAATCATTTACTTGACTTCCCTGAGATATTGATGAAACGCTTATTTTCTCTTTAGCACCTTGAGTTGAGTTGAATTCTTGAATCATTTTTTGAAAGGATGTTTCAATAGATCCATTATAATATGTCCAAATATTTAAGGAAACTGATGTTTTATTATTATCATTATAACAACTAGTAATAAATAAAGTACTAAGGGTTAATAAACATAAAGAAATAATCTTTTTTAAATGCATGATAACATCTCCTTTTTATAATAAATTATATCAAAAGAAAAAAATGGTGTAAATATGATAGTGTTTTAGTTAAAAATATATATTAAATATAGTGTTTTCAATTTAAATAATATTTAAAAAAATCGACTTTTGTTATATATAAATGATATAATAATTTAACGGATGGTGAAGTATAATGCAGTTTGATAAATTAGAAAGAGAAAAAGTATTTAGAGATCCTATATATGGATATGTTAAAGTATATTATAAGATTATAGATGAATTAATAGATTCTGCTGAATTTCAGCGTCTTAGGCGAATAAGACAACTTGCAGGGCTTTCTATGACTTTTCATACTGCAGAACATTCAAGATTTGGACATTCTCTTGGTGCATATGAAATGGCAAGAAGAGTTATTGAAAATGCATATGGGATTAAAAAAGAATTAAGTGAATATGAACAAGTAGTATTCTTATGTGCTGCCTTACTTCATGATGTAGGACATGGGCCATATTCTCATGCCTTTGAAGCAGTTATGGCTTATGAATCGCATGAAGAAATGACAGTACGTGTTATTTTAGAAGATACAGAGATTCATAGAATTTTAAATAAACATGATATTAATTTAGCTGATGATATTGCGAACGTTATTGCGCATAAAGGTAAATATACCTTAATTGAACAACTTACATCATCACAACTTGATGTAGATAGAATGGATTACTTACAACGTGATTCTTATTTCACAGGAGCTTTATATGGAACAATTGATAGTGATAGAATTATAAGAAGTATGAAAGTTGTAAATAAAGAAGTATGTTATAGAGCATCAGGCGCACCTGCGATTGAATCATATTTAATGGCTCGTTATCATATGTATAATCAAATATATTATCATCCTATCGCAAGATCTTATGAATTGTTGTTACAATCAATATTCTTAAGAATAAAAGATTTACATAACCAAAATATAGAAATTGATGCGTATGTGTCAGATTTTATAGATGCGATAACTACTCATAATCTAAAATCATATTTATTCTTAGATGATATGTATGTTAATGGTTTCTTTAAACAACTTACAAGATCAAAAGATCCGATATTAAATGATTTATGTAATAGATTAATTGATAGAAAATTATTTGAGGTAATAGATTTAAAACTTGAAGCAGATACTAAAAAAATTGAACAAATTAGAAAAAAATATCTAAATGATGAAATTCTTCATAGATATTATTTCGAGGAATCTATGTTATCACAATATGCATATAGACACACAGATGACTTAGATAAGGTTGATACAATAAACATTTATCTTCCTTCAGGTGAATTAGTTTCTCTTGAAAAATATTCACCTATCGTGCGTGGCCTTATCGAAGATGCTAAAAATACATTCAATAGAATTTATTATGGAAAAGGTGAATAAATGTATAATCAAGTAGTTGTGTGTGAAGGATTGCACGATGTAATAAAAATTCAAAGCGTATACAAGGATTTAAAATGCGTTATCACTAATGGTAGTGAGATATCAGATGATACAATAAAACTTTTAATAGAATATGCGAAACAATATGAAATTATTTTATTTCTAGACCCAGATTACCCAGGAGAGAGAATTAGAAGTAAAATACTTTCATATCTTCCAAATTGTAAGAACGCATACATAAAAAAAGCTAAAGCTATTTCACAAAATCACAAAAAAGTTGGAGTAGAACATGCGACTAAAGAAGATATTAGGGAAGTTTTAGATCCAATTTTATCTAGAAAAAATATTGTTTCTAAAAACAACATTAATATTAATGATTTATATGAACTTAACATTGTAGGAAATAGCGAGTTAAGAGCTTTTATTGCGTCAAATTATAATATAGGAAATCCTAATAATAAAACCTTATTAAAAAGGCTTAATTCATTAGGAATATCAAAAGATGAACTAATAAAGATGGTTGGTGAATTTAATGCCTAAAATTGGGAATATTGTAAATACTAAACAAATTATTTCAGATAATAATTTTTATATTAAGAAAAAGTTTGGTCAAAACTTTTTAACAGACCAAAATATATTACAAAATATTGTAGATACAGCAGAACTTGATAGCGAAACTGATGTAATAGAAATAGGGCCTGGACTTGGAGCTTTAACTGAAATAATAGCTAAAAGATGTAATAGACTTTTATGTTACGAAATAGATAAAGATTTAATACCTATTTTATCTAAAAATTTAGAAGAATATAAAAATATTCAAATAATAAATGAAGATGTTTTAAAATGTGATGTTAATAAGGATATTGATGTGTATTTAAAAGGGTATAAAAAAGTTGTTTTAATATCAAATCTACCTTATTATATTACAACACCTATTATTCTTACATTACTTGAACAAACTAAGAAAATATCAAGATATGTTATGATGATGCAAGAAGAAGTTGCGGATAGAATATGTTCTAATCCTGCAGTTAAGGATTACAACGCACTATCTATTGCCATACAATATAGAGCTATTGCTAAAAAAATGATTAGAGTATCAAGGAATGTTTTTGTCCCAGCACCTAATGTTGATAGTGCTGTGATTCGACTTGATTTATATGAGGAAGCACCATATAAAGCATTAAATGAGGATAAATATTTTAAACTTGTAAGAGGTGCTTTTGCGCAAAGAAGAAAAACGCTTGTTAATAATTTATCTTTACTAGGATATAATAAGACAAAAATATACGATGCCTTAAAAGAATTAGGATTAAAAGAAAATGTTAGAAGTGAAGAGTTAAGCGTTAAAGAGTTTGTTATGTTAAGTGATATATTAGACAAATAAAATAAAGGAGTTTATATGATATACGAAAAAGCATATGCAAAAATAAATCTCACTCTTGAGGTAAAAGATAAAAGAGAAGATGGATACCATGCTGTTAATACATTAATGGTACCTATATCTTTATATGATGAATTATCATTCTTTGAATCAGACGATATAATGTATAGATCAAATATAGATATTGAAGATGATATTGTTTTAAAAGCGTTAAAACTATTTTATGATAAATATAATATAAAACAAGGTGTTGGAATTATTCTTGAAAAACATATTCCTTTGTCTTCGGGTATGGCTGGTGGATCTGCGGATGCGGCTGCATGCTTAAGAGGATTAAATAGATTTTTTAATATTAATGCGCCACTAAAAGAACTTGAAGAACTAGCGAATATGTTAGGTTCGGATGTTTCTTATTGTTTATATCAACAACCATCATATTGTAGTGGAAGAGGAGAGGTAGTAAACCTTGTGGAATCTAATTTCCACAATGTGGAACTAACTCTTATAGAACCTGACTTTGGAATATCAACTAAAGCTATTTATGAAGCTTATAAATATGAAGGTATAAATAGGGATGCGTCTATAAAAAATATCTTAGAAGCTCTTAAAAATAATGATCTTAAAGGTGTTAAAGATAATATATTTAATGATTTAGCTCAAATATCAATCTATATGACACCACTTAGAGATATTTATGATGACCTGCTTAATTTAGGTTACATGCCATTTTTAAGTGGTTCAGGTCCTACATTGTACGTGTTTGGACATGTTTATGAAGATGAATTAAAAGAAAAATATAATTTAGATTATCTAAATTGTAGTATTTTATAATTTAATTAATACACGGATATATAAGAACATTTTACTTATGGTGATTTTGTTTATATTCGTGTTTTACTTTTTGATGGTAAAAACTTAAGAAAAATTGAAAGAATTTTTAGATAATCTAATGATTGTATTAAAAAAATCTGTAGAAACTTTATTTAACATAATGTGTTTAATACTTTCTTTTACTTTTGTTGGAATAATAATTTGTATTATCGGATTAATTATATCCAATTAATTAGTTAATTAATATTA
>CAVCDW010000087.1:0-9695 GCA_963601055.1 Elusimicrobiaceae bacterium
GCCTAATACATTATATTAAAGAATACAATAAAAGTCAATAAAAACATAAAATTTTATAATGCTTTGATTTTAGATTTTTATTAAAATTTAACCAACACATTTATATAAATGTTTTTTTACAAAAAATATTTACTTTTATTTATTTCAATTTATTTTTGATAATTTCCGAAAAAAATTACGAAACTTACCTTGGAGTATTTATTTTCTCATGGTATATTGTTGGCGAGATGAAATTAATGTTAATAATAGAGGTAATTATTGGATATCAAATGGTTCTAAAAGAGGAGAATTTTTAAAATTTATACCTGGAGGTTATAAAAATGGAAAATAATAAATGTTTAAATTGTGGGAACAATCTGCAAAAGATAAAAGTTGGTTCATCATTAAGTTTCAAATGTCCCTATTGTGGATATGCATTTTGCACAACTATTGCCGATGGAATCGAGTGGGATTCAAAGGAATATACCATAATAATTGATAAGAACAACGAAACAACCATTGATAAAATCAAAACAATGGCATCCATTTCATCATTAAATTTTATTGAAAGTAAAAAGATTTTAATTCAAGGTGGAGTCATTGCTAAAGATTTGGCGATTATAATTAAAGAAAAAATTGACAAATTAAAAACCTCAAACATCAAATTTAATGTGAATCCAAAATTTCCATATTAACTGATTTTATAAAATCAGTTATATAAATACTATAAGAGTATACTAAACCCCTAAGTTTTTTCCAAGAACATGGTCCAACTTTAGGGGTTCACTTTTTTTATAAAACGTACTTAATGTATGATAAAATAAACTATTTTTATATTTAATATATTTTATATCTTAAAATCATTCAAGAAAATCTTTTAAATTTATATTCATTCAGCACTAGATTGAGAAGCATATTCAATTCCATCATCGTACAACAAATCATTATTTTGTTCTTCTTACACTTACAATATCATTCAACTTTTCATATTCTTCTATTGTTGTTTCTTTATTTAAAACTCTTTGTTTAACATGCTCAAGGATTGTCATATTATTTTTCTTTAGAATTTCATTTAATCCTTCGCTTGTGTATTCTTCACTCATGATGAAATTTCTTATTTCATCATCTAAAACCATCATCTCAAATACTCCAATACGTCCAAGGTATCCACTATTATTACAATAAGGACATCCCTTAGCCTCTACTATTTCATATGTTTTTTTAACATTAAGTATTCTTTTCTCTGGTGTTGTAATATATCTTACCTCAGCACATTTAGGACATACTTTTCTTACTAAACGTTGTGAAATTGCGCCTAGAAGTGAATCCGCAACTAGGTATTTAGGAATACCCATATTGATAAGACGTGTAACAACACTAGCCGCATCATTCGTATGGATTGATGATAATACTAAATGTCCGGTGATTGCGGCACGGGTTGCGATTTGAGCTGTTTCTTCATCACGAATTTCACCAATCATTATTATGTTAGGATCTTGACGAAGAATTGACCTTAAAGCACTTGCGAATGTTAATTCTGCTTTTGCGTTTACTTGTACTTGCGCAATACCTGAAATTTCATTTTCAACCGGATCTTCTACTGTTATAATATTTGTCTTTTCTTTATTTAAATATCTTAAGAAAGTGTATAGTGTTGTAGATTTTCCACTACCTGTAGGTCCTGTAAGTAAGATTATACCATGTGGTCTATTAATCATATCATATACTATTTTTTCTTGTTCAAGAGTAAAACCTAATGCTCTAATATCACTTGTGACAAAATCACTATTATATATACGAATAACTATTTTTTCTCCATGAATTGTAGGAAGAGTTGATACACGGAAATCATAGTTGGAATTATTAAAGCTTAAATTAATTTTACCATCTTGGGGAACTCTACGTTCTGCGATATTCATATTAGCCATAATTTTATAACGAGCTAAAATTGCTTGAAAGAAATGAGGTTGAAGTTCATTAATTATTTTTAAATCTCCATCAAATCTATATCTAATTAAAACCTTATCTTCATATGGTTCAATATGGATATCACTAGCACCTCTTGTGACAGCTTCTCTTAAAATTGAATCACAAAGTTTTATAACTGGCGCATCTATCGATACATCAGATGCTTTAGAAGCTTCTGTTATATCACTTTCCTTTGAAGCATAATCATTAATAACGTCATCTTGTTGAATCTTAGTTATAGTATATTCTAATAACTTTTCCATTTGTGATGGAATAGTTAATACAAATTCTATTTTTTTATTATTTAAATATTTTAATTGTAAAATGTCATCTTGATTAAATGGATTAACCATTAAAACTACAATTGTGTTAGTTGTCTCTTCTACTGGGATAGCTTTTAATTCAACAATTTTTTCTAGTGAAAACTTTTTAATAAGTTTAAGATCAAGTTCAGATATTTGCATAAATCTATATTCAAGCCCTAAAAATTTTGCGAGTGCTTGATATATATTTTCTTCATTTGTAACCTTTTTTCTTACTATCTCAACATAAAGCGGTTGATTATTAAGATTAGCTTCTTCATAAACTTCTTTTAGACTATTTTCATTTATTATATTGTTATTGCTTAAATATTTATAAAATAAATCATTAAAAATCATCTTAAACCTCCTTTAAATGCTTTGCATTAAAGAAATCATAGGTAGTAATACCGATAATATTACAACGCATACAACACCACCTAATAATAGTATCATAATAGGTTCTATAGCAGCGGTTGCTTTAGCGATTGATTGTTCAACACACTCATCGAAATAAGCACTTGTAGATATTAAAACTTCTTCTATATTACCACTCTTCTCTCCTACATCTATCATCTCGATTAACATAGGTGGAAATACTTTAATTTTTTCTAAAGATGGCGCAATTCTACGTCCTCTTTTTACTTCTTCTACGCTATACTTGAATTTATATTTAAAAACTTCATTATCAAGCATTTTTTCTAAGTTATCAAGACAGTCCGACATATTCATTCCACTTCTTAATAAAATTATAAATGCTTTTGAAAAACGCGATGTAATTAAATTTTTATTGACAACCCCAATTAATGGTAGGTGGATTTTAATATAATCTAATGCATATCTTCCATTTTTTGTTTTCTTAAAAAACAAATAGAATAGTAAGCATACTATTACAATTCCTGCAAACAAATACAAATAATTATGTTTTATGAATAATGATATACTCATTACAACTTTTGTTATTGTAGGAACATTTCCACCAAGTTCATCAATCATACTTTCAAATTGAGGTATGATAAACATAGTGATAAATACTAATACCGCTATAATTAAAACAAGTAAAATCACAGGATATACTAACGCTCTTTTTACTTTATTTTTTAATTTATGATCGTTTTCATAATAATCAGCCATATTCTCTAAAACAACATCTAATGAACCTGAAACTTCACCTATCGCAACCATTTTAGTAAAGAACGATGGAAACACCTTAGGATGTTTATTAAAAGCTTCTGATAATAAAACACCTGATTGTACATCCTCATATACTTTACTTAAAACATTTTTAAAAGTTTTAGAATACCTTTGATTTTTAAGTGAGTTTAGAGCTGATGAAATAGGAATAGAAGCTTTAATCATTACTGAAAATTGGCGAAAGAAAGTAATAAGTTCTGTTCTTTTAACCTTTGAACTTACCGCAAAAAATGTATTTACCTTTTTTTCACGAACGATGCTGTATTTAAGTAATACAGAATTATCATTTTTAATTCTGCCTTTTAAAGAAACCGCGTCCGTTGCGTCTACATATATAATTTTCTTTTGACCAACGCTATCTAAAATTTGACATTTATAGTTTGGCATTCTACATCACCAACCCCAAAAAATAATTTACAACCCAACTACCACATATAATACCCACAAGAATTCCTAATACAAGATAAGGGCCAAAAGCTATCATTTCTTTTCTATCCCTTTTCTTAAGGGCAATTAAACTAAGTTCTATAACTGATCCTACAAACGATCCTACAAGTAAGGCAAAAAGCCATACTTTATAACCTAACAAAAGACCTGCAATACCCATAAGTATTACGTCTCCCATACCAAGGACCTCTTGTTTATATATAAGTTTACCAATAATTCTAATTAATAAAAATGATATAAACCCTATAGAAGCTCCTACAAAGTTTTCTAATGGTACTTCTTTGTTATATAATCCTAAATATAATACATATGAAGCTGTTAAAACTAAAAGTAATATCCACGACCAATCGTAGATTATTTGATTATGATAATCAATTCCTGCAATAACAATTAGAACTGATATTATAGGTAGCAGGAAAATAAGATCATATGAAAAACCGTAGAAAACGAAAGTCAAAAGAAATAAAATCCCACCAAGCAATTCAAGCAAAAATGAATTTATTCCTATTTTAGCACCACAATATCTACACTTTCCTCTTAATATTAAATAACTTATAATTGGAATATTATCATACCATTTAATACTTTTTTTACATTCTGGGCAAAAAGAATTAGGTTTAACAATACTCATATCATTAGGTACTCTATATATGACGACTCCTAAGAAAGACGCAATCACACTACCTAAGATAAATATAAACACTCCTATAATATAGTTCATATAATACCCCTTACTTATAGTTTTTTACAATTTCTCTTAAATTCTCTATATCTTTAGAGATAGTATTAGAATATCTATACACCAAACTAAAAAGCGTAACTACAGTAAGTGTAATAACAAATGTAATAACAATAGTAATAGCTAGTACATACGCATCTTTTTTATTATTCATTCTTCTCTTCATACACTAACCTCTTTTAAACTATCATCATACCTACTATGCCCATATTCTAAATCTTTAATGACATAATAGTTATTAACATCATTTTTAATCGATATAATAAATGAAACATCGCTTTCGCACTTATACGAATAGCTTAGAATATATTTATAATTTGCGCTACAAAGTTTATAGTCTTTATCATAATATATTTCACCACTTGATATATTATCTTCTATAACATTAAATCCATATAAATTAACAAGTCCACTATAACCTTCGTTATCATATATTTTATCGATGTCTAAGCATATGTTTTCAATGTATTGATATTCTTCTTGCTTAAAAACTCTTTTCTCAATTAAATAATAACCAGATATTATTCCCATAAAAGTTATCAAAAATACTGTTATTGACACTAACACTTCAACTAGGGTAAATCCATCTCTTTTATTCACTAGAATCATCCTTTTTCATATCATCAAAAACATTAAAATGAATATTGTGTACACAAACATTTTCTAGATATTCTTCTATGTTTAATTCAATATCACTATCAATAAATATATTTTTAATCATCTTCTTTTCAAAATTGAATTCATGTTTTCCAATAATTAAAATAAATTTATTTATAATGTCATATGCTGAAGTATATGAAAAAACATATGTGTTAGTAATCTTATTTTCTGATGATAGTATGAAGTTGGCACAACCATTATAAATATGGATTATCGCAAAATCACCATTCTTAAGTACTTTTTTAGCATCATCTTGATTATCAAAAAAGTCTACCCTACCTTCTTTAATATTCTCAAATAAATATCCTGAGAAAAGTTGAATGGAAGATAATTTAATATCTAGTGCTTTTGATATTTCTAACCAATTCTTTATAATGTTGTTATCAATAAAATATTCATTATAAACTACACCAAGATTATAATTATATTTATCTTCAATTAATTTATAATGCTTATTATATTTATCAAAGTTATCTTTAAGTTCATTTTGTTTTAATTTGAATTCTTTAAACCAAGATATTTTAGGTAATGATATTGTTGACTTAAAAATATTTGTACTACAAATTTTTAAATCAATAAAATACTTTTCAATACTTTTATTATTCTTGTTAAGATCATCTAAATATTCTTTTAAAATAGATATAACATTACTAGTATTTAAAATAACACCACCATCTATTTGTACGTCTTTAAGCGCAATATGCTTAATTTCTTTAAGAATTTTATTCTTAAATATTTTAATAACTATGAATGGCTCACTTACATCAAAATAAAATATTTCAAAATAGTTAGGGGTAGTTTTCTTAAAAAAATTTAATGTACTTATGTTTTTATTTCTTCTTAAAAATAGTTCCATATTAATCCCCCTTCTTCGCTTCAATTATAAATTTAAATTCTTTACTTGTTTTATCATTGTATTCTATCTTACACATTGTGTAGTATTTATCAGCGTTTAATTCTTCATCAAAAATAGAAATACTTTTTATATTTGTGTTAGACGCAATAACTTTATCGTTATAATAAACATCATCACCATCAATTCTAATAGAATCACCTTCATTATAATTATCTAAAATATAATTCTTAACTACCCTTACTTTATACATATTAGATGATGTTGAAATAAGATTTTTATTAAGTTTTTGGACAAAAATTAAGGCTGTTATAAGCGTTGTAAGAAATAGTGTCGCAGAAAAAATAGTTACTAATAATTCCACAAGCGTGAACCCTTTTTTTGTTTTATTTTTCATAATACTTTTTTTCATATAAAATCCTTTTTAAAACACTCTCAATTATAATATATTACATAAATTAATTTATTAAAAGATTATATATTAAATAAATTGCAACATTTTAAAAAAATTCCTCAAGATTTAAATACTAGAGGAATTCTTTTTTAATTTTGTTATTTAGCAATTGTTGTGATTGATACAGTATTATTGTCACTTGCAACAGTAGAATCTGCAGTAGCAATTTCATCTTCTGCAATATCCCATTTTGCATATCCTTCAGATGATGATGCATATGCAATAGATGTAATTGTTTTTTCATTTACATTAACATAGAATGTACCTTTTAATGAAGATAAGTCCTCAGAAAATATTGCTTTAATAACAGTGTCCCAAGTTGGTTTTGTTGTTGAACTAGAAGAAGTATCTTCTTTTCCATTTTTATATACTGTAGTATTAAAGGTATAAGTTTTAGTTGTTTGATCATAAGTCAATGTTAAATTATAAGTTGAGTTATCTTCAACTGCAGTATAATTATTACTTTCATCATTTGTAATTTTATAGTAATGAGTACCTTCATTTAAATAATCTGTTCTAATAACTTCTCTTGCTTCTGTAAGTTCTGTTAAAGCATTAGAATCTTTAGCTCTCTTTGTAAAGCTTATGTATCCTACTACTGTAACTGATGCAAGGATAGCAAGAATAGCGATTACAACTAGTAGTTCTACTAATGTAAATCCTCTTTTTTTATTTTTTGTTAATATGTTTGTATTCATTGTATTCACTCCATTCATATATTTAAATTATAGCATATATTAACCAATTTAAAAAGCATTTTTAATATTCTTTATTAAATTTATGCATAAATTTGATTGAAATTTTACATATTCTTTTTTATATTAACTATTAATCCAATTATCATTAATAACATTACAGATTATTTCCTAATATTTTTCGCTTAACCGATTTATTTTTGAATTCAAGTTCTTCTAACATTTTTTCTAAATCACTTGATTTACAAGAATTTCTACTAGCAATCGTTTTTGCAATGTATACATCGACTTCTGAATTATATTTTTTAAGATACTTAATTAATTGCTCGTTAAGCCATTTTTCATAATAAATAGTCTTTGTATAAGTATTCTTTAATTCTTCTGTCGCAAATTCAAACACATTTAATTTACATTTTAATATGCGTAATTTTATAGAAAAATCATATAAACTAGGTAAATCAATCTTATAAGGGTAATTAAGTTTGAATTTTTCTTCACACTCTATTCTATTTTCTTCTATAATGGCATTTTTAATATCAATCAAACTTTGAAGTATATCAGAAACACCAAGATAATCTTTACAACTTTCACATATATTAATCAAATCATTCAATCTACTAAAGTAGTATACAGTAAATTTAAAATCTTTTTTTGTTTTTATGTATTGTAATTTAACTTCATTAAAGTCATTTTGAATGTTCTCTTTATGATGATAGTTTGAAATCATTTCGTCAGCTTCTTTCCAAGCACCATCATAAAGTTTTTCTATAGCATCATTTAAGGCTTTTTTATCTTCCATTGCAATGACCGCATTTATTATTTGATCATATTCATCTGTCACGGTATCATCAACATTATTTTTAAATGTTTTAAAAAAACTATTATCAAACAAATCATCGTTTATACATTTAGAACAAAATGTTTTAATACTTTTAACCTTAAAATTTGAAAATAATAGACCCAAATACGCTTGGCCAGGTTTTTCAGATAATTTTGATGCACTCTTAAATTCATCATTTGCATTATCCCATAGTCCTCTAGAAAGATATATTTTACCTTGCTCTAAATGTTTATTAAACAAATCATTTTCTGAAACTAAAATTTTTTCTTTATTAATACTTTTCTTACCACATATTTTTTCAATTCCACGTACAAGATCTTGCATTGCTCCTATTTTAGAGAAATCTTGTCCTTGTAAATGTTGAAGTTCTGTTGGCAATTCATATGGAGTGATTCCTTTATAAACAGGAATTAACACTTTCTTTTGTCCGCTAGATATTAATTGAACAAATCTAGACCATTCATTTCTAACCCAAACTGAATCCGAATTATCACCACTAGTTGTGACGTGTACCATTACTTTTGATGAATGTAGGGCCGCAAATATAATTGGTTCATATTCCCCACCTAATTTTGACTCTAATGTGATTCTAGAAAAGAAAACCGAATAACCTTTTGATGTCAATTCATCATAAATAGATTCTGCTATAACAGAATCCTCAGTTCTTGAACCTCCATCTGAAGTTTCCTTATAACAAATAAAAATATCAAATGGATTGGCCTTGCTAGATTCTGTAAGGATATCCTTTTGTAATTTATCTATCTCACCAGCTTCTTCTTTGTATACATCTCTTGCAACTACGTCAGAGTACTTAATTACATTTTTATAATCCGCATCCTTTAAAATAGAAGAAAATTCAGTTCGATGACACGTAGGAATCTTATTCCCTGTTTTAGGATCGTCAACATATTCAATTCCATATTTACATAATAACAAACCCCAATATGCCTCAGCCTCTTTTGGAAAATCGTCTATAATTGTTTCATAAATAGCTGCTGCTTTATCAAATTCACATTTAAATCTTAATGCATTTGCTCTTTTAAATAGTGTTATTTTCTTTTCATTATCAAAGCTATGAATAGTTTGTGTAATGCCACAGTAATCACATGTAACAATATATTTATTTTCTTCTGTTTCTAATGTTCCACCACACATTTTACATTTATATAATCCCAAAATAATCCCTCTATTCTACAAGTGGAACAACTAAACTTAACGTCTCGTTTTTTTCCACATTTAATACTTCTTTTTTTCTATTAAACTCTAAATTTGAAACAAATGTTAACGATTCTATAGTTTCTTTTTCATCTTGATATAAAGCTATTATTCCCTCTAAATTTGCGATATCGCGAATATTATCTGCATTCATTTTATTATAATAATTATATTTAAATAAATATCTATTATATCGTTCTTTAGATACTAAATAAGCATAAATTCCAAAAGTTATTATTTTTAAGGCAATCGATTTTGAAGAGGAATCTATCTTATCAATAATACTTTGATATTTTTCCTCATACTTTTTATTGCTAGCTAGATTTGATCTTAATTCAGATAATATTTTCT
>CAVCDW010000088.1:0-9419 GCA_963601055.1 Elusimicrobiaceae bacterium
ATTTTGTAAAAAAGGTTCTTACTAGAAATCTAGCAAGAGCCTTTTACATTATTTATTATATAAATCATTAATTCTTCTAATAGCCTCATCATGGCCTATTAGTTTTATTACATCATAAATTGAAAATGATTCATTCTTCTTACATATCGCAATTCTTAATATTTTCATAAAATCACCAAACATGTAATTTAATCCTTTTTCAACTTTTTCTTTTTTGTTTTTCGCAAACCCAATTAAAGATGCTCTAGATTTTAATTCTTGTAGCCATGATGCCTCATCTAAATTAAACCCAACATTTTTAATTATGTCTAAACTTTGACTAACAACACTGCTATCTATATCTAGATAATCATAAGGAAGTTCATCAAATAAATCATTATAGAAATAATATATTTTATCTAATATTTCAGAATATTTTGAATAATCTTTTCTTTCTTGTGGATAATGTTCAAACATTAATATTTTCTTAAAATATTTTTGATCTTTTAAAATAATATTATATAATTTTTGATTATATTCTTTTGCATAATTTAAAATATCCTCTAGTAAGACATCAATATCCATGTTATGTATTCTTTCTTTGCATACACTTTCAAGTTTCATAACATCAAATGTTGAACCTGTAATACTAAAATTTTTGAAATCAAGTTTATAATCATCACTCATGCTATTTTCATACTTTGAATTCGCAAGAATTAAAAGATAATCTAAAATACCTTTTTTAGGATATCCACTTTGAAGTAAGTATGAAACGGAAGCTTCAGGATCCTTACGCTTTGAAAGTTTTCTATGTGATCCATCATCTGATTGTTTTAAAATTGATGATATATGCATATATTTAGGCATATCAAATCCTAAAAGATTAAATAATTCATAATGCACCGGAATACTATTAAGCCATTCCTCACCACGAATTACAATTGATGTATGCATAAGTGTATCATCAACCGCATGCGCAAAGTGATATGTAGGAAGTCCGTCTTTTTTACGTATTACGATATCAAAATCGTTTTCTGGGAAACTTATTTCTCCTCTTAACATATCTTTAAAAATAAACTTCTTAGAAAAATCTCCTCTAGATTTAATACGCACTACATATGGCTCTTTATTGTTAATACGCTCTATCATTTCATCAATGCTTAACATTCTTCCAACTGCGTATTCTTTATAATACCCTATTCTTTCACCTTTAGTTTCTTGGGATTTTCTTATTTTTTCTAATTCCTCTTCACTAATAAAATCAGGATAAGCCTTATCCTGTAAGATTAAATCATATATAAACGCATTATATATACAATCTCTTTGTGATTGAATATATGGCCCGTATTTCTCATCATTATTAAATTCTATACCAAATTCTTTAAGCATAGAAATAATAGTGTCTTGTGAACCATCCACTTCTCTTTTAGTATCAGTATCTTCAATACGAAGATAAAATATACCATCATTATCCTTAGCTATCTTATAGTTTATTAAAGCCATATATAATGAACCTGTATGTAAGAAGCCTGTAGGTGATGGCGCAAACCTTGTAATAACACCTTCACGATTTGTGTATTTATTTAAATAATAAGCTCTATCATGCAAAATATTTGGGACTACTGCATTCGCTAAATCAATTAAAGTTTTCATGTTTATCCTCTATTTCTTTCCGGTACAAATAACTACAATAAAGTCATCATATTTTTTTACATCATACTTATATAAATTAGTATTAATCAACTTCATATCAGATGATATAGCTTTCCCACTATATTTTATATATGATTCTTTCATACACCATAAAGTGGTGTATTCTAAATCATTTTCAGGATATTTTTCATTAGGGTTAATGATGTAATCAATGATCTTTTTATTTATTTTCCTAATATGCATTAAATCAACACCAATACATTCTTTCGAAAGCACAACAGCTGACATGCCATCATCATGCGATATATTAAAAAATATATCCGAATTTATTAGTTTAGGCTTTCCTGAAAAATCGATCTCAAAATCATTAATACCATAACTCATTAAAGCATATTCAAGTAAAGAATACGCTACAAGTGAGTCTTCTTTTCTTTTTAAATCATTAATTTTATTAATATGATTTATGATATCTTTATTTGTAATTTTTATTTTTATTTTATTATCAGTATATAATTTATACATAATTGTTAATTATTTCTTTTATACTTGTAAGATATAGTATAACACCATTAATATTAAGTCTTATCTTACCATCTACTAAACTATATTCATTTACTTTTATATCTTTATTAAAAGACACTTGTTCTCCTTCATATAAAAACACAAATAAATGTTTATACACTACATCAAGTTCTGGTCTAATTCCATTTCCCATTAAATTCAAGTGGGAATTTAATTCTAAAAGTAATTTTAATTCATTACCATTTGAAATGGCACTTAAAATGTTACAATCCATTAAATTATAATAATCATAGAATGTCTCTATCTTCACACATATCACCATAACCTTTCACTGTATTTTCTAGCCTTTTTAAGAATGTTTCAGTTGTATCATCTTTTTTTACAACCTCACTACCTCTTAGGATTTTAATATTTGAAAATGTCCCACTATCAATTTTAGTATCAATATTTGTTGTTATCTCATTCATTTTATCAGAACTTGAGAATATTAGAACAAATGAAGATTTTGAATATCTACCTATTACTGCATCCTCAACACCTTCACCTAAAAATATTTCCGCAAGTCCTACCGTAATAACATCATTGTATTGTGCCCCGTATTTATCCTCTAGTGATTGAAAAGATGATATTTTATATACACTAGCACCAAAACCTCTTCCAGCTTCAATCAAATTTTTGATGTATTCATCAATAAATTTCTTATTAAATAATCTAGTTAAACTATCTCTTTTTGATAAACTTCTAATGTTTTCTGTAAGTGTTTGATTTGTACGTTTAATATTTGCGTATCTTTTTAATAATATTTCAGATATTAACATTAATATTGAGACAGTTATAAAATATGATACATCCGCAACTATATTCTTATATCTTAACATTATAGAATCATCACTAGATATTAAATCTTTAATAAGTGATTGTGGGTTTTTATATGATAGTACCATGACACCTAAATCTATTAATAAAATTAAAATGGTAATAATCCACTTTCTATCTTTTTTAAGGCACACAACGACAGACACAGTACCTACAAGAAGATATACTAACATATTAGTTCCATATAGATAAAAAAGTATTGGAAGTTCTAACACATTTAAAAGTATTAAGCTTGATGCTAAAAACGATTCAAATTTAAATAATGCACGTCCAAGTATGAATAATACCAAATAGAATAATGCGAACAAAACATAACCAAATATTGGCCATTTCAATCCGTAATAATTATAGTCTATTATAAAACCTGCAACATTTATTACAGTTAATGCGATCATAACTATATCAAATATATAATATTTAGAACCTTTTCTATATAAAAAATCCTTTGCCATATAAATCACCTATTGTAATTTTATCACAATAAAATAGGATGATAAAGTTATTTATCATCCTGTTTATCAAATATGTATTCTATTTGATTTGGATATTTCTTTGAAGCGTCATAATTGTATTTTAAATACACTTCACATTCCTTATCGTTAATTACTACTTTTACTCTTTGTGATGTTTCTTTTTTTGTAAATAATTCTTTAGCATCTTTTTTAGTAATATTCTTAGCACCTCTTGCGTTTTTGTAAAGCACAACATTACATTTTTCATTTTTACAGTAATATTTAAACTTATCATCAATAATTAAATCTCCGCACACAGGACATTTACATACAGGCTTTATTTCCTCTTTTAAAGACAATGTTTCTTCTTCTGATAATGCGTCCGCATTAAAATCAAAACTAAGTACATTAGGGTATTCTAAGTCTTTTTTGTATTCATAGCGCATTAAAGCTTCAAAATCATGTTTTGTCTTTTTTGATGTGCATAACACTTTAGTCTTACTATCTCCTGTTGTAAGTAAATTTTTAGCTTGTGTTTTAGTGATAAGTTTAGCACCTAACGCATTCTTTAGAATATATACCTTACATTCTTTATTAGTACAAGAATATACTTTCTCACGTTCTACAATATTACTATCACATATAGGGCACTTACAAACAATATTTGATAATCTTGAATCAATACTATTTATGTCTTTAATATCTGATACAAACTTTTTAGTGAAATCTTTTATATCTAAAAGGAATACTTTATGGTCATATTCTCCCTTAGATATTAAATCTAGTTTTCTTTCAAACATAGCAGTTAAAGATACCGATTTAATATCATCACCTGGAATGGTATCTATTAAATCTAATCCTTTTTTGGTCGCAATTATTGATTTCTTTTTATCTAATTCAATAAATCCTCTATTTTTTAAATCAACGATAATTTGCGCTCGAGTAGCTTCAGTTCCTATTCCTTCAGTTTTCTTTAATACATCTTTATCATCTTTTGATTCAACATATTTTGATGGATTCTTCATCATACGTATTAAAGAACCTTCAGTAAATCTAGAAGGTGGTGTAGTTTTACCTTCTTCTAGTTCTAGTTTATCTATTTCTATCTCATCATCTTTTTTAAGTGGTAAAAAGTTTTTAACCTCTGATGGCTTTTTACCATATTTGTAAGCTTCTCTATGACCAAGTGATGTGCATATTTCCATTTCTGTTTGGAAATGCGCATCATTTCTTACAAATTCTATTTTTTGTTTTTCAAGTACGGCGTCATCTAGGAAAGCAGCTAAAAATCTTTCAACTATAGCCATATATACTTTCTTTTCAAAATCATTAAGCTCAAGGATTTTTTCTCTTGTTGTCTTAAAGTTTGTAGGTGTAAGAGCCTCATGCGCTCCTATATCCTTCTTTGAAATCATCATCTTATTGATTTGTCTTTTTTCACTAATTATTTTTTTACAAACTTCTGTTGAGACAACTAAAGAATTAAGGATTTGATATGTCTTTTTAGCTAAACTCTCTGATATATGGTTTTCATCTGTACGTGGATATGTAATAAGTTTATGAGTTTCATAAAGTGCTTGTGCTGTATTTAGGACATCCATTGCGCTCATTTTATATCTTTTATCCATATCAATTTGAAGATCTGATAAGGAATATAACATTTTAGGTTTCTCATACCTTTTTGTTGTTTCACATACTACTAATTTAGCATTACCTACTCCAATACTATCTATTCGCTTTTCTGCATCTTCTTTAATTTTAAATTTATTACCATCTAAATCCAGATTAACATAATATGCACTAATTGGCGTATATTCTTTATGGGCTATGGCTTTAATTTTGTAATAAGTTTGTGGTTTGAAGTTTTTAATTTCATTTTCTAAATCACAAATTATTCTAAGTGTTGGTGTTTGAACTCGTCCGATTGTAAGAACACTACCATTACCAAATTTAGTAGTCATAGCTCTAGTCGCATTAAGACCTATGATATAGTCTGCATAAGAGCGTGATTTACCTGCAAAATAAACATTGTTATATACACTCTCACTAAGACGTTCATTAAAACTTTCTAAAATACCTTCTGGTGTTTGTGATTCAATCCACATTCTAGAAACTTTTACACCCTTTTTCCCTACATAGTGATAAAGGTTTCTAAATATTAAATCCCCTTCTCTATCAGAGTCACACGCATTAACAACTTCACTTATATCATCTCTTTTGATTAAGGAATTAACTATATTAAATTGTTCACTAACATTTTTATTTACTTCTAGTGGTATATCATCAAAATCAAATGGTAATGTATCAAGATTCCATTGCCTATATTTTATATCTATATCCCCTGGCATCTTTAATGTTAAAAGATGACCTATACAATGTGTATAAATAAAATTCTTACCAAAAGCTGCGCCTTTAGCACTACGTGGCTTAACATCTTCAAGTTTGGCATCTATTATATTTTTCATTACACTAGGTTTTTCAGCAATTATTAGTATCATATCCATATATCCTTTCAAAAAATATATATTAGTTAATATTGTATTTTACTTTGTATTTTTCAAAAAATATGTTAAAATTCAAAAAATGGAGGATTAATATGCTAGTCGCAATAACTTATCAACAAGAAATGGTATTCCAACACTTTGGAGACACCAAAGAATTTATGGTATGTGAAATAGAAGATAACAAGATTATATCTTCTAAGGTAGTTCCTACTGCTGGAGCTTCCCACATTGATCTTATTCCTTTTTTAAAAAACTTAGGAATAGATGCGCTAATATGTGGAGGAATGGGAACATTCGCTTATGAACTACTTACAAAAAATAACATCAAAGTATTTAATGGTGTTTCAGGTAGCGCAAAAGATGCGCTAACAAACTTTATTAATGGTACTTTAACATTTAATAAAGACGCATTACATAATTGTTCACATCATCATTAATCTTATAAAAAGAACACTAGAAATAATCCGGTGTTCTTTTTTCTTAATCTAATAATTTACCCTTAAATCTTGTAAGTCCAACTAGCGCACAACCTTCTAAATATGGCTTTTTCATTTCATTTAAATAATTTTTAATTTCATCTGATTCAGCACCTGGTTGGATTAAGACTGTCTTATAATCTTTTGTACATTCTTTCAAAAAATTAATTCCTAAACTAGGATTTATGCACAAAACTATAACATCAATTTCATCACTAACATCATTTAAAGACTTTAATTCTTTATATATGGGATATACATTATACCCATAATGAATTAAATTATCTTTTATTTTTTTAGCATATTTACCTTCTACTATAGTATTACCTACTACAGCAAAGTTTTTATAATTCATTATATCTTTTAATTCCATACTACTTGATATAAATAACTCTTCCGTCTTTAATATTCTTTGCAGGATACTCTTCAACTAGACTATGTCCTAAACATACATGTCCAATTCCTTCATATTCATCAAAATCAAGTCCTGCGTCTTTTAATATCTCTTTACCTTCTGCAGATTCTAATTCTTCTTTAGCTCTATGAATCCAAATTGAACCTAAACCTAAAGCTTCAGCTTCAACAAGCATATTTTCAATCATTATTGATCCATCATAAACACAGTTAGGACCTTTTTTAACTAGTACTAAGAATACTACAGGAGCACCATAAAAAGGATCTCCTTCTCTTCCTCCGATTTTAGCATTTAAAACACTAAGTTTGTCTCGTACTTCTTTGTTTGTAATAGTAAGTATTATTCCTGTTTGAATGTTTTTTGAACTTGGTGCGTATAGCCCAGCTTCAATAACCTTCTTAATATTCTCATCTGATACCATTTCTTTAGAGAACTTACGACATGATCTTCTTGATTTTAAAACATCTAACATTTCCATAATATATCACCCTTTCACAAACTATTATAGCACAAATTTTAAATGTTTATAGTTTTTATTAAAATTAAAAAGGACAGTTGTTTCAGGTCAACTGTCCAGCTAGAAAGGTATATAAAATTGTCGGATTTTAAACCGATAGTATCGGTACTAATTTACCAAATACAAGTACATTATAGTTGATTTAAATTTATAGTCAAGAATTAAAATTTTATTTTTTAAATCGTTTTCATTTTAGTATACATTTTTCATTACAACACTCTGTAAATAATTGTTAAACTTCTCATATTCGTCAATATTTAAAGCTTTAGGTGAGCTCATAACAACGAGTTCATGTCCATTATATCCAGCATGATAATTCCCATGAATATGAGCATACGAATTTTCTTTAAATCCACATCTTTCATAAAAACCCTTACGTTTTATTGAAATAAAATCTTTTGGTGGATCTATTTCAAGTATTAAAGTTTTACCATTATACATATTTAAAACTTTTTGTCCATAATGTTTGTTTCTTTGTGCAACATCTATTGCAAAATGTTCAATATATAAACAATCTTTTAGATCCCAATATAATATAAAACCTATAAAATTATTATTATCGCATATCACATCAAAGTGATAATCATCATTTTCTAAAATATTTTGTTGTGATACATCTTCACGTTGTTCATGATATGGAAAACTT
This sequence comes from Elusimicrobiaceae bacterium, assembly GCA_963601055.1. GTDB lineage: Bacteria > Bacillota_I > Bacilli_A > Acholeplasmatales > Anaeroplasmataceae > UBA3206. Next base: position 8,041 of record CAVCDW010000088.1, read on the forward strand.
ATTTTATAAAGTTCTATTGCTTGTATATATAATGGATTTGATGAATTTTTAATTCTTATAATTTCCATATTAACACTTCCTAAAAATTTATTTAATTAAAGATTCTTTAATATAACTATCTATATCATCAATAATATAGTTTTGTGTAATGATTCATAAAAATCTCTAATATATTCTAATACAAAATATTTATTAAACAACCCATAAATGGCAGTTGATTTATTTAATATTGTCATACCAATTTATCGCTCTTTGATCTATTACATTTCCAACATAATGTTTGTAAATTATCTTCAATTGTTAATCCACCTTTAGATATCGGTGTAATATGATCAATTTCTAATAGCAAGTTTGGCTCATTATGAGTAGAATTTTTGCAGATACAGCAAGTATAATTATCTCTTTCTTTTATTTTAAGTCTTAATTTTGGTGTCATCAATGCTCTTTGTTCCTTAGCTAAAGCCGTAATTGATAATCTATTTTGTAATTCTTTTATTATCTCAGATATATTTTCTTCAGTCATTGGTATTGGAAACGTACGATGAGCCATTCCACCATTACTAGTATATGAAAAAGTATATTCAAATTTTAATATAGATTCATCGATTGTCGCAAATCCTAACCTGGTATAAAATCCTTTTTCATCATTTTGCATAACAACCTCTGGAACTGTTTGTAGGTATTGTTCATAATCCTTCTTGTAATTATCTATAATTACTTTTGCTTCCTTTAAAGTTTCCATTTCATTTAACAATATTTTTAAATTATCAATTTGTTCAGCGTAATATGACTTATAAGGATAAAAATATTTTATTACGTATTGAATAGGACTATTTTCGGCACTAGAAAATACCTGTTGTGAAACTTCAGCAACAAATGGTGAAATTGTTTTTTTATATGGTCTAATATATTGGTAGATATCTTCATGTTTTGTTTCACTACGTTCAATTCTTGAACCAAATAATTTTTGGATAGTCTCTACCTTATTTTTAATATAATCATTAAAATCTTTTTGTGAATCCATCAACAATTTGCAAGACTCTTTTACCTTAGCAAAATCACAAGAATTATAATAAGCTACTATCTCTTCATTTGTTTTTTTAATTTCGTTGATTTTACGTTCTGTATTTAGAATAACTTTTTCTATTAATGCCCATTCATCAGAATTAGTTTTTTTAACTTTTTGAATACTATTAACTGCTTTTTCAAACAAATTAGACAAAGAATTATCTAAAGTCGCTATCTCTTTTTTTAAAAGTAAATTGTCTTTTAATTCATTTGCTAAATCAATAACATCATTTACTCTAGAATAAAATTGCTTCTTTTTTTCATCTAATCCTTTAGTTTCAATTTCCTTAATTTCAGCCGTACTCATATAT
>CAVCDW010000089.1:0-8804 GCA_963601055.1 Elusimicrobiaceae bacterium
TTCTTTTTTTAGTACTACCATCTTGCAAAAATCACAATATGAACAAATTGATTTACAAAACGGAATATGAATATAAAGTCCATAAGGCATAAAAATCACCACTTATTTTTATTATAAATTATTTTATTTTTTGTTCAACATTTTATTATGTTAACCATAAAAAAAAGAAACCTTTTTAACGGTTTCTTTAAATTAAAAGTCCTACTAAAATAAGAAATACCATAAATCCTGCAAAGGATCCTATCATGGTTCTTTTTTTACCAAAGGTGAATGCTAGAATCAAACCTATAACATTAAAAACAAAACCTAGAATAAAGCCATGAACAATAGATCCTGTAAAATATGGTCCAGTATAGTCTTTTTCTTCGTCGTATTTAAAATTAAAATCAAATTTACAATTAGGACAATATTTATAATTTATGTCTACAATTTTACCACAATGTGGACAAATTTTGGCATAAAAGAAATTTCTTTCATATGAACCATTATAATATGTATTATTAGCGGTACTAGCTGTACTAGTATTTCTACTATTATCATAAATATATTTCTTATCTTTATCTGATAAAATTTGATATGCTTCATTTATTTCTTTAAATTTTTCTGTCGCATCCTCTTCAGTAGATACATCCGGATGATATTTTTTAGCAAGAGTTCTATAAGCTTTTTTAATCTCATCATCTGATGCGTTATAATCTATGCCAAGTATTTTATAATAATCCTTCAAAGTATCATCCTCCTTAAAAATATTATCTATTATAATTCTATTTTTTACAATAAAAATTTGATGTGAAATTATGTAAAAAAAGGATGTATAAAACATCCTTATCTAGACAGCCATAAATAATAAATAAGCAAGGCCATAATATATTACAATTGCGATTAAATCATTTATTGTAGTAATAAATGGTCCAGAAGCTACTGCAGGGTCTATTTTCATTTTTGCAAGTAAAATAGGTAGGTATGATCCTGTAAATGATGATAGTACCATTGCCGAGAATAAAGCAGTACCTACAATACCACCGGCTCTTAGGCATTCTAACCAACTAAAATCAGTGTTTTGATAAACATTTGTCTTAGTTAGACCTAAATATAGAGTGATAAATAGTACACCTATTACTCCTAGTATTAAACCATTTAAAACTCCTATTTTAAATTCATGCCAAACGATTTTACGAGCATTCTTCTTGTTTTCTTCATCATCTGATATATAACGAATAGTTACGGCAAGGGATTGTGTACCTACATTACCTGCCATATCTAAAACCATTGATTGGAACGCAACTATTGCAGGAAGAGCTGCGATTACTTTTTCAAATCTTCCAGTTACAGTTGATACAACAAGACCTAAGAACATTAAGATAATAAGCCAAGGTAGACGCTTCTTTAATGATTTAAAAAGAGACTCATCTATTTCATCTTCTTCTGATAATCCGGCTAGTTTTGCGTAGTCATCAGAAATCTCATCATCGACAACCTCAGTAATATCTGATGATGTGATAACTCCTACTAGTTTATTTTCTGTATCAAGGACAGGGATTACATCTAGATCATAATCTCTTATTCTATTAATAACATCTGATACTATTTCTTTATCGTGTAAGAAAGGCGTATTAATTAAAATAATATCTTCAATATTTGAATCTTTTCTTGCACAAATCAAATCTTTTAGATTAATCATTCCATAAAGAGTATTATCTTCATTTACAACAAAAATTTTATTGATATTATCATTTTCTCCAGCTTGTTTAATAAGCTCTTTCATAGTATTTTTAATATCATTACCATGGGTAACACTAATGAAGTTAGTAGTCATTTTACTACCAATTTCATCATCTTCATATGAATTAATAAGTTTAATGTCTTCAGCAGATTCATTATCCATACGTTTAATGATTTGTAATGCGTCATCTTCATCAAGTTCATCTAGAACATCTACCGCATCGTCTGCATCCATTTGTTCAATGATATCAGCTGCTTGTTCATAATCTAGTTCTTCGATATATTCATCTACATTATCTAAATAAGAGAATACTTCCGAGGCCATGTCTACACCAATTATTTTATATAATTTTAGACGTTCTTCTTTTGATAATTTAACAATGGCACTTGCAATATCATTTTCATGATAATCTGAAAGTTTTTCTTTCTTTTCTTCATTGCTTAAATCACTATTTATGATCTTTTCAATTTGCGAAACAAAGTCGATATTTTCCATTTTATTAATCCTCCTTTTCTATGATTTTTTTAAGCATAAACATTTTACCATAACAAGCATATAAATGGTATTTATTTTTTGTAAATTTTTTATAAAAAAAAGGAATGCATAAGCATTCCCTTTAGTTTAGAGTAATTATCTAGCAACTCTTCCTGAAGCGTCTCCACCAGCAAGTTTTTCAACTTCATCAACAGTAACTAAGTTGTAGTCACCATTAATAGTGTGCTTTAATGCAGAAGCAGCTACAGCAAACTCTAAAGCTTCTCCTTGAGTAGCCTTAGTGATCATACCATAAATAAGACCACCAGCAAATGAATCTCCTCCACCAACACGGTCAACAATTGGATTTAATTCATATCTCTTTGATTGATAGAATTCTTCTCCATCATAAATTAGAGCTTTCCATCCATTGAATGTAGCACTGAATGATTCACGAAGTGTAGATACAACATACTTGAATCCAAATTCTTTCTTCATAGCTTTGAAGATTCCTTCGTATCCAGCAGCATCAGTCTTACCAGCATTTACGTCTGCATCTGGTTTAAATCCTAAGCATAATTCAGCATCTTCTTCGTTTCCGATACATACGTCAACATACTTCATTAATGGCTTCATAACAGAAATAGCCTTCTCTGAAGTCCATAATTTCTTACGGAAGTTTAAGTCAACTGAAACAATAACGTCATGTTTCTTAGCAGCCTTTAATGCAGCTTCAAGAACTAATGCAGATGCATCAGAGATTGCAGGTGTAATTCCTGACCAGTGGAACCATGCAGCATCTTCGAAAATTGCATCGAAATCGAAATCAGATACAGAAGCTTCTGCGATTGATGAGTGAGCACGGTCATAAACTACTGAAGATCCTCTCATTGAAGCTCCAGTTTCAGAATAATAAATACCGATTCTTTCTCCACCACGAGCGATATGAGTAGTATCTACTCCATAACGACGAAGTGAATTTAGAGCAGCTTGACCAATTGGGTTAGCAGGTAATTTAGAAACGAATGTAGCTGGAAGTCCGTAGTTAGCAGCTGAAACTGCAACGTTAGCTTCTCCTCCACCGAAAATGATATCGAATTGATTTGCTTGAACAAATCTAGTGTTAGCAGGTGTAGAAAGACGTAACATGATTTCTCCCATTGTTACAACTTTTTTAGATGCTTTAATAGTTAAATTTTTCATTATATTCTCCTTAAATAATTAATCTTCTATTTTGATTTTTAATACAGCTTTTTCAACGATTTCATCGTTAGCTTTACATTTAGCTAAATGTACATCTTCAGGGTAAACAAGTGCATACCCTTCTTCAAGTGTGAAGAATACTCCTCCATCACATGAATATTTAGTTACATCCTTTTCAACATTATAAGGAGTTGTAACCTTTAATGTAGGATTTGAAATATCTGTATAAGCAAATACTTCTTTTCCTTTTAGAACTACTTGAAGATCCATGTAGTTCTTATGATTTTCATAGAAACAATCTTGTAAATCTTTAGCAACATAAGTATCACGGTTTAAGATGACATTGTCACCATCAATATGATATTTACCTTTTTCCATTGCTAAAACATCATTGTTTAAAAGAAAATCAATTGCAGTATCAATATTTTTAGAAATTCCTTTATATCTATAAAGGTCTTTTAATTTACCAATAATCATTTAAAATTTCTCCTATCTTTGAACTTCAGCAGTTCCATTTTGGTTCATAAAGTCTTCAATTTCATCTGCAGTTAATGTACAAGCATCACCATAAATAGTATGTTTTAACACAGATGTTGCTAAACCAAAGTTTACAGCATAATTAGGATCATCAAAATTCTTTAATAATCCGTGAATTACACCAGATGCGAATGCATCTCCACCACCAATACGGTCATAAATCATAAATTTGATAGGCTCAGATAGATAGAATTTATCTTGATGATAAACATATCCAGCAAGTGAATTTTCAGTAGCTGAATATATAACTCTATCAGTACCAAACATGTATTTTACACCATATTTAGCCATTAACTTAGGGAAAACATTAGCACGTTTTTCATGCATAGATGCGTTTTCTAGACCTTCATCTAGAGGAATACCAATTAGGGTATTTGCGTCAAAGAAACTTCCAAATGTTACATCTACATATTGAATAATTTCTCTATATGCAGGAATAGCTTCTTCTATTGACCAAAGTTTAGTACGATAGTTAAAGTCAAATGATACAGGAATACCATGTTCTTTACAGTATTTAGCACAAGCAATAGCTACTACTTTTACTCTTTCGTTAAGAGCAAGTGAAATACCTGATACATGGAACCATGTAGCATCCTTAAATACTTCATCAAGATTAAACTCATCTAATTGAATACGAGTGATCGCACTATGTTTACGGTTATAAATAACCTTTGAAGCACGTCCTCCGAATCCAGTTTCTAGAAAATAAATTCCCATTGTAGTTGAACCTCTTACGATGTAATCAGTATTTACTCCATGTTTTCTTAAATGTGAAATTGCACCATCACCAAGTTGGTTAGGTGGAAGCTTAGACATAAAGTATGTTTTATGTCCCATATGCGATAATGCTATCGCAACGTTAGCTTCTCCTCCACCATAGTTGGAGATAAATGAATTTGTTTGGTTAATTGTATAGTTATTAGGAGTAGATAATCTTAGCATTATTTCTCCAAATGTAATAATTTTCTCAGCCATTACAATCTCTCCATTTTTTTAAGTATAAATTACTTAGCGTTTTTTGCTTCAACTGCTGCCTTATACTCAGCAATGAACTTCTTAGCTGTTTCAGTAACTAATGCATAGTCACCTTTCTTAGCTCCAGCAGTTAATGATGAACCTGCAGATACAGCTACAACTCCAGCCTTAACCCAGTCCTTAATATTGTCTAGAGAAACTCCTCCAGATGGCATTAAGTTAGCGTAAGGAAGTGGTCCATGAACATCCTTAATGAATGTAGGTCCTAGAATATCTCCTGGGAATACTTTAATTACTTCTGATCCATATTCCATAGCTGTAACAATTTCCTTAATTGTTTGAGTTCCTGGAACATATGGGATTTGATATCTATTAGCAAGTTTTGCTACTTCTGGGTTGAATGAAGGTGCAACGATGAACTTAGCTCCAGCTTCAATAGCTCCCTTTGCAGTTTCAGGGTCAAGAACAGATCCAGCTCCGATAACTACATCCTTACGAGTACCATATTTTGCATCTAATTGCTCAATAATGCTACGAGCTCCTGGTACTGTGTAAGTTAATTCGATAGCAGAAACTCCACCTTCGATACAAGCGTCAGCAATCTTAATTGCTTGTTCTTGGCTGTTTCCTCTAACAACAGCAACTACACCAATGTTAGCAATTTGGTTTAAAATGTCAATTCTTTTCATTTTATAAATTTCCTCTTTCTGTAAATATAATAAACTTACAATGATTATTATAAATTTAAACTTATTTTTTGTCAATTATATTTACATATAAGAAAGATAAAGGATAGTATTAAAATCGCAAAAATTTATGACTAACAAATTAAGTTTTACTACAGTTTATTATTTATATTTTTAATGTGATATTTTCTTTATTTATCGTATAAGAAAGGTCAGTCTATTCAAAAGTCTTTTTGATAGACATTTTATCATGATATATGGCAGTATTATAGAAGTCATAAACTTTAAATAAAAAAAGACCTTACCAAATCAATGATAAAGTCTAATTTCTTTAATCTCTAAATTCAAATTCCATATCAAGAACGCGAACGATGTCTCCATCCTTACATCCAGCCTTACGAAGGGCATCATCAACACCAAAACTTCTTAATTGACGTGTAAATCTTATTACAGCAGATTCTTGATTGAAATTAATCATCGCAACAATTCTCTCTAAAGGTTTTCCTGTAACTAAATATCTACCTGCATCATCCCTTGAAATTTCAAACATTTTTTCTTTTTCATGGAATGTATAGTTTACAACCTCATCTGTTTCATCTTCTTCTACTAAACTAAATTCTTCAGTTACTGCAAGAGTATCTGCGATTTTATATAATAGTGGTTCAAGATTTTGATGAGTGTATGCAGATATTTCGTATACTGTTAAATCAGGATATTTTTCTTTAAATCTCTTTAGATTTTCTGCTGCACCATCTAAGTCCATTTTGTTAGCAGCTACAATCATAGGACGTTTCATAAGGTTCATTTTATAAGTTTTTAACTCTTGATTAATCTTTTCATAATCTTCTAGAGGATCTCTTCCTTCACTTCCGGCCATATCTATAACATGTACAATTACTTTACATCTTTCAATATGACGTAGGAATTGAAGTCCTAACCCTAAACCTTGTGAAGCTCCTTCAATAATACCTGGAAGGTCAGCCATTACAAATGAACGTTCATCAGGTAATCTTACCATACCAAGATTTGGAACTATAGTTGTGAAATGATATGCAGCAACCTTAGCTTTTGCAGCTGAACATGCATTGATAAGAGTTGATTTCCCTACTGAAGGGAATCCTACAAGTCCACAATCCGCAAGAACTTTTAATTCACATCTAATAAAACGTCTTTCACCTGGTTCACCTTGCTCTGAAAAGTCAGGACATTTATTAATACCTGTCGCAAAAGCCATATTTCCACGACCACCACGACCACCTTTAGCGATGATTGCAGTTTGTCCTGGTTTAGTAATGTCTGTTATTACTTCATTTGTATCATCATCAATAACAGTTGTTCCAAGTGGTACTTCAATAATAGTATCCATGGCATTTGCACCATACATACCTTTATTTTTACCATTTTCACCATTGTTACCTTTAACAACTTTCATATATTTTAAATCTAGTAATGTTGATAGTCCTGAATTTCCTCTGAAAACGATGTCTCCACCTTTTCCACCAGATCCTCCATATGGACCACCCATTTCAACCTTTAATTCACGGCGGTAGGCAACAATACCATTTCCACCCTTACCAGCATTAACTTCAATTTTTACTGAATCAAGAAACATTTATAGTCCTCCTCTCTGTTTTTAAAAAAAAGATACCCAACAAAGTGGGTATCAAAATTTATTATTCTGCGTAAACAGAAACTTGCTTTTTGTCGCGTCCAACACGTTCAAACTTAACAACACCAGTTGTTTTAGCAAATAATGTATCGTCTCCACCACGTCCAACATTGTTACCTGGAAGAACCTTAGTTCCTCTTTGGCGATATAAAATTGAACCAGCAGTTACAACTTCACCATCAGAAGCCTTAGCACCTAATCTCTTAGCGTGAGAATCACGTCCGTTCTTAGTAGATCCAACTCCCTTTTTAGAAGCGAATAATTGAATATTTAAAGCTAACATAAAAGCACCTCCTACTTTATTTTTTTGATATGTTTAGGAAATTGACTTTCCAAATTATTTAATGTAAATTCTAATACTTCAAGAATTTTAACTGCAACATCATATTTCTTATCAACTTCAAAATAAGCATAGCCCTCATCTAATTTAATATTAGATAAATTGTAACTAGGTACTAGATGCTCAATCGTGTTTCTAGTCATATAAATTGCAGTTGAAATTGAGGCACATACAATATCTTCACCTTTATCAGCAAAGTTTGCATGTCCACTAATTTCAATAATATATAGATTTAAAGTTTCCTTTATACTATATTTTGTCATATACTATTAAGCATTGATTGCTTCAACAGTTAACTTTGTATAAGATTGACGATGACCTTTTTTGTTATGTTCTTTCTTCTTAGGTTTATACTTGAAGATAATAATCTTCTTTCCACGTCCTTGTTTTTCAACCTTTGCAGTTACAGTAGCACCAGCTACATATGGAGCACCTGCTTGTCCGTTAACATATAAAACCTTGTCGAAAGTAACTGTGTCACCTTCAGTAGCTTCTAGCTTTTCAACGTATAAAGTAGTTCCTACTTCTACTTTGTATTGCTTTCCACCTGTTTCTAAAATTGCATACATGTCGTTACACCTCCTGATAATTTTTAAGACTCACTATTAAGGTAATTATTACTAATATTTTAAACCTTTTCTAAGTGGTGCATGTTACAACCTATAACATTTTATATTATTTATTTAAATATGTCAATAAATCTTATAAAAATTTAGTTAAAAAATAACTCTTTTTTCTCTTCAAATTCTTTTTTGACTAATTTTAATATTTCTGTATCACGTTCTAAAAAACGTTCCTTTGGCGAATATTCAATACTACGCATCCTAGCTTCATTTGTCGAAATCGCATCATCGATGGACACAAATCTTCTTTCACTCATATCATATATTTCAGATTCAGTAGGCATTATATCTAACAATTCACCTTTTCTTTTGCATATGAAACAAAATGATTTTTGTAACCATATTGCATTATTATCACTTAAGCGAATAGAACGCCATTTATCAATGTAAAGTCCATAACGTTTAATATATTTATTATCAATAATTATTCCAACCTCTTCAAGGGTTTCTCTTTTTAAAGCTTCTATTATTGATTCACCTTTATTTACACCACCACCTGGTAATTTATAAAAGTTATTTCTTTTAGAGTATGATAAATAAATTTTACCATCTTCTACAATAATAGCTCTAGCAC
>CAVCDW010000090.1:0-8189 GCA_963601055.1 Elusimicrobiaceae bacterium
TACTGTAATTGTAGATTTTTATAAAAAGAAAAAGGCAGATGGATTAGCGTCTAAACCTGCCTTAGTAGCATCAATGAATAAGCTAATTAGAATAATTTATTCATTGAGTAAAAATGGTTGTTTATTTAAATAACCATTTCTATTATACAATATAATTTTAAAAAAATCCTCTTTTTGAGGCTTTTTCGTCGTGGTTTTAATTATATACGTTAATTTATTGAAAAATCATTAAATTAATACTTGATTTTCCTTATCTAATTTTTATAGATTCTGATCCATCAAACGATTAGAAATAGACAAACAAAAAAGTGGCACTTTCATGCCACAATTTTTATATTGTTTAAATATTTCCCGCTTTAGCTTTCTTAAGATTTTCTGCAAGATCAAGTTCTTGTTTTGTAAAGTCACCTTGTTCCTTACGGTTAAGTTCTAGGCGGTCTTTTCTTATTTGTTCTAATTGTTCTCTAGCACTTTGTTCGGTTTTACCAACGTGTGCTTCTTGAGCAATAATTGTTACAACATTATTTTTGAATTCAAGGAAGCCATTAGATAATGCTAAATATAATTCTTCAGTACCAAGTACCATTTTAATGTATCCATCTGGAATTACGCACACAACTGGAATATGGTCTTTTAAAATTGCGAATTCATTATCACTTAAATGTACAATAACATAATCTAATTCTTCATCATATAATTGTCCTTGGTGAGTTGATACTAAAAACTTCATACAAACACGCCTCCTTTATTAGGCTTGTGTTGAAGCATTATTTTCTTCAGCTAAAGTTTCAGCTTTCTTTTGTTCTTCAGCTAAAATCTTTTGACCTTTAGCAATCGCATCATCAATTGTACCTACAAGTCTAAATGCTTCTTCTGGTAGGTCATCATGTTTACCATCAAGAATTTCTTTAAATCCTCTTATAGTTTCAGATACTGGAACGAATGATCCAGGAATACCAGTAAATTGTCCACCGATAAACATATTTTGAGATAAGAATAGACGAACACGACGAGCACGTTTAACAACAAGCTTATCTTCTTCACCTAATTCATCCATACCAAGAATTGCGATAATATCTAGTAATTCATTATATCTTTGAATTAGTTGTTGAACACGACGAGCAACATTATAATGTTCTTCTCCAACTACATCAGGAGATAATGCTCTTGATGTTGAAGCTAGAGGGTCAACGGCTGGATATATACCTTCCTCAGTAAGTTTACGAGATAGGTTTGTAGTTGCGTCTAGATGTGTAAATGTTGTTGCTGGAGCTGGGTCAGTATAGTCATCAGCTGGAACGTATACAGCTTGAATAGATGTAATTGATCCATTCTTAGTTGATGTAATACGCTCTTGTAATTTACCCATTTCTGTCGCAAGTGTGGGTTGATATCCAACGGCCGAAGGCATACGTCCTAATAGAGCTGAAACCTCAGATCCTGCTTGAGTGAAACGGAAGATATTATCGATGAATAATAATACATCTTGATGTTCTGTATCACGGAAATGTTCAGCCATAGTAAGTCCTGTTAAAGCAACTCTCATACGAGCTCCTGGGGCTTCGTTCATTTGTCCGAATACCATGGCAGTTTTTGAAATAACTCCAGATTCTTTCATTTCAAAATATAAGTCGTTACCTTCACGAGTACGTTCTCCAACTCCTGTAAATACAGAAATTCCTCCGTGCTCTTGTGCAACGTTATGAATTAACTCTTGAATTAATACAGTTTTACCTACTCCGGCACCACCAAATAATCCAATTTTTCCTCCCTTGATATAAGGAGCAAGTAAGTCAATAACTTTAATACCTGTTTCAAGAATTTCTACGTTATTAGATAATTCTTCAAGTTTTGGAGCTGGTTTATGAATTGGGCTTACTTCTACATTCTTAATTGGTTCACCTGCATCAATTGTTTCTCCTAAAACATTAAATATTCTTCCTAATGTTTCTTTTCCAACTGGAACAGAAATAGGAGCTCCTGTTGATTCTACATTCATTCCTCTTACAAGACCATTTGTAGAATCCATCGCAATACAACGAACTATGTGATTTCCTACATGTAGTGCAACTTCTAGTGTTAAATTAATTTCAACACCTTGATTATCTTCTGCAGAAACACGTACTTTTAACGCATCATTAATGTTAGGTAATTCATTTTCGAATTTAACATCAACTACTGGTCCTTGTACTTGAACGATTTTACCATTCATGTTTATTTACCTCCTATAGCATTAGATCCACCAACAATATCATTAAGTTCATTAGTGATAGCTTCTTGACGAGATCTATTGTATAACACCTGTAATTTATCTATTACATCAGTTGCGTTATCTGTTGCGCTACGCATTGAATTAACACGTGAAGCATGTTCCGCAGTTTTTGCATCTAATATAATTCCATAGATTATATCTTGAACATACATTGGTAAAAGTTTATTTAAGGTGTTCTCAATACCACTTTCATAAATATAATCTGTATCAACAATTTCACCATCAATCTTATCGATTGGCAGTAAAACTCTTTCTTCTATTTCTTGAGATAATGAATTTATAAAATGGTTATAAATAATAACTAATTTATCAATTTCACCATCTAAATATTCTTTAATAATTTGATTTGCAAGGCTTACTATATCCGCAAACATTACATCATCACGAACGAATGTTGGTTTATCTTGATGATTTTCATATTTCATCTTTTTTACGTAATTGTATGCACGTTTACCAATTGTTGAAACCATGAATTCATCGTTTTTCAAATTTTGTTCTTTAATTAAATTTTCAAAATATTTAAATAAACCACTATTATAAGCACCTGCAAGTCCTTTATCTGAAGAAATAATTAAGAAACATGTCTTCTTAATATTTCTTTGGACTAATAGGTCATGTTTATAATCAAATCTTGCTTTTGATACAACTGAAGCAGTCATATCAGAAATAGATTTCATAAAGTCCTTATAATCTTTATAAGTCTTTTCTGCTCTTCTCACTTTGGATTGTGAAACCATGTACATTGCCTTAGTGATTTGAGCTGTTTTTTTAGTAGAGTCTATTCTACCCTTTACTTCACGTAAGGAGTTTGCCATATAATTTCACACTCCTTATCTAAACATCTTCTTAGTTTTCTTTATAAAACTATCAAGTTTTTCATCATCAGGTAATACTTTGTTTGTATTAATATAATCAACAATTTCTTTACCTGCTTCAGAAATGTCTAATTGACGATATAATTCTTTTTCAAAGTTAAGAATATTTGAAACTTCAATATTATCTAGGTATCCCTTTGTTAAGCAATAAAGAATAACTGCTTCATTTGCCATAGGGATAGTTTCATGAAGTCCTTGTTTTAAGATTTCAACTGTTCTTTCTCCACGATCAAGTCTTGCTTTTGTTGATGGATCAATGTCTGAACCAAATTGTGAGAATGACTCTAATTCACGGAATGAAGCAAGATCTAGTCTTAGTGTTCCTGATACTTTCTTAATAGCCTTAGTTTGAGCTGCACCACCTACACGTGATACAGAAAGTCCGGCATTAATAGCTGGTCTAATTCCTTTATAGAAATAATCTGATTGTAAGTAAATTTGACCATCAGTAATTGAAATAACGTTAGTTGGAATATATGCTGAAATATCTCCAGCTTGTGTTTCAATAATAGGAAGAGCTGTAATTGATCCTCCACCTAATTCTTTAGAAAGTCTTGCAGCACGCTCTAGTAAACGAGAATGTAAGTAGAATACATCTCCTGGATAAGCTTCACGTCCTGGTGCTCTCTTAAGTAATAGCGAAAGTTCACGATAAGCAACGGCATGTTTTGTAAGGTCATCATATACAACCAGTACATCTTTACCTTTAAACATAAAATATTCTCCAAGTGTTACACCTGCATATGGAGCAAGATATAATAATGGTCCTGGGTTTGATGCAGAAGCATCTACGATTATAGAATAATCCATTGCATCATATTTCTTTAATGTTTCATAAATTGATGAAACAGATGATTCCTTTTGTCCTATTGCTACATAAATACAAATAACATCTTTTCCTTTTTGGTTAATGATTGTATCAATCGCAATAGAGGTTTTTCCTGTTTGTCTATCTCCAATGATTAATTCACGTTGTCCTCTTCCGATAGGAACTAGGGCATCTAGAACTTTAATACCTGTTTGAAGTGGCACGTTAACTGATTGACGTTCCATAACTCCAGTAGCTTTCTTTTCAATAGGTCTATAAGTTTCAGCTTTTATAGCACCTTTTCCATCTAATGGTTGTCCTAATGGATTTACTACACGTCCGATAAAGTTATCTCCTACTGGAATTTCAAGAATTCTTCCAGTACATTTTACTATATCTCCTTCACGTACTAATGAAGAGTCTCCTAATAATATAACACCTACTGAATCAAGGTTAAGATTTTGAACCATTCCGTACACATCATTTGGGAATAATAGAAGTTCTGATTGCATCGCATTATCAAGTCCATGAACAAGTGCAATTCCATCTCCTACTTCTACTACAGTTCCAACTGTTTCAGTTTTGATTTCATCTTTATATGATTCAATTTGTTGTTTAATTAAACTAGAGATTTCAGATAGATTAATTTTACTCATAAGTTCAATCCTCTCTTACAGTAGACTTTTAATTTGATTTAATTTACCACGAACAGATAAATCAATAAGCTTTCCATCATATTCGCACTTAATTCCACCAATTAAATTATTGTCTACTATATTTATAATGTTAACCTTTCTTCCTAATTTTGTAGAAAGTAGGTTATTTAATTTGTCTTTTTGAATATCATCTAAAGCTTCTTTAGATGTAACATTAACATCTATAGCCTTAAGACTATCATTTAAAAGTAGTTTATACTCCTCAGTTATTTCTTTTATATTAAGCATTCTTTCATTATCAACAAGAACATATAAAAATCTAACTAGGGTATCATTAAACCCTTTTGTAATTTTAGTGATAATATCCTTTTTGTCTTTATTACTAATGTTTGGAGCATCGAATATTTGGTAAATTCCTTTGTTTGAATCTAAAGCATTTACAAATACTTCTAACTCCTCTTTTATTTCTTCTTTATTTGTGCTAGCAAGTTCAAATAGTGCCTTTGCGTATTCAGCCTCTACCATTATTTGCCAGCCTCCTCAATTATTTTATTTACTATATCAATATATTTATTCTGATCAACTTCATGTTCAACAATCTTTTCTGCCGCTAGCATAGCAATATCAACGATTTGTTTATGAATCTCAGCGTTCTTTTGAAGAACTTCTTGTTCAATTTCTTGTTCAACATTAACAAGTCTTCTATGTGCTTCTTCTTTAGCGTTATTAATTATTTCTTCACGACGTAAGTTTGCATCTTTTTCAGCTTTATCAAGCATTTCTTTGATTTGTTTTTCAGCTGCTTCAAGTTTCTCTTCATTTTCAATTACAAGAAGTCTTGCTTTACGATTAGATTCCTTAGCTTCTACTAATTCTTTATCGATAACAGCTCTTCTAGCTTCTAGAATATTAGTAACTCTCTTCCAAATAAATACACGGATAACAATAAATAATATTAAAGTTGCGCAAAGTTGAATTATTATATCTCTTAATGTATTCCAACTAAAACCAGATGATCCTAGAGGTCCTAAGCACTTATCTACAAAGTCAGCTACATCTTGAAGAACTTCACTCATACTTAAAATCATATGTTACCTCCTTAAATGTCTTTTTATCTTTATTTCTTATTATTTTGCTAATAACATGAAGGCAATGATTAATCCATAAAGTGCTGATGTTTCAGCGATAGCACAACCGATAATCATTGTTACAGTGATTTTTCCTGATGCTTCAGGTTGTCTTCCTACAGCTTCTACAGCCTTAGCTGCTGCCATACCTTCTCCGATACCTGAACCAAATCCTGTAAGAACTGCGATACCAGCTCCTAGATATGCAAGACCTGAAGCTATACTTCCGTCTACTGCAAAAATTGTTGTTAATAATGATAATAATGTTTGAATCATGTTAATTTTCTCCTCTAACTATATATTTTTTCTTTATCATCAACTTTTTGAGATGTATTGATGATTGTTAATATTACGAATACGAAACATTGAATTAATCCGAATGCAATATCAAATATCAAATTGAATGCTGGTAATATTGGGATAGCTGCCCAGGATAATAATCCTTTTAGCATCATTCCAAATACTGCACCTGATAAAATATTTCCTAGTATACGTAAACTCATTGAAATAGGTAATGTTAATTCTGAAACTATATTAATAGGTATCATAATGAATGCCATTGGCTTAACTGGTCCAACGAATCCTTTAAGATATCCTAATAGTCCTTGTGAAACAATACCCGTGATTTGAACCATGAAGAATGTAATCAAAGCCAAACCAAAGTTTAATACGATATATGAGGTTGGATTGTCCATCGCAAATATACCGCATGTATTAGCCACAAACAAATAAATTGCTAAAGCTAAGAAATAAGGTGCGTATGTTTTCCATCTTTTACCTATATTAGATTTTGTAAAAGAATTTATCAAATCTACAATAAATAAAATTGGAATCAACCATAATGGTGTTTTCTTGGCAGGGTCTACTTTCTTAATGAAATGTCCTAATATGATAGAAACTATAATTAAAATAATCGTAATTCCGATCATAGATTTTACCTGACCGTTAAAATCATCACGCAAGTAATCATACGCATTTTTAAACCAAGATGTTAATATCACGCGTCCACC
The DNA here is from genome assembly GCA_963601055.1 of Elusimicrobiaceae bacterium. Lineage (GTDB taxonomy): Bacteria > Bacillota_I > Bacilli_A > Acholeplasmatales > Anaeroplasmataceae > UBA3206. The sequence continues at coordinate 6,749 of CAVCDW010000090.1, forward strand.
TTCCCTTGCTCTTTGTTATTAAGATTTATTACAAGACTTACTATAATAAATACAACCTTTACAAGTAAATAACCTATAAGGGCTGGTATTACATTAAATCTTGGGGTCTTTGAAGACGCTTGTTCGTATATGATAAACGCAAATATTAATCCAGCAATTAATAGTCTTACCAAATATGATAAAATTGAACGTCTAACAGGAGCTCCATCCGCTTTATTTACCTCACGTATAAATCCGTGTCCCCATGAAACCATAAGGCCTAGATTTAGTAGTGCTGTAACCAATCCAAGTATAAAGGATAATGTCCATACTTTATGCATAGAATCCTTTAAACAAAACCAAAAGATGAGTCCACCTATCAGCCCTAAAAGCCAACAGATTGGTACGGTGATGATAGAAATTATGTTTAACTTATTGTTTTTCATTATCATCACCTTCATCTTTCTTCTTAGGTATATTATCAAAATAATGATTTTTATATACAAGACATATAAAATATACAAGTCCCATAAGGCATCCTACCACGGCTAAAATCCCAGATAAAGCACTTTTTTTATCGACTTTATATCCGATAAAAAAGCCAATTAATCCTAAAGTAATCATAGTAAAAATACCCTGTGAAAAGATAGCATAACCTTTTACAAATGATGAAGTAGTATTATTGTTTTCTTTCTTGTCTAAATCTTCTTGTCTATTCTTTTCTTCCATTTTTTATCCTACATACTAATCTTCAATCATATTGATTCTTCTTTGATGTCTTTCAGCATTTGAAAAATCAGTTTCTAACCAAGTTTTTACAATACGCATAGCAAGATCATATGACACATTCTTTTCACCAAGTGCCATACAATTAGTATCATTATGTTCTCTTGTAAGTCTTGCGCTATTTTCATCAGTTAATAATGCACATCTAACGCCTTTAACTTTGTTAGCTACAATACTCATACCAATACCTGTAGAACATACTAAAATTCCTCTATCGCATTCTTTGTTTGCGACAGCTAAAGCTGCTTTTTTTCCAAACACGGGATAGTCGCACGAATCAAGAGTATATGTTCCGAAATCTACAACTTCATGTCCTAATTTTTTGCAATAATCAATGATAAAATTCTTTAAATTTAAACCACCGTGGTCACATGCAAATGCAATCTTCATATCTTAACACCTCTTTACATAATACATAATAATTATATTATTTTTATGCTTTTTTTTCAATAATTATGAAAGCATTTTACTTTCAATTTTAGTAAAAAAGAGCACATAAAAAACTAATGTGCTCCGTTGCATTAAACCTTACATCAAGCATTATACAAGATTTATAATAAATTTAAAACAATTATTTATTATATATATAATTATTTAACATATTTTAGAATATTATACAAAACACAAGAAAAAGAGTGCAATTAATGCACTCTATTTGTTGTATTCAATGTGACCT
>CAVCDW010000091.1:0-8026 GCA_963601055.1 Elusimicrobiaceae bacterium
AGATAACTTTAACATTAACGCTGAACCTAAATATGAATCGATGATGAAATTCATTGAAGAAAAAGAAAAAATTGATCAATCAATGTTTAAATTTAAATCTAAATTATTAGAAATTCAAAAGAATGTTAGAAAACTATTCTTTAATACTTTCTTAAGTGGATTATATAAATCGATAGAAGCAGCTGAAAAAACAATCAAGAATTTAAATTATAGTCTTCAAACATTTAATTTTGGTTCTGATTATTACAAAATAAAAATGGATGTTACTCAAAATCAAGATTTTAAACTTATTTATGAATATGCAAAAGAATACAATTCAAGTGATTCTGAAAGAGGGTTGTTTATAGATAGAGATCAAGAAGATTTAAGAAGAAATAAAATACTTGATTTATTAAATCAATATATGTATTCCTTAAATCAAATTGATAGGGATAGTATTGTTGATTATAGAAAATATTTGTATTTTGATGTTGAAGTTGAAACACCTAATGGAGTTAAGAGACTAAATGATGTTATTAAAACTCAGTCAGGTGGAGAAGTTCAAGTTCCATTCTATATTCTTGCAGGAGTTGCGTTCCAACAAACACTTGATTACAAGAGAAGGGGTAAGGATAATGTGCTTGGAATAGTTTTATATGATGAAGCGTTCGACAAGATGGATTCACAACGTATTCAATCAATGTTACAATTCTATCAAAATAAACTTGATTTACAAGTAATCCTTGCGGCACCAGGTAAACTTGATTCTTTAGCTAGCAATATGGAAACATTTATTGCGGTTATTCGTGATGGCAATAATGCGATTGTGAGTGATATAAGTCATGAAATATAAAGAAATAATTCTTAAAGATTTAATAGATTTATATGAAAAAAGGGATGCGAATTCATCAAATTTTAAAACTAAAGTTAAAATTAAAATAAGAGAAAATACATACCCTAAATATTTTATGGATCCACAGCTTTTTGATGACGCAATCTTTGATTTAACAAAAGAAGGATATATCAATTATAAACTAGTTCCACATGACAGTGTTATTGACTACATCTATTTAAATCTTGATAGGGCAGATGATATAAAAGAATTACTTCATATTGATTCTATTTCTTTTAAAAGAGAAAAGTTATTGAATGAATTAAATAAATATCAAGACGATATTATTATAAATATTAAAAAAGATATTCTGGAGAGAATTAACAATAATAAATCAATAAAACAATATTTATCTGATGATTTCATAGATGCTATAAAAGTAGTTCATTATATTGAAAACCTAGATCATGATGTGTATGAAAGAAACGCAAGTAATTTTATATTTAATGATTCAAAAAGAATCTCTAAATTAAAATCAATAATATCATCTATATATAGTAATGAACATATATTAGAAGAAAAAGGGATTATAAGCGTTACGCCGTATCTTTATGTAAAAGGTGAAGGTATAATTTCAATTAATAATCAAGAAATTGATTTATCATTATTAAAAACATCAATAGGAATTCCTATTGATAACGTTAGTATTTTAGAATTTAAAAATATAACTAAGGTTACAACTATAGAAAATCTTACGACGTTTTATGATTATAATTTTGAGGGATTAATTATATATTTAGGTGGCTTTTCAACAAAGAGTCAAAAATTGGTGTTAAACAAAATCAAATTAACATGCAATAATTTTTATCACTTTGGTGATATTGATTATGGTGGTTTTACAATCTTAAACGATTTAATGGAGTATCTAGATTTAGATATAAAGACTATAAATATGGATTTAGATACATTAGAATCAAATATTAAATTTGCACAAAAATTTGATGATTTAGATTATATAAAGAAATTAGAAACATTATTGAATAAACCAAAACTTCATAAATATTATGACGTTATAAATTATTTAATCAAGAATAAAGTATGGCTTGAACAAGAAAGTTTTTATAACGTATAAATATTTATAGCATAACTATAAAAATTATATTATTTTTTAAAGAGCTTAACGGCTCTTTTTGCTTAAAAAATTTTAAAAAATATGATCTCATATGGACGCAAAATTTATTAAAATATTAATATGACGATAATTATTTGGTTATTTTTTTAATTATGTGTTATACTATAGAAGTAAAATGAGTTAGAAAACTAGTCTTTTACAGGTGACACCATACATACATCTAAAAGAAGGTTTGGAGCAATTGAACTCGCCGTACTGCCGGTAAAAAAAGAGAAAAAGGTCTTTGCGGTCATAGATTCTCACGCATGTGAGGGTGGTTTGATAGTAATCCACTAAAACGAGTTGTGCCGTATGTCTTATGACATATGAAAACTATCTATTTTAAATTAATGGGTCTTAGAAATAAGGCTCTTTTTTACAAGCGGGAGGTAAAAGAATGAATATTAAAACTAATAATGTCGAATTAAGTGACGCAAATGTAGAATTTGCAGAAAATAAGGTATCTAAATATACAAATGAAATAGTGGTATCTTATGATGCGAAAACAAAAGAATTTGAGGTATCATCTTTTCTTATACAAAAAGAAGAAAAAGTAAGTGATAAATACTTTACATCTAAATCAACTTATTATGATAAGGCTGTATTAAAGCTTAGAGATTTATTACAAAGAGAATATACAGTATATAGGCAAAAAATTATAGATAAAAAAAGAAAAGCAATTAAAGAATATAGAGAAGCACATCCACCAGTAGAAGTTTCAATTATTACTGAAGATGATGGTGATGAGATTACACTTCGTGATTTTTAATATAAAATATTTGGATAAAACAAAAAAGAGTTATGAATAAAATTTTTATAACTGTTTTTATATATAAGTTATTATTCTAGTGAATTTGTATTTTCGTAATTCTTTATATAACCTTTATAATTTGTATAAATGGATCTAGCAAGATTCTCTGGTGAGATAATTTTAATTTTACTACCGAATGAAATAAAATAGAGTAGTAGTTGAACAAATGAACATTCAAAGAAATAATGATTTCCTTCAATCTTTACTGCCTCAGGCCTATTTAAATATTTAGATTCATATAATTTAATACCTGCCTCATTTAATTCTATTTCAGCTTTGCAAATATTTTTGAATGGAAATTGAATTCCTAAACGATAAATATCGCTTAGGTTTTTTTCTTCTTCAGGCGTGAAAGCAAATGTTGTTTTTATACTAACGGCTACTTTTATTTTTAATATATGAATAGATATAGGTTGTTCATTTGATACTCCTAAAAGATAAGAATATATTTCTTCTTTAGAAGTTCCTATTTTATAAGGCTTTAAGATTAATTCTGTTTTTTGAAGTTTTAATTTGATGATTTCTTTATTATCTATAGCTTTATATATAGGCTCTAAAATATGTTTGTAAATTATTTCTTCACGTCTATATTCTGGATATTCAAGATATCTATAAATAAGTTTCCTAAAGTATGCGGATGCGCCTATATTGGCTAATGATGAATTTAGGGTATTAAATATAAATTCATTTTCTTCAGATAAATAAAAAGTTAGTGATTCACTATAATATGTATTAATAGAATTATGTTTATAATCAAAAAGATCCATTGCAAGTTCATTTACAAAATCTTTATTTTCAATATTATGTTTTTTCATTATCTTCAAGGCATTAGAAATGATAGATTCTGTTTCTTTAATGTAATCACTATAATAGTTTTGAAATAATAGATTCATGAATTTGTTTTTATTAGGGCTACCATCGGATTTAGTAATCTTAAATAATTTCATATCATTTAGTAATGTTTCATAACTTTTTGAATCAAAATTAACTTTAATTTTTAACATCATATCACATCCTTGTGATATATTATACCACAAAAAATAGTGTATTAAATTAAAAAAAGTCATAAATTAACAGAAATACATATCACAAAAAAATAAAAATAATGAAAATATATTTTATGTTTGGGATGTTTTATAATGAGGTTGTAAGGTTGGTGCTCTAGTGATAGTACCAAGAAAGAGTAGAGGTAATTAAAAATGAAAAAGTGTAATACAGAATTAATGAAAGAAATTAAAATATTAGAAGAAAAGAAAGAGGATATTATAAGACTTGAGAATGAGGAATGCCAAATCACATATCTTGAAGGAGAAAAGAAAATGGAGTCTTGTTATTCTTATAAAAAAGTAAGAAAAGAAGTAGATGATATTGATACAATTATAAGAAGATATAAATCTTTACTTGCGGTATCTAATGCGACAACTATTGTTCCTGAATTTGAAATGACAATTGGTGAGTGCTTAGTATATCTTGCACAACTTAATTCAAAGAAGACGTTGTTATCAACTTATGCCGCAAAGAAACAAGTATCAAGAATTTCATCTGCATATAATACTAAGGTTGAATATTCTGAACTTTTATATAATGTAGGTGAAGTTAAGGAAGATGTAGAAGATTTACAAAGATTAATTGCTAGACTTCAAATGGCAATTGATAGAACAAATCTTTTAAATATGATTGAAGTATAATTGTTTTCCATCTTGAAATATATGCTTTTTACTGAGAAATTTGATTTTGGTATAAGTAGATTATGTTTAGAATTTTGTGAGTAATTGGTTGCGAGTTTAAGTTTAGATATTTTTTAATGTGCTTACATTTCTATATATTTCAAGAAAAAACTTTTTGGTATTGGAAGTATGGTTATAAAATGTCTGCTTAATAAGGAGGTAGAAGATATGGATTTTAAGAGTGTTATAGAATCAAAAGATTATGATTTTTTAAGAAATGATCCATTGTTAAAAGATAATATTTTGTTTTTGACAGTTGCTGGAAGTCATGCGTATGGCACAAATATAGAAACATCAGATATAGATATTCGCGGTGTTGTTTTAGAGAGTGAAACAGATACTCTAGGACTAACAGATTTTGAACAATATGTTGACGCAAAAACTGACACAGTTATTTATAGTCTTAAGAAATTCTTGAAATTAGTGAGGGAATGTAATCCAAATATTATTGAAATGCTTTATTCTAAACCTGAACACTATTTATATGTATCTCCTGTCGGAAAACTACTACTTGAAAATAGAGATTTGTTTTTAACAAAGCGTGCTGCGTATTCATTTGGTGGATATGCAAATGCGCAGTTAAATAGACTAGAGAATGCGCTTGCAAGGGACAAATTACCAAAACATGATAAACTTGAGCATGTTAATAGAAGTATTCTAAACGCTACTAAAGCTTTTGAAATGAATTTTAATATTCCAAAAGATTCAATTAAAACTTATGTTGCCTCTTATCAAGAAAGTTTAGATGAAGAAGTTCTTGTAGATATTAATTTAAAACATTATCCACTAACTAAACTAAAGGGCATGATAGATTATATGAATAATGTTTTAAGAGAATATGATGAAAAAACTGTGCAAAGGAATCAAAAGAAGGATGACTTACATCTAAATAAACATATGATGCATCTAATTAGATTATATTATATGTGTAATGAAATTTTAGAATATGGTACTTTGCATATATATAGAGATGGTGAACATGAAATTCTTTTGAATATTAGAAATGGTAAGTATAGAGATTCTTTTGGAAATGTCACAAAAGAATTTTACATACTTCTTGATAACTTAAAAGAAAAATGTGATAAACTAAAAAAAGAAACAAAACTACCAGATTATGTAGATAAAGTTAAATTTAATGAATTAGTATTAATGCTTTATAGAAAGGGAAGACGATGAAATTAATTATGAATGTGCCTTCGTATGTTAAAACCATACAAGATAGATTATTAAAAAATGAATATGAATGTTATCTAGTCGGTGGTTGTATAAGAGACACATTGCTAGGACTTTTGGTTAATGATTATGATTTAACAACGAATTGTGATATTAGAACACTTTTAAATTTGTTTTCTGATTACAATATTATAAATAAAAATGGTGAGAAACATAATACAATAACCATTCATATTGATAATTACAACGTTGAAATCACATCATACAAACATGCAGAAGGTGAGGATAATTCTATTGAAGTTGATTTAATGCATAGAGATTTAACAATAAACGCATTAGCTTATGACGCAAAACTTATTGATGTTGTCGGCGGATATGATGATTTAATTAATAAGATTATTAGAATGCCAGGAAAAGCATCACAAAGAATAGAAGAAGATCCATTAAGAATCTTACGAGCATTAAGATTTTATTCTAAATTAAACTTTAAAATGGAGAACAACACATCTGATGCAATTCATAAGTATAAAGACTTACTTAATAGTGTATCGAGCGAAAGAATTAAAAATGAGCTAGATGAAATATTATCAGGTGATAATGTATTTAATGTTTTAAATGAGTATTATGATGTTATATCTACTATAATTCCTGAACTTAAGGATACTTATAATTTTGATCAAAAGAATGAGTATCACAAAAATACATTATATAAACATATAATAAATGTTTGTAGTAATGTAGATATAAAAAGTAATAGATTAGTTCTTGTAAGAACAGCAGCACTACTTCATGATATCGCAAAGCCTAAGTGTTTTTCGCAAGATCAAAACGGGAATGGGCATTTTTATGGACATGCAGAAGAAAGTGCTAAGATGGCTTTTGATATTTTACGAAGACTTAAATATTCAAATAGTGAAATTGAAAAAATAATTTATTTAATAAAATTTCATGATTCAACTATTAATATGACAAAGAAAAGTATTAAAAAGAATTTATCTCATACACCAAACCAAGATGAAGAATTATTTTATATGCTTATTGAATTAATGAATGCGGATAAGTTAGATCATACAATGTATGAACTTATCGATTTGTCTTTAGTTAAATCAATAGTTGAAGAAATTAAAGCAGAAAATACTTGCCTAAAACTTAGAGATTTAAAAGTTAATGGGTATGATATGATGGAATTGGGATTTGAAAAGAAAAATATTGGTATCGTATTAAACTATTTGTTAGAAGCTGTGATTGATGAAAGGATAGCAAATGATAGAGTTGAATTAATAAATGGTGCTAAAGTATTTAAGAATGTTTGTAATATAGATGAATTAGCATGTAATAAATAATAAAAAGAGATTTAAACTATAGTGAACCCATAAAGTTAGACCTAAAGGAAAAGTCCTATCATCAAGATATAAGAACTGGATTGGTAAAAACAACGGGACACATGAAAAGAAAGTTAGAGATATGATAAAGTATATAAAAAGTAAAATTTTAACTCGAAATTTGTCGGATTCGGATAGGAAAATCGCTAAAAAATAACAAGAAAATTGGAAAGGGCTTTGGTACGATAGTATGATATATGATGAAATGTTTAATGAATTAAAAAAATATGTTGGTTTGTCTAATGAAACTATATTATATTATACCGAGGAAAATAATGTCGATGAAACTGATGGTATGCATATATGGTTTGAATTCGTTGTGACTCCTTTTGTATTGGCGGCAATAAAAAATAATGATGATGTTATATTAACTAAGTCATTTGAATTTATAGAAGAGTCCTTAAAGTCAAGTGATAAAGATATAACTGAGTTGATTGAATTTTCACTTCTTGAAGGTATGGTCGCAGAAATAGGTGAAAATATAAAAAAAATAGAACATTATTTTGGTGATGAAACAAAAAAATCTGTTGACTCTATAAAACGATACATATTTTGATAAATTAAAAGTTAACAAATCTTCAAGTTTAAACGATAGAATGTATTGATTAATTAGGAACGTATATTTGATTAGCACTAAAATATTTTTAAGTACATTGATGTTAAAAAAATTATGGCTTGTAATAAAACAATATAAATAGATTGTTTAAAATAATGATTAGTTTATTAGCGAGCAATAAATTAAAGATGATTTTTGCTTTGCATGCTTTAACTGAATAAAAATAGAATATATAGTTTGATAGTGTGTAATATAGGCTTTTGAACTTTTTTATAATTTGAATTACAAAAAAGAGATTCATTCTAGGATTTATTAAATCTAAGTTTGAATCTCTTTTTGTTTTAAGGACTAATTTATAGTTCTTATCATATTAAGTCTGGCATCGAGTACAGGAA
>CAVCDW010000092.1:0-7960 GCA_963601055.1 Elusimicrobiaceae bacterium
CTCCTTTGATAAGTGCTTGTTTATATTACCAAAAGGTATAGGGGGTGTCAATAGGGTTTTGAAAAAAGATGAAAATTTATATCTTTTCTTCATCTTGCTTATTACTCTTATCAAATATAAGCTCGAAATATTTCATAATATAATTGTTTATATACGAGAAGTTAAATGGATCCTCTTTACTTTTGATCATTTCCAATAAATCATTCATTTCTTTTTCAATAATCTTTTTAATATCATCAGAATACTTCATCTTATTTGCGTGATATGCATATTCATTTTCATCCAAAATCATATAACTATCATCTGGAAAAACTTTTACATCTAAATCATAGTCTATATTTTTAATCGCTTCACCATCATAAAGACTTGGAGAAGCTAAGTTACAATAATAATAGATACCAGTTTTTCTAACCATTGAAATGATATTAAACCATCTATTATCAAAATAAAAACAAATAGCTGGTTCTTTCGTGAGCCATTTTCTTTTATCTGATTCCACCACCCAAGTATGATCGGTAACCACTACCGCACAATGTTCAAATATATCTATTACATAAGCTTTTGACCATGTGCGATGTAAAGAGCCATCATGTTTATATGATTGCACATGGACACTATCACCAATTTTCAAATCTTTTAATGTCATCTTTTTTATTATACACTCATTAATCATTACATAAAATGACTAGCATTTTTCCTTCTTCTATCGTTAATAAACAATAATCATCTAAAATCTCATTACTAGTAGTGTAATTATCCGTAATTGTTAATGTTGTTTTAAATATTGGATAATAAGTTCCACTTAAACTTAATACACACTTTTCAAAAACAAATAATGATAAATATTTATAGTTTTCTTTATATATTTTGTGTGTTCCCTGAGATTTTGAAAATATCTTATGCTTTTCATCATAATACTTTATATTTAAATCACTTAAGTAAAGCAATTTTAAATTAAGCAAATTATGGTCTTGTCTACCACCAAGACAACCATATACATCTATATCTGAATAGCCCATTTCTTTTACAAAATTTAATGTATGTTCTAAATCAGTATCATCTTTAATCGGATTTAGTTTAATCACTTCGCTAGCAAATTTTTTTATTTCCAAAAATTCTTCTTCACAAACAGAATCAAAATCGCCAATTGCATAGTCCATCTTTACATTACTATTTGCTAAATATAAAGCTCCCTTATCTACTCCGATAAGCAGTGCATCTTTATAATCTTTAAGTATAAGTGGCTTATATCCACAGACAATAATGCATTTATTCATATTTCAATTATATATAGGTGTACAATAAAGACAAGTGAACAGGGGTGCGCAAGCTGAGAAATACCCTCATCACCTGAACTAGTTAATGCTAGCGTAGGGAGTTTCCAATTCTTTACGCCTGCGAATTTTTCGGAGGTTTTTTATTTTATGAACAACAAAACTAGAACAATTATCTTTATAGGGTTATATATCGCCCTATCTGTTGTCCTGCAATATGTTTCAGGACTAATCCCCTTCTTACAAATGCCACAGGGTGGAAATATTGATCTTGGTGTAATCCCTATCTTTATGGTCTCATATCAATTTGGATATAAAACTGGCGTTATTACTGGCTTAATGTGTTGGCTAATTAATTTTGTACTAGGCATTTCAGGAAGCTGGTTTCTTACAATACCACAATATTTACTAGACTATATCATACCAGTAGCCATCTTAGGCTTAGCTTGTTTATTTCCAAAAATTGGCAAAATAAATAATATTTATACAGGCATCACCTTCACCATGATGATTAAGTATATGTCACATGTCTTGTCTGGGGTATATTGGTGGTTCCCTGAAACAAGCTACGCAGGTTCAACTGCATCTTGGATATACTCGCTTGGATATAATTTGTATTACAATCTTGCAACCTTAATTGTTGCTTTAATAATCGTGAATATTTTAATAAATACATTATCAAAAACAAGAAATACATTTATTGGAGTTAAAAAATAAGTTAAAATAATTTCATGAACGAAATATTAGTGAAGCAAGCAAAGGAATTTTTAGAAACAGAAGATACTTTAAGCGCATTATGTAATATTAGTGCTCTATTGTATCAACAACTAGAAATGGTAAATTGGGTTGGTTATTACTTTTTAAAAAATGGAAAATTGATACTTGGCCCATTCCAAGGAAAAGTAGCTTGTTCAAGCATCGAAATAGGAAAGGGAGTGTGTGGGACCAGTTATCAAAAAAAGATGCTTTTGAATGTAAACGATGTCACTAAATTTGAGGGACATATTGTTTGTGATGAAGATTCTTGCAGCGAACTTGTAGTTCCGCTTATATACAAGAACACCATATTTGGCGTAATCGATATTGATTCACCAGTATATCGACGCTTTGGCACAAATGAAGAAGAAACAGTTGAAGAAATAGCGAAATTAATTTCGGCTAAACTTGCTAAAAATTAAAGGAAGGTTTTTATCCCTTCCTTTAATTTTTGTCTGCTTCAAATTCAATTCCAGCTGATTTTCTTAATTCATCCATTGTCTTAAGATACATAAGACTCAACGTGATATACTCATTTGCTTTTTTGATATTTTTATAATCAACTATTGATTTAAAATCAATTAACTCTTGTGCATAACAAGAGTCCTTTTCATATTTTCTTTCCTTAGTTGTTCCATCATTAAAATAAATTGTATATGAATCAAAACAACTATTAGGACTATCGCACTTAACATAACCCTTCTCGCCACTAATAATAAAACCATTTTGGGTATTAGCGTTTTTTCCCGCAAGAGATGTGACAATAAAATCATTATACTTTAAAATAGATACACCACTAATATCTATACCTTTTTCCATATTGGTGTGATATTTAACCGCTTTTGGCATACCAAATAAGCCAACAATAAAGGCAATATTGTAAACACCTAAATCCATCAAGGCTCCGCCACACATCTTATTGCTAAAAGCTGAACATTCTTCATTATTATTAAACTTATCAATTTTGCTAGACACCTTATAAAAAGATACAGAGACATTTTTGATTGGTCCCAACAATTTCAAGTCTTCTTTTAATTGTTTATATGCAAGCTCATGCAAAGTTGTTATGGCATCAAAAATAAACAAATTCTTCTCACTAGCTAACATCACTAACTCTTTAGCTTGTTTAAGATTTGCTGTAAAAGGTTTTTCAACAATTACATTCTTACCATTTAATAAAGCTTTCTTTGCATACTCATAATGTAATGAATTAGGAAGAGCAATATAAACTGTATCAAAAATATCTGATTTAATTACAGCATCATAGTCATTAGCATGATATTCAACACCCGTTTTACTTGCAAAGTCGCTAGTTCTTTTTTCATCTCGTCCTACGCACGCAAATACTTCAATTCCAACTTCCTTAAATGCAGCAATTAATTTTTCACAAATTAAACTTGTTCCAACTGTAACTACCTTCATATCGTCTCCTATCTTTTTAGTAGTGCTCTTTTAATAATAAGCACAACACAAGCACCAAGCATCGCAACTATCACATTGCCGATAACGTTTTTAGCTTCAAAACCAATTAAGCCAATTAAAAAAGATCCAACAAAGCCGCCTAATATACCAATAATACAATCGATAATTATATTGCCGCTTTCTTCATGCATGATTTTTCCAGCCACATACCCAGCAATACAACCTACAATAATATAAATAATGATTTTCAAAACAATTAAACCCCCTTACTTATATAAATATTCTAATATAGTTTTTACATCAGAAAAATGATACTTTTGATTTTCAATATAAGGATTTCCTGGCGCATTAGCCAAAATCAGCAAATACGAGCGATTTTTATAAGAATATAAAATCATAATATTTTCGCCAGCCTCATCAGTAAAGCCTGTTTTTCCGCCATATATTGTCACATTATCCAAATCATTTAATGCACTTAACGTACTTTTTACACTACTGTTATCTTGTAATTGATAGTTAAATACTTTTAACACCTCTTTCGCCTTTGGGTAATTTAAAGTATCGACAATAATATCGGCATAATCTTTTAAGGATGTATATAAATCATCATCATGCAAACCAGTCGTATTAGTAAAATGACTATCACTTAAGCCTAAATCTTTTATATTTTCATTCATCATCTCAACTAGATTTTTACCTTTTTTAGCAAAATAGTTTTCCAAAGCCTTTGCCCCATCAGCTCCACTTGGCAAGACTAGTGCATAAAGTAAGTCTTCTATTGAATATTCTTTATTTATTGAAAGGCCAGCCAAAGAAGCATTTTGACTAACTAAATATTCATAATCTTCACCACTTATACTAGATGTATCAGTAAAATCGTTTACATTTTTAACAACTGTATTTAAAGTTACCACTTTAGTTAAAGAAGCTGGATAAAACTTATCATTATAGTTTTTGCCAAACATTGCCTTAAAATCATTTAAGCGAATCAAAAGATAGCCATTAGAATATAAATCTAAATCCAACTCATTGATGTCTTTATAATCAATTTCATTTACTATTAAATCATCAGTTGCTTGGGCAGTTTCTTCTTCACTATAGGTATCAATTGGACTATATGATATAAACAATAAACATACAAGCAATACTTTCAATAATCTTTTTTTCATTCCTAAATATTATATTAATCTTTATATAATTCACAAAACATTTTATAAGATTTTAAATTTAAATCAGTATTGGATTGATAAAAATCAACCAATATTTTAAAATCAACCAAATCAAACATAATCCGTTTTACAACATCATAATTAATAAAATCAGCCTTATTAATTAGTCTAAACTTTCTAAGTCTTTCAACTTCTACATTATCAAGCCCACTTAAATGATTTGCACAAACAAAACCACCTAATCGTTTAGAAATAGATACAACCGATTTATTTCCACATACCACACAACTATCAACATTAGGACTTACACCATTTATCTTTAAAAGATAAGCGAAATACAATGAACCTAAAAGATACATATTATCTTCATTCATTTCTTTAAACGTAAATATTAAAGAATCATACATCTTACTTTCATATAATTCTTTACACTTAATAGTAGATTCTAAAATAATATTTTTATAAGACAACAGCTTTAGATTCCCATCATCAAAATAAGTATTCAATAGTTTACTGTTATGTATTTGAAAAATGGTTTTATTATCTTTATAGTCAACAATAAATTCATATAAACATAATGGATAATAATGCTTTTTGCCACTTACTTTTTGAGCACCCTTGGCCACCAAAGATAAAAAAGATTTGTCTTTAGAAATAATTTCCAAAATCAAATCATTTTCTTTGTAATCATTAATCTTTAAAACTAGACCAACTATTCTATCATTCATTGAAATAGCCTAAATCAAATAGTTTCTTTGACTTATTAAGCCAATCTTCCTCAACTCTTACATAAAGGCTTAAGTAAACTTTTTTATCAAGTAAAGTCTTGATATCTTTACTTGCAGACATATTTATTTTATTAAGCATAGCACCTTGTTTGCCAATAATAATGCCTTTATGCGAATCTTTATTAACGATAATCGAAGCTGTAATAATTGCCTTGTTTTCAAGATTTTTAAATTCATCGATTTTAACAGCTGTAAAATGAGGAACTTCCTTTTCGGTAAATAAAATTATTTTTTCTCTAATAATTTCACTTATCTTAAATTCCAAAGAAGAAACTTCTTCCTGTTCCTTTGGATAATACATTGGACCCTCATTTAGATAATCAACACTTGTTTTAATCAACTCTTCAATATTAGTCTTATTTAAAGCGCTAATAGGAATAATTTCCTTAAAATCAAAATGATTGTTTGCATAATCGCATCTTTCAATTAACTTCTCTTTATTGACTTCATCTATCTTATTGAAAATACAAAAAATAGGTATTTCATATTTAAATAACTTATTTAAAACTTCTTTATCTTCATTATTCAAGCCTTTAGTTGCATCGCACAAGTAATAAATGATATCTGCTCCATCAGCTTGCGCATAAGCCTCTTTATTCATATAAGCACCAAGATAATTTTTAGCTTCATGGATACCTGGTGTATCAACAAAAACAATTTGTAAGTCATCTCTATTTAGTATACCTTGAATAGAATTACGAGTTGTTTGAGCCTTATAAGTTGCGATGGCCACTTTCTTATTTAAAAGAGCATTTATCAATGTACTCTTGCCCGCATTAGGCTTTCCAATTAGTGCAATAAAACCAGATTTCATTAACGAATTACATCCTCAATAGTAAAATTCATAGGCAAAAGTTCCCTAATGCAAGTAGTAACTTCTTCTTTCCCATTACTTAAATAAATTGGTGTATCCAAATCAATTAGTTCACTTAAAACTTGTCTACAAATACCGCATGGTGCAGCAATGCGATCACCATTTGAAACAATTGCCAAAGCAACTACATCCTCTTTTTTATATCCATTTGCGTAGGCCGCGAAAATAGCTGTTCTTTCAGCGCAATTAGTAGCTCCAAAAGAAGCGTTTTCAATGTTGCATCCCTTAATGTATTTTTCATCTTTTGTAAGAACACAAGCTCCTACATTATATTTTGAATAAGGGGCATAAGAATTCTTCATAGCTTCAAAAGCTTTTTCTAGCAAGATATCTTTGTTCATACAATCCTCCTAATAACAACATACAAGCATACGACAAGTGAAAAGAAACATGCCACCAAAACAGCACCAGAAGAATAGTCTTTGATAACTCTAATTCTTTCGTCATATTCTCTTTTATACATATCACATATTTTTTCAATACAACTATTTACAAGTTCTAAACTAATTACCATACCAATGCAAATAAAGAAAGCCAACCATTCATATGGCTCCAAATTAATTGTTATACCACCTGCAATAGCAAGCAAACCTAGCATAACTTGTGTAAATACAGATTTTTCTTTTATTGAATGTACCAAACCATCAATTGCATACTTAAATTTTTTCATTTTAATTCCCCTATAATTTTATCTTGTAAAGAAAACATGATTTTTTCATCTTCTTTTTCCATATGATCATATCCCAATAGATGAAGCATCCCATGTACAAATAAGAACATAAACTCGCGTTCAATAGAATGTCCATACTTTTTTGCTTGAGATTTTACTCTATCAACATTAATAAAAATATCGCCTAGATTAACTTCCCCATCTAAAGCCAAATAGTCATAGTCATCAGAATCGATATTAGCGAAACTAATCACATCTGTAACTCTATCTATATTTCGATAGTTTTTATTGATGTTTCTTATTTTAGTTTTGCCAACAATGATTAAAGAAAGATCCATTTCATCTTTAATATCAAGAACATCAAGTGTTTTTCTATAGTAAGTATTAATTTCTTCAAAGAATTCACCAAGTTCTTTTTTTCTTGTTAAATCATATATTTCTACCATGTCTTAATTATACAATCTATTGCAACACTTATTTCATTAAAAGTCTTTTCAAAATCTCTTGTATACCATGGATCTTCTATATCTTTAAAAGCTAGTTTTCTTATTTTTTTATTCTTATCATCAAACATATAATTGATAAGCCTTTGGTTACTAGAATCCATAATGTAGATTTCATCATACTCATCATAATCTTTTTGGCTAATCCTTTTAGCTTTGTGTCTATCATAAGGAATATGGTGATTATCTAAGACTTCTTTAGTAGCGTAGTAGATATCATTGCCTATTTCTTCATCACTTAAAGCCCTCGACTCGCAATAGCAATCCATACCTTTGGTCTTATACTTAAAAATATATTCAGCCATAGGGCTTCGGCAAATATTGCCATGGCAGACGAATAGGATTTTTATCATTGTTGCATAACCTCGCATTTCTTAGTTTTTTCTGATATTTCAGGCTTTGTGAGCCTATGTAAATTTTAGCTTTCTGGCATAAATTAGTTTATTTTTGCATAATACCGTTCGCAAAAGGTGTAAAAATAGGTTACATATCAACTGCATACCA
>CAVCDW010000093.1:0-7524 GCA_963601055.1 Elusimicrobiaceae bacterium
TTAAATTATATATTTTATTATATAATTTTTCTATATAAATGTGATTTATAAATCACATTTGTTATAATAAAAAAACATACTATCATTCAAATAGTATGTTAAATAGCTACTTTTCAATTCATTTTTCTAATTTAAAATTAGATTGCGTAAAATCGATTCCAAATATTTTGTTGTTTCATGAATTCAAACTGTAGTCCCTCTATTTTATATAGAATATTCAGGTGCTAATAAAACATTCATTTTCTTGAAGAATTCCTTTGTTCTTTCACTCTTTGGATTTTCAAACACCTCTTTAGGTGTTCCATCTTCAATAATATGTCCACCATCTAGAAATAATACTCTATTTGATACTTTACGAATGAAATTCATTTCATGTGATACAAGTATCATTGTATATCCTAGATTAGCTATATTTTGAATTATTTGTAATACTTCACCAATTAATTCTGGATCTAGGGCTGATGTTGGTTCATCAAGCAATATAATATCAGGACGCATTGCTAGAGTTCTTGCGATCGCAACACGTTGTTGTTGTCCTCCTGACATATGCCTTGGATAATGGTTTTGCCAGTTTAAAAGTCCTACATTTTCAAGTTCTTCTAAGGCTATTTTTACGGCTTCTTCTTTATTTATTTTTTTTACTGTTCCTAGCGCTTCAGTAATATTTTTTAATGCTGTTTTGTGCTCATATAAATAAAATCTTTGAAAAACCATTCCTGTTTTTCTTCTTAATTTAACACCATCTTTTTTTGATTTCCCTTTTAATGGGAAACTAACGTCTATTACTTCACCTTCTTCAGATGTATATACTATTTCTCCACTTTCTGGTTTTTCTAACAAATTGATTGATCTTAATAATGTTGATTTACCTGTTCCAGATGGTCCTATTATACCTATAATATCACCTTTATTTATCTTTAGATTAATATCATCTAATACAACATTATTACCATATTTTTTACTCAAATGTTTTATCTCTAGCATCATCTTCACCAGCTTTTTCTAATTTTTCTATTTTATCTATGATAGTTTCATTTTTTAATAAATCTTTTCCGTTGTTTTTGTTTTCACTAGTTTTATTTCTAGCTCTTATTTTTCTATAAAGTTTTGCGTACCAACCTCTAAATCTTGGTTCATCAACTTGGTTTGGTATACGAACTGCATCTTCAATAATTTTTGCTACCTGTTCAATAATTATTGTAAGAATCCAATATATAATCGCAAGTGCTACATAACCTTCAAGATATCTAAATGATCTTCCAGCTATAATTTTAGCTTCTGCATACATATCAATTACACCTATTGAAAATACTAATGATGTTCCTTTCAAAAGGCCTATCAATGTATTTACAAGTCCAGGTAATGCTAGTTCTAATGCTTCTGGTATTATAATTCTTCTAAGTGTTTGTGCATAAGTCATACCTGATGCTTGAGCTGCTTCTATTTCACCTTTATTTACAGATTCAAGTGCTCCTCTTATAATCTCTGATGTATAAGCTGCTTGATATAATCCTAATGATATTATTGCATAACTTATTGGTTTAATTGTTGATACATTAAAATTTGGGACAACGTTTCTAAGTGTTAATGAAACTGCATAATATACTAATAATATTTGTACTAAAAGTGGTGTACCTCTTATTATTGAGATATAAAACTTAGCTATTTGTTCTAAAACAATTATCTTTTTAACTCGCACTATCGCAAGTAATAAACCTAATATTAAAGATATTAATAATGCACCTAGCACTATTAACAATGTAGTAGGAAAATATTTTAATATATCAGGTATTTGATTGAATACATATTTCCATTTGAAAAATGATAATAATATCATTTAAATCACATCCATCTCTTTTAATTTAAATATACGAAATCTTCAGTACTTGGAGTTAAATCTTCTCCAAAGAAATATTTTTTAGATAATTCAAGAAGTGTTCCATCATCCTTTAATGTTTTGATAGCTTCACTAATCTTGTTTCTAAGTTCTTCTGATCCTTTTTTTGATTTACCAAATAAAAGATGTGATGTTGTATTCTTAGAAATATTGGTATTTGTTTCTTCTTGACTTATATTTAATGTTTGTAGATCTTTAAATGTATCAGCGTATGTTGTTTTATATTGAGCTGCCATCACTACATCTATTACGATGAAATCATAATCTCCATTTTGTAATTTTAATAGTTGTGTTGGTACATCTGTATCAATATATTTTACATTAACATTTTTTGTTGGGTTATTTTTATTCCATTTTTCAATTGCAGATGTAATATTAAATGTTGATGATCCACCAAATGTTAAATGTTTTTCTCCCCATTCTTCAAATGTTGCATATATATTCCTATCCTTACGTGCCACTACTGTATATCCTGGTTTTGTATATGGATATGAAAAATAGTAAGTCTCCGCTCTTGATTCATTATAACTCCAGTTGTTTACTGTAAAATCATAAAGTCCTGCGGCTGTTCCTGTTAAAGCTTCATCTGTTTTAGTGAATTCCACTTTATAATCAATAAGCTCTGCAGCTTTTTCTACTACCTCTATATCATATCCTGCAAGCTTATCATTATCATCTACATAAATAAATGGTGAAGGTCCTCCTTTAGTCGCAACATAAAGTGTATTGCTATCACTCTTTTTGCACGAAACGACTCCAAATGCTGTCGCTGCTATTCCTCCTAATAATAATGTGTTAATTAATAATTTACCTAATTTCATGTTCTTTGTCTCCTTAAATTTTTTCATTAAAATATAAAAGCGGATTTTAACCCGCTAAATTTATTAGTCATAAATATGGCTGGGTATAAATTAAAAATTAGTGCTATAACAACACTTCGTATTATTAAAATACATATCACAATTCATTTTCATATTGATACCTCCATAAGCATTGCATATATTTCCTAGTGATTTACTAGGCAATATGATTTTATTGCTAAATCCCTACAAAGTCAATAGGAAAAGTAAAAAATACTATTTTGTGCATAATATGCGTATTTTTCATGCATAATAAGAATAAAAAAAGAAACCAATTGTTAACCAACTGGTTTCTAATATAAGGTTATTAAATACTTTCAAGTTCTAATGATGCATAGGCATTAAGCGATAGGTCATCCGTTTTCTTTGAAATCATATATTGATAATATCCTGCAACACCTATCATAGCCGCATTATCAGTACAATATTTTATTGATGGTATACATATTTCAATACCCGTATTGTTCTCTTTTGCAAATCTTTCTTTAAGTCCTTTATTTGCAGATACTCCACCGGCTACTATAATTTGTGACACATTATATTCTTTAGCGGCTTTTAATGTTTTATTTACTAACACTTCTGTTACAGCTGCTTGGAATGAAGCACATAAATTATTCGTATTAATTTCTTCACCACGCTGCATAGCGTTATGGTGTAGATTTATAACATGACTTTTAAGCCCACTAAACGAGAAATTATAATTATCATTCCCTAGATAAACTCTAGGAAGATTATAAGTATCTTCTCCTTCATGCGCAAGCTTATCTACTTTAGGTCCTCCTGGATATTCAAGTCCCATAACTCGCGCAACTTTATCATAAGTTTCACCAACCGCATCATCTAGGGTTTCACCAATTATTTCAAATTTAAAATGATCTTTCATATAAATAAGTTCAGTATTCCCACCAGATACAAGTAATGCGATTGCAGGGAATTTCATCTCATGCTCTATTTCATTCGCATAAATATGACCTGCTAAATGGTTTACACCAATTATTGGTTTATTATATACCATCGCAAATGTTTTAGCAGCGTTTACACCAACTAAAAGTGATCCAATAAGTCCAGGTCCTTTTGTAACAGCCACAAGATCAATATCCTCACCTTTTACACCAGCTTTTTCTAATGCTTCTTCAAAAACCATTGAAACATTATAAACATGGTGGCGTGACGCAACCTCAGGCACAACTCCACCAAAAGCTTTGTGGATATCTATTTGACTTAATATAACATTTGATAATACTTCTTTACCATCGCGTACAACCGCAACTGATGTTTCATCACACGATGATTCTACACCTAGTACTAACACAAAACCATCTCCTTATATAATATATAGACATGCGCATCTTCTCCATCGTTATAATAATATTTACGTTTATAAGAATACTCAAATCCTAATTTCTTGTACAAATCTATTGCGTCTAGATTATGTGGTCTTACTTCAAGTGTTATTGTGTCAACACCAGATTTAAACACATAATCTATTACATATCTCATTAAAGACTCTCCTATATGTAATCTTCTATAATCTTCATTTACATATAAATTTAAGATCATAGAATTATTTCCGTCAAACCAAACACCAACATATCCTCTTATCTTATCATTTTCTTCATCAACAAAAAAATGATTAAGCGCATTTTTATCATTAATGCTTTCTTGTAACATGTCTTTACCTAAGGTTTCACCAAAAATTCTCGTCTCATCTTCAATTACTTTTGAAATATCTTTTTCTTCTAAAGGTCTAATCATGTAAATTTCTCTCCGCTTCAGTTTCTCTTAAATAGTTAGGAACAAAACCATGAGGATTCTCGCATAATGTAGCACTCTTTATAACTTTGATTGGATCAACTTTAATCATATCTTCTGATACCGCCATATAATCTTTGTGATTATTAATGGTATCTTCTGTATTTCGTAATCCTTCTTCTAAGATTAATTTCATATCATCATATAAAGCATTAAAAGAATTTCCTCTTCTTGCGTCTATATATGGTAATACCTTACCACTATATCCTGATGATAGTAAGAATAGTGAAGAGAATGCATAAAGTTTAACATTTGTGTTAGTTGAAACCATTTTTCCAACTGTAACAGCCATTCTAACTCCTGTATATGAACCTGGTCCTACACCGCAATATATTCCTTCTAAATCACTAACATTTAAATTATGATTCTTTAATATTTCATCTATTTTTAAAACAATATTAGTCGCATGATCAGATCTACCAAGTATATACATTTCTTCTATAACCTTCAAATCTGATACTAACGCTATGTATAATGTTTTTGTTGAAGAATCAACTATTAATTTATTCATCTAATCCACCTACCAAATCATCATAAAATCCATTAGAATCTAATGTGATTTCTCTTTTTGTATCATCTATTCTTTTTATTGTTATTTTTAAATATTTTTCTGGTATAACATCAAATGCTTGATAAGGCCACTCAACAACACAAATAGTTTGGTCGTTAAAATATTCTTCTAAATCAAAATCATCACCAACACCATCAAGTCTATATAAATCCATATGATGAAGTGTAATATTATCTCCTTCATATGTTTTAACAATTGTGAATGTAGGTGAATTTATAACTCTTTTTACACCAAGCGCTTCACCGATTCCTTTTGTAAAAGTTGTTTTTCCAGCTCCTAAATCGCCATCAAGAATAATGGTATCTCCACCATGCAATAGTGTACCTATTTTTTTACCTAAAGCTATTGTTTCATTATAATCATTTGTTTTAACTGTTTTTATCATATAATCACCAACTCCTATAAGTATAGCACAAAATATTAATTAGTTATATTATTCCAAATTATATTTCTTTAATTTTCTCCACAATGTTGTAGTACTAATGTCTAATTCTTTAGCCATCTTTGTTCTATTACCATTATATTTATAATAAGCATTTAAAATAGGATCATATACATTAGTATTTGTTGTTTCATCAATGTTCTTTTTAACCATGCATTTCTTAACAAATTCTATTGAAAGTATTTTAGATGATGTTTCTAATACAATGTATTTAATATTTTGCATAAGTTCTATATCATTTCCATCCCAATTTAAGTGCGCAAGATATTCTATTACCTCATTATCAACCTTTATATTTTTCTTATACTTTAAAATATAACTATCAAAACCATCTTTTATGATTGAAAGTAGGTCTTCATATCTTGAATTAAGAGGTGGGATTTGTAATTCAAATGGTTTTAAATAATAAAATAATTCATCGGTTATTTCATTATCTACATTTAATTCTTTAAGTGATTTATCACTAACGAATATGAATCGTACATCATATTTATTATCTTCATTTAAATCAAAAGAATCACCTTTTGATACATATGAATAAAATATTCTATTTTGAATTCTTTTTGATAAATGGTTAAATCCAATAAGTGTTAATGTTCCACTGTTAGCTTTGTCTAGGGCTTTATTAAATATTAAATCTTCCATCTCATCTTCCCTATAATAACAATTAATTCTTATAAAAGGACCATTCTTTCTTGGGCTAAAATTATGAATAGCTTCTGCCATATTATCTTTATCAAGTCCACAACTACTACTTATAAATATAGGATCTGATTCAACAGATAATAGTTTTGCAAGTCTTATTGTGTTTTTTAAATCATCAGATTTTGTTTGTATAGACTGAAATGATGCGGACGCAACATACCCTTTTACAAAGTCTTGTTTACGAGCAGTTGTTGCATGAGATACTATTGATATTGATAATATTAATTCTTTTACTGTACTCTCAAATATTACTGGTACTAGTGTATAATTTAATATGTCTTTTTCATACTCTAAAACCCCTTGATATATTTCAATTTTTCCAAGGAACATATCATCAATAGCGCTTATATCAATACCTTCAAATATATCATTTATGTTCTTTGATATAACATCAAATCCAATATAGTTTTGTGCACTTTTATTAGCCATTTCAACTTGATGCATACGATTTATTTGGTATATTTGATTGAATGAAACATCAAGTAAAGTATTAAATTGTGGATAATTTTTTAATTCATTATCAATAGTTCTTAACATACCTTTAGCTGTTTTTAATGCGTTTATCATAGAATCCATTGAAGAATCACAAAATATAGCTTCAATGTTCTTTTCTTTAGCCAAACGTACAACTTTATTACCACCAATTATAACATCAACGTTATCTCTTTTAGCTTCTTCAAGTTTAATATTTTCATCATCTTTTAATATTTCAAGTTTAATATTCGCATCAAAAATTTCATCAAGATGTGAAATATCACCAAATGTATTCTTATAACCAAAAAGGGTTATATTAGGTCTTTTCTTTTGAGCAATCTGACAAGCTTTTTTAATTAGCAATGCGACCTCATTTGATGTAAGACATATAGGGACTATGCAATAAGACGTATTTTCTTCTAAGTATGTAGCTTGATATCCTCTTGCGACTACAATTTTAGCACCACTTTTATTTATTTTTTCTACAACATCATCCATACTCATGACATCAGACAATAAAACATCCGCATCAATTTCTAGTATGTTTATTGCCTCTAGTGCAATATCTTTTAAGTATTCTTTAGGAACAACTACTAAAATTTTAGCCATTATAACAACTCCTTAACACACTATATATTATACCTATATTTATAATTTTTAAAATTCAATTTTTATATTAATGTTTTTATGTGCTATAATTTTTCTAGGTGATATACGTGAATTATAGTGAAATTCTTTCTAATTACAAAAAATATTTTAATAC
>CAVCDW010000094.1:0-7107 GCA_963601055.1 Elusimicrobiaceae bacterium
CGACTTTCCTACTCGGGACTTTCACCCTTTAGATATATAACATGCCCGTCACACTATAAAAAAGCATTCTAGTTTTTTCTAGAATGCCTTTTTGTTTTATGCTTTTGATAATTCTTTAATTTTATCTTTAATTAAAACTTTATAATCATCATCAATAACAACAGTGCCTGTTAACACTTTACCATTTGTATAATAACTTGGGTTAGCCTCATATGGCACATAAGTCTTAAATAAGTCTGATGTATATAAGTATAATGTGTTAGAACTTAGAAGTATATCTCTATCTTCTTCATTTAATGATTTAACTTCGCTTATACTATAGTCTAGCTCCGCATTATAAGTATCAATACCAAGTGCATTTAATCCAGATATAATATTTTTTGTTTCAAGTGCTGTATATACATATCTTGTAGTGTTGCTATTATAAACTTCATTATTAGATGTTACATGATCTTCATCATAAATTATACCATTATGATTTTGATATAATACAATATCTGTTAATGTAGCTCTTAAAGTAATAGTATTTGAAATTGTAGTTTCTAATCCATATTCTTTTACCTTAGATAGTGAGAACGACTCCATTTCAAATGTTGTGGCACCTAACTTACTACATACTGTAAGAAGATTATAAATTTCATTATATTGCATATATACGTCACCCATTGTCTCATCTATTGCAGACTTAAGAATTATAAATCCATTTGAATCTATCATTTCTTTAGTTGCTTTAAACCAAATGATATGGGACGCAAGAATTTTATCATAGCTTGTAATTGAAAGAAGTTTTTCTTGCGAAATACTATAAGTTTCAATTTGAGTAATATCAAATTCATTTAATGCTTTAGTTGTATTAATTATTTCATCTTTTGTAATATATGTTTGATCTAATATATTTGTTTTTACATCTGCTGGAATTTCATTAATACATGTTATAAATCTCGATGATATTTCATACCATGCAGTGTATGAATTAAGTATTGCATTCATCTTAGAATCTTCCGCAACAAGTGTTAAGAAAACATTACTATTTATTTCAATTTCATCTAGATTTGTTTGACTTAAATTCTTTAATGCATCTACTGTGTTACTAATTTCATCTTTTGTAATAAATTTCTCTTCACTTGTAGTATCAACATATGCTGCATTAGGAATATTAACTCCAGAATCAACAAATGATTTTGATATAGAATACCATATAATATTTGATTTCAATATTGTATCAACATTTATATCTGCTGTAAGAATAACATTTTGATCTAGCGAATCTAAATCTTTAGTTTCTAGATTCTTTTCTAACTCTTCAACAGCCGCGATAGTATTTACTATTTCACTCTTGCTTATTAACTCTCCATCATATGCGCTCTTAGGAATAGATATTTGATCATTTGATTCTTGAGCTTTTATTATTTCATTTGAAACTGTGTAATAAATTATTTCTGATTTTAATGCAGTTTCCATTTTTGATGAATCAAGGAAACTATCAATATCTATTTCAGCACCATTAGTTATAATGTCACCTACATTATATGCAATAGCCGCATTTAATAAATGATTTAATTCACCATCTTCACCAAGCCACGCATCAATATGCTCATCTCTTACTTCGTCTGTTAATACTAATTCATCAGGAACTACAACTGTGTCTTTAATACCATCATAAATATAGTTTGACGCAATCGCTGATAATACTTTTGATGATGTGACGTATGATGGCATATCTTTATTATTAGATATTGTGCTCACGATTTCAGGGACAATATCCTCTACTAAATCAGATAGATAAACTGAATCTTTTGAGAATGTTGATGATTCTATTACTTTTTGAATTGATGTAAAGAAGTTTGTAAATTCTTCTTTGCTTATATATCCACTATCATCTTTACAACTAGTTGGAATATATAATTTCGCACCATCAATATTACTATTTGTAAGAATACATGATGATATACGTCTTAAGACTTCAGAAGACTTAATATCATCTATAACTGAAGTTTCACCTTCATTCGCATTAAATATTGAATTAATATTCTTATAATTGAATGATAAATTGTTATCACTATATTCAATAAGACTTATATTTAAGAATTTAAATACTGTACTTGTGAACTCACTAAGTATATTTGATTTTCCTACAAACTTAATTCCATCAAATGATATACCTTTTAAAGTATCTATACGTTCACAAACAATTTCAAGTAAATCTCCTACAAGACCATTTACGGTATCAGAATCATTTTCAAACACGTGAAGGTTTAATACCTCATTTGTAACAGACTTTACCGCTTCTGTTTGATTTATTAGAATTTGTTTAAAATCATTTGATTCTTTATAATCATCATAAACTTTAATACCAGTAGATACTATATTAAGGCAAACCTTAATATCACTCTTACTTACTATATCGCTAATTGTAATCGCATGATCTCCTCTAAATATACACTCTAGATATTTATTGGCGTATCCTGCATTCTCTAACATATCATAAAAATGGTTAGAAACTATTTTACCTAAAGTTTTAAATAGTGGAGTTTTTGATGGAATCGATGCTATGTAATCATAAAGTGCATCCACAAATTCATCGTTGTTTGATATTTGTGCTTTAAGTATATTAAGTGTTGTTTCATCACTAGATGAGCCAAACACATTATAATCATTTAAAAGCATTATACCTTCTTCAATTATACCAACCATATTCGATAATTCTTTTATTGGATAAATTTTTGTATTAATATTATCTTCTTTAATAACAATTTTACCATTGCAGAATAAAGATGGTATATATGCGCCTAGTGGATATCCATCTATTTTAATGAATCTATTTAATACAAAATTCATACCCGTTCTATCATACTCGTATACAGCATCAAAAAATTCAGTTAGATCAGTTTCTTTACCATTATATGAAATTACAACTTGTTCATCATCTTCTATTTTATATGTCTTTCCATTAGATGTTATATAAAACAATGTAACATATATTGATGTGAAAATAACCCCCATTAAAACACCTTTAACTGCACCAACTAAACATCCAAGTCCTCTTCTTCTCTTATAATGTTTAATTTTAGGCTTCTTTTCTACAAGATCATCTTCTGCATCTTCATCACTAGATGTTTCTTGATATCTTTTTTCGACTTTCTTTTTATATTTACCTTCACGTAAAAATGGTAAATAAATTACAAAGTATGTTAGTTTATAGATGAAAAACCATACCACAAATGTAATTGACATATACAAAATTCCTAAAATACTAGTAGTTAGCGCAACAACCACTTCATCAAAATATCCATATTGAAGTTGATTTTTTTCACTCATTTTACTTTTAATAAATAATGAAACACATTCGCTTAGGGTTGTAGGCTTTTCAGATAATTTCATACTATCTTCTATTGGTTTACCTGATACCTTTTCAATTATATCCATAATCAGCTGATCAAAGAATGGTTTACGTAAGACAAAGAGATATATAAGATAAGCTGCTATTAGAGATGCAATTGATAGTATGAATAATATCATACTCTTTCTAAACCCTCTTAGAAATCCTCTAAGTATATTGTAAATTAAAACCACCGCAAAAATTATAGTTGTTACCCATGATAAATATTGGACTATTTTTTCTATATTATCCATAATACCACCCCTTTATCTTATAATAACATATATTTTTATTTTTGTAAAAAATATATATTAATAACTATATTTAACTAATTATATTAAAATATATAGTATTTATATAAAATATTTAATTTTTTAAATCTTGAAAATATTCATTATATGTGATATATTATTTTTGTTGAAAATATAGGGGCATGGTGTCAATGGTAGCACGCGGGTCTCCAAAACCTTTAGTGTGGGTTCGAATCCTACTGCCCCTGCCATTTAAGAATTAAAGCTCATTTGAGCTTTTTTTATTTCTTAAAAATTAAAATCCCTTAAAATCGCTACCGATAATAAGGGATTATTTTTATTATATACAAAATGATTATCTATTATAAATCATATCTACAATATTACGTTTTCTATTTTTAAATATTGAGAACATAATAGTTATAAATGTAATAAGCATTAGCAATAGGATAGAGATTAGTACAGTAAATCCAGAATAATATATTGCGTATATTAATGAATAACCCTTATTTACTGCAAAGCCATTAATTATTCTATTTAGAATTGGAATACAAAAGTTAGCTAATACGATTGCAAGACATGCCGAAAAAATAATGTCCGTACACATAAATATTAATAATTCATTTTTCTTTACGCCAAATGATGCTAATATACCAATTTCCTTGTTCTTTTTAGTTTGTGATAGTGAGTAATAATTGCATAAAATACAAACTGAAATTACAAACATAAACGCACCTAAACCAGATGTAATATATGAAATATTTTTAACATCCTTATATATTTCATGTACAGCTTCTGTATATTGAGTACAGTCAATGATACCTTTATCGCTTAACTTATCATAATCTTTTTTACTTAAATGGTCTTTAAACGCAACTCCATATCTATATTCTTGAGTAAGATAATTGTCAGCTAGTTCATCATATAAACTTTGCTTAACAAAAATTCCAGAATCAGAATAAATACCTACAATAGTAAAAGTTATCGGCTCCATTTTTTTGCTATATTCTGAAATACTTGTATCTGGGGTATTATGATTTTGATAATATGTTGGTTTTGCAAAAGTAAAAGTTCCATATGTTTTTCCTAATACTTCTCCTAGCCTCTCATCCTTATATTCAACCATTTCCCTTGCTTGAGATAGACCTATTAGTATTTCGTTTTCGTTTTCTATTGTTCTTCCCCAACCTTCATTTATCGTATACTTTTCTTGTGAACTTAAAGTCAAAGATGTCATTTTCTCACCATCGTAGCACACAAACCTTCCCCAAGTATATTCTTTAGGGTTGCTTGGTGTAGAACTTGTTTCTTTAACTATAATAGGCATATATCCATTATATAATTTAGATGAATCATAAATACCTGCGATATGATTATTATTCGCAAATGTTTGGACTTTTAAGCCTATTAGTTCTTCATAGTTTGTAAACGTTGTATTTTCAATAATTTCCTTCGCATATTCACTTGGAATTAGCACTTCATTATCATCAAGTTCTGAATCACCACATATCATTTTATATGGTGAATTATCCATTTGGAAAATATAATCTCCTATTTTATAAGGCCTATTTAATGTGATATTGCACGAAATATATATCGTTTTTATAT
Source organism: Elusimicrobiaceae bacterium (assembly GCA_963601055.1). Taxonomy (GTDB): domain Bacteria; phylum Bacillota_I; class Bacilli_A; order Acholeplasmatales; family Anaeroplasmataceae; genus UBA3206. The sequence continues at coordinate 5,239 of CAVCDW010000094.1, forward strand.
AATTATAACCTAGTGAATCATAGTCAAAATCCAACATAGATTCTTGTTTGTTTTTATCATGATTATATATCATCTCAAATTCCTTATACTCTAAATGATTATTATAATCTATCTTAACTTTCTTTTCATTTAAGCATAAAACATTTAAAGAAAATAGTAATAATACAAATGATAACAATAGTGATATTGTTAAAAATATGTATCTTAACATATTTTTTCTTATACCTTTTTTGGACAAATAAAAAAGAGATTTTAAATCGAGTTTCGCATTATTTGATACTACACATACTTCTTCATTTGTTGAATTCATTTGTGATTCTTTAATTTGGCCATTCTCAAATGAATACCAATCACAAGAAACTTCTTTGAACAAATCAACATCATGCGTTGCGACTATAACAAGTTTTTCTTCTGATATTTTTTTTAATATATCAACAACAATTTTGGCATTTTCTGAATCTAGGTTTGCGGTTGGTTCGTCGCAAAGTAACACTTGACTATCCGCAAGTAATGCCCTTACAATAGTGATTCGTTGTTTTTCTCCAGCAGAAAGTTGGTTAATCTTTTTAATATCAAATCCAGCAAGTCCAAATTTTTCTAATAATTCTTCCACCATTGAATAAGGTTTATTATAAAGATTTGCTACAATCGTAAGATTCGCTTTAACATCAAGATCCTCTATTAATTGAGCATCTTGAAACACAATCGGAGCGCAATCATACGAAAAATTTGAATCAACTTCTCCTTCACTTACAGTTTCATGTTTTGCGATTATATTTAATAAAGTTGTTTTACCTGATCCACTTCTACCAAAGATTGAAACAAGTCCCTTACTAGGAAAACTAATAGTTATATTATCTAATGCCTTATATAATTTATTATTAACATTATATATTTTTGATACGTTTTTTACTGAAATCATATTTATGACCTTATTTCTAATGTTATAGGATTTGCCTCTAATGTATAATTATTACCTAATTTCTTATCTTTAAAGAAACTAGCATTCATTTTTACGCTTATTGAAGCATTACTTTCTTGTGATTTTAATACTAGCACGGCACACTGATGAAAATACCCTGCACATGGAGTTGATCTATTAGAATTATAATCAGTATAACTATAGTTAATATCAACTGATTTTTTTTGATTATCATCAACATATATATTTCCTATTTTACATTTAATTCTTTTCAACTGCTTTTCTGTATATATACTTAAATCATTTTTTATATGTTGAGTAGTAGTATAAGAATCATTTAAAGTTATATCATTTGCCAATAAATTACCAAAAGAATTTTTTTTGGGATCTAAAGTAGAATATCCATTATTTGGAACCGAAGAAAACATTAAATCATTACTATTCAATTTAACACTATAGCTAACTGATTTAGTCGAAAACCAAATACTTCCACTATGTTTGCCTTCAGACCATACAGTGCCCTCAATAGTTAATGCATAAAACCAACAATCATCTTTAGTTGGTGTCTTGCTTAAACTTATCCATAATTTGTTTTTACCATATAAATAAGAACTTGTTCATGTTATTTGAAAATCTCCTCTTGATACTCCGTTCCTATCTACATTGGTAAAATCCTCCAATGAAAACAAAGAATGATTAGATTTGTCATCAATTTCAACAGAATCAATATATTCAATTTTTGCATGTAATTTTGGAGATACCATTAGTATCATACAAAACAATCCTATGCCATATAACATTTTACTTTTCATAATTTATCAACCTTTTTGTCAACATAATAAATTATATGCTACCTACATATATTTTTCAATAAACATTCATGAATATTTGTGATTTACACATTTTTAATTCATATTAAAAATTTTTAATATAAAATCATCTTTTCC
>CAVCDW010000095.1:0-6815 GCA_963601055.1 Elusimicrobiaceae bacterium
TAATAATTCTTATGAATTAAAAGATTTAGTATTAAAATATAAATTTTATATTAAAATTTTTTTGATTATTTTATTTCCTTTATTACTATTAGCTTTATCTAGTGTTTTTCTAATAATTTATGGCATTATTGTTTTTACTAAAATAATATCTTCTAATATAAATACAATTGATATTACTTTAATATGTATTATTTTAGTTTTATTTCTATTTGTTTTGATATTTTTTAATAAAGTATTTAAATTTTTCTTGAGATTTTTCAAGATAACATTTGAAGAACATGATGAGATATGTAATCTATATGGTGACAATAACAGTAAGGGTTTACTAAAATTAATGATTGCCATACATTCTATAATTATGATTTTATTAATTTATATTTTTTTAATTGGTGCATTAGTATTATAAATAATATGTTAACCTACAATTATATTTTAATATTGTGCATAAAACTTTTTTTATGCTACAATAGGCTAGGTGAAAAAACATGGATGGATTTTTAATTATAAATAAAGATAAAGGAATTACATCTTTTGGAGTATGTAATAGAATAAAAAAATTAACCAATACAAAACATGTAGGTCATACTGGGACTTTGGATCCTAATACTACAGGAGTCTTAGTGGTGTCACTTGGAAAAGCATGTAAAACACTTGAACTTTTAAAGGAACATACTAAAGAATATAAGACAACTATCCTTTTTGGTAAGACGTCAGATACTCTTGATGTATGTGGTAATGTTATAGATTTTGGTCCTACAAATTTAAATATTAAAGATGTTATAGATTCTATTTCTTTAGTAGCTAAAAAAGATAAACAAGTCCCACCTATGTTTTCTGCAATAAAGAAAAATGGTGTCAAGATGTATGAACTTGCAAGAAAAGGAGAAGTTGTAGAGCTTCCGGAAAGAGATGTTCATATAAATAATTATAAAATACTTAGTGATATCTACACACTTGATGGATATCAAGCAATTGATGTATATTTAAACACATCAAAAGGATTTTATGTTAGATCTTTTGTCCGTGATGTGGCAGATACTTTAAATACTAAGGCTTTAATGTATAATCTTGATAGAATTTCTTCAGGACAGTTTAATATAAAAGATTCTATTAAATTAGATGATGATAATATAGAATCTAAAATAATTAGTATTGAAGAAGTATTTAAGAATCTAGATAAACTTGAAGTTAATGATTTTATGGCTAAACTTGTTTTAAATGGTGTAGTATTAGATGAAAGACAAATTAAAACGGATAAAGAATTTTTAGTTTATAACAATAATAGACTAATTGCGATATATAAACCTTATGAAGAATATAAATATAAGGCTGTAGTAATACTTGGGTAAAATATGAAAGAATATGTAATAAAAAATTTAGAAGCAGTAAAATTAAATATAAAATATTCTATGATTATTGGAAATTTTGATGGACTACATTTAGGTCATCAAAAGTTAATATCTGAAGCTAAAAAAGAAAATGGATTAGTTGCGGCTATGACTTTTGAACCACATCCTATGACTTTTTTAAATAAGGATTTAAATAATTATTTATTAACACCATACGAAATAAAAAAAGAATTATTTAGTAAAATGGGTGTTGATATTATATTCAAAGTAGAATTTAATCCCTTTATTATGCATAAAGATAAAGATGAATTTATTAAGTTTTTATCATCATTTGATTTTTATTCAATAGTATGTGGGTATGATTTTACATTTGGATATATGGGTCTTGGTAATAAAAATGATTTAGAGAATAATTTTAGAACTATTGTTGTAGATAAAATGGATGTTAATGGTCTTAAAATATCATCAAGTAATATTAGAAAATATTTAGGTGATGGAAACATAGAATACGCAAACTTAATGCTTGGACGAGAATATATGATAAAAGGCGCAGTGTGTCATGGAAATATGCTTGGAAGAACTATTGGATTTAGGACAGCTAATGTATTCTATGCTGAATTCTTATTACCAAAGAATGGTGTATATTATACAAGATTAATTCTTGAAGGTAAAACATATTATGGTATGGCAAATATTGGATATAATCCAACATTTAATAATCAAGAAGAAAGAAGACTTGAAATACATATATTTAATTTTAATGAAGATATTTATGATAAAGTCTTAGAAGTATATTTTGTGAGTCATGTACGTGATGAGCATAAATTTAATTCAAAAGAAGAATTAATAGAGGAACTTAAGAAAAATAAAAGTGATGGATTAAAATATTTTAATTTATGTGAGGAATAATATGAATAATTATGAAATTAGATTTGCAGAAAGAAAAGATTTGTCTTTAATAAAAGATTTTATTATGGCTATTGCAGAATATGAAAAGATGAAAAATGATGTAGTAGCTTCCCTAGATTCATTAGAAGAATGGATATTTGATAAGAAAATAGCTAATGTTATATTTATATCTGAAGACTCAAAAGAAGTTGGATTTGCCTTATATTTTTATAATTTTTCAACATTTGTTGGTCGCGCAGGCTTATATTTAGAAGACCTTTTCGTAAAAAAAGAATATAGAGGAAAAGGTTATGGAAAAGCATTACTTAAAAAACTTGCAAGTATTGCATATGAAGAACATTTAGGAAGAATGGAATGGGTTTGTCTTGATTGGAATAAGCCATCTATTGATTTCTATCTTTCGATAGGCGCAAAACCAATGTCGGATTGGACACTTTATAGACTTTCAGAAGATGAGATAAAAAAAGTCAAAGATTTATAAAAAAAGACTTGAATTTATCCTACAAAATGGTAATATATTTAAGGACGTGTTCTTTGTATGACGACCACTCCAGGGCGAATACATTGAATTACGAGTCAAATATTTAAAACGGAGGAATTTAAAATGGCACTTTCAAAAGAAGTTAAAGCTCAATTAGTTACTGAATTTGGTGGAAACGCTAAGAACACAGGATCAACTGCAGTTCAAATCGCAATCTTAACTAAGGAAATTCAAGCTTTAAATGAGCACCTTTCTACAAACATCCATGACTTTGGAGCTAGACGTGGTCTACTTTCTAAGGTTGGTCAAAGACGTTCTTTATTAAGATACTTAGAGTCTAAGAACATCGATGAGTACAAAGCTGTTTGTGAAAAATTAGGATTAAGATACTAATTATAAGAGAACCTATTTATTTAGGTTCTTTTTTTTTTGTAAAAATTTACTACTTTTAGACAATTCAAAATGAAACGCTTACTTGCAAGTGCTTTTGAATTGTGATAACATAATAATGTTATAAAAAAGAGTAGAAAAAGATAAATTTAAAGGAGAAAAAATTTAATGAGTGATGTTAAAACTTTCAACTTTGATTGGGCAGGACGTCCACTTAAAGTAGAAATTGGTGAAGTTGGAAAACAAGCTAATGGGGCTTGTATGGTATATTATGGAGACACTGTTGTATTATCAGCAGTTGTTACAAAGGTTTCTGAAACTGTTCAAGATTTCTTCCCATTAATGGTATTATACCAAGAGAAACAATATGCAGCAGGAAAGATTCCAGGAGGATTCTTAAGAAGAGAAGGTAAGGCTTCAGAACATGAAACACTTACTTCAAGATTAATTGATAGACCTATTAGACCTCTATTCCCAGAAGGATTCAATAACGAGGTTCAAGTAGTTAATACAGTATTATCAAACGATCCAGAGTGCTCACCAGAAATGGCAGCTATGATTGGATCATCAATTGCATTATCCATTTCTGAAATTCCATTCGATGGACCTATCGCTGGAGTTAAAGTAGGACGTGTAAATGGAGAATATGTTATTAACCCTACTCCAGCACAAATGGAATTAACAGATATTAATTTAACTGTTGCTGGAACACATCAAGCAATCAACATGGTTGAAGCTGGTGCTAATCAAGTAAGCGAAGATGCAATGTGGAATGCGTTAGTATTCGGACATAAAGCAATTCAAGAATTATGTGATTTCCAACAAACTATTATTAAAGAAGTTGGAAAAGAAAAGATGGCTGTAACTTTATTTGAAGTAGATAAAGACATCGATAAAGAAGTTAAAGATTTTGCTGAAAAAGAGCTTGTTGAAGCTATTCGTATTGAAGATAAGCTTGAGCGTTATGCTGCAATCGATGCAGTAAATGCTAAAACTAAAGAACATTTTGAAGAAAGAAATTTCTTTAAAGAAGTTGAAGGAATTAAAGTATTTGACTTAGATGCTAAGAAACATTTAATGGATAACGTTAATCATTCTTTAGAATCTATTCTTCATACTGAAGTTCGTAGATTAATTTCTGTTGACAAGGTTCGTCCTGATGGACGTAAGACTGATGAAATCAGACCTTTATCATCAAGAGTTGATGTACTACCTCGTACTCACGGATCTGCATTATTTACAAGAGGACAAACTCAATCTCTTGCAGTAACAACTCTAGGACCTCTAACTGATAATCAAATCCTTGATGGATTAAATGAAGAAGAGAAAAAACGTTGGATGTTACATTATAACTTCCCTGCATTCTCAGTAGGTGAAACAGGAAGATATGGTGCACCAGGAAGACGTGAAATTGGACATGGAGCACTAGGAGAAAGAGCATTATCATATGTTATTCCTTCAGAAGATGAATTCCCTTATACAATTCGTACAGTATCCGAAATATTAGAATCTAATGGTTCATCATCACAAGCTACAATTTGTGCTTCTACAATGTCGCTTATGGCTGCAGGAGTACCTATTAAAGCTCCAGTTGCAGGTATTGCGATGGGACTTATTACATATGGTGATGATTATACAATCTTAACTGATATTCAAGGTCTTGAAGACCACCTAGGAGATATGGACTTTAAAGTAGCTGGAACTAAAGATGGAATTACAGCGCTTCAAATGGATATTAAGATTAAGGGTATTACATATGAAATCTTAAAAGAAGCCTTAGCACAAGCTAAGAAGGGAAGACTTCAAATTCTTGATCATATGATGACAACTATTAGCGAAGTAAGACCTGAGCTTTCTAAGTATGCTCCTAAAGTTAAGATGACAACTATTAATCCAGATAAGATTAAGGATGTAATCGGTGCTGGTGGAAAAGTTATTAACCAAATCATTGCGGACAATGACAATGTTAAGATTGACATTGAACAAGATGGTAGAGTATATGTAATGCATATGAATATGGAAACAGTAGAAAAGACTATTACCCAAATCGAAAACTTAGTACGCGAAGTAGAAGTTGGAAAGATTTACACAGGTAAAGTTGTTCGCTGTGAAGCATATGGAGCATTCGTTGAATTATGGGATGGTTGCCAAGGATTATGCCATATTTCAAAATTAGACACTAAACGTGTTGAAAAAGTTGAAGATGTTTGTCATGTAGGTGATGAAATCCTTGTCAAATGTATTAACGTTAACGAAAAAGGACAAATCGACTTATCTAGAAAAGACGCATTAAAACCTGCTTTTACAAAGAAGGAAGAAGAAGTTAAGTAATTAAATATTCTTAAATTATAAGGGAGTAGTTTGCTTGAGGACTCAAGTTACTATATCTACATAATGGTTTTACCAGGTATAGTATTAAAAAGCGAGACTTATACATAACATTTTTTGTTGTGTATTTGTCCCGCTTTTATTTTTATTTTAATATGGAGGATATTATGTTGAAGTTAATTTTATCAAGTATGGCCCTTGGTGTAGGACTTGCGATGGATGCGTCTGCGGTATCTATGGCAAATGGACTTAACGACAATAAAATGAAGTTAAGAAAGATTTTTCTTATAGCAGGAATGTTTGCTTTTTTTCAAGCGTTAATGCCGCTTATAGGTTATATATTAGGACATACGCTTTATGAAACACTAGATTTTATTGAAAAATATAAAATAATTCCAATTCTTGCGCTTGTTATATTATTTATAATTGGTGCTAAGATGGCAGTTGAAGGAATTAATGAATATATTGATAATAAAAAAGGAATAGTAAAAGAAGATGAAGATAAAAAAGCATTAACTTTTAAATTATTAATTATTCAAGCTATCGCAACATCAATAGATGCCTTATCAGTTGGTGTTGTAATTGCAGATTATAGCATTAAAAATGCGATAATTTGTGCTTTAATAGTTGCGCTTGTAACATTCCTTATATGTGTACCATCTGTATTCATTGGTAAGAAAGTAGGACTTAAAATGGGACCATTTGCCCAAATTCTTGGTGGTGCTATTTTAATTGTTATTGGATTTATTATATTTTTTACAGGAATATTTTAATTGACAATTTAAGTATTAATAAATATAATAATCATGCATTAAATTAGGGTAATCGAGCGTATTTTTGATACGTTAGGAAAGTCCATGCTAGCATAGCCTGCGATGGCTATAGTGTTTGTGCCAGCAGAAAAAATAATGCTGGGTACCTTTAAGGTAACGGCTGATTTATGCCTAAGTCTTTTGATATGGCTATAATCACAACGTGCCACAGAGACGAGCTATGAAGAAATTTATAGATGAAACGCGGTAAACCCCTCAAGCTAGAAATCCAAATTTGGTAGGAGAGCTATTTCTGGGCGAACTGAAGCTACGGAAATGGATGACATTGTCATAGATAGATGATTACCATTCAGTAATGAATACATAACATGGCTTACATAATTTATTGCACTTATATGCATTCCTTTTAGGGAATGCTTTTTTATTATTGTGTGATTTTTTCCTATAAAATTTATAGAAAATGAATAAAATATTAATAGAAGGTGATAACGTGAACTTAGAAAAACTTATGGTATCTAAAGAAAAATTAAGTGGTAAAGTTAATGATTCACTCTCTTTAAAAAATTATCACATTAAATATAAAAT
>CAVCDW010000096.1:0-6495 GCA_963601055.1 Elusimicrobiaceae bacterium
AATTTACTAGTTTACTATATTAAAATTTAATCTTTAAATCAATAAAAACTGATTAAAATCTAAGTTTGTTATAAACAAAACAAGATAAATATGTTAATATAAGAATAGGTGAATATGATGATTAGAAATATTTTAGAAAACGATTACAATTCTATATGTGATATTTATAATTATTACATAGAAAATTCTAATTATACATTCGAAGAAACAAAACTTTCCTATGATGAAATGAAAGAAAGAATAGATGGCATTAAAGAAAAATTCCCTTATATTGTTTATGAAGAGAATGGTGAAGTATTAGGTTATGCGTACTTAAACTACTACAGCACAAGAAGTGCATATTGGCCATCATGTGATTTATCAATTTATGTTAAAAATAATTGTAGTGGTAAATCTATAGGTACACAGTTATATAAACATATTGAAGTGGAAGCTAAAAAATATGGATTTAAAAAGATTTTGTCTTGTATAACACTATCTAACGAAAGATCTGTTAAATTCCATTTAAATAATGGATTTAAGGAATGTGGTGTTATAAAAAACGTAGGATATAAGAACAACGAATGGTTATCAATTGTTTGGATGGATAAAGATATATGATTAGAAAAGATTATTTAGAGAATCATAAAGAATTAGAAATATATCAGGATACTGATATGTTTTTAATAAATTCTGATACAACAGTATTAGGTGAATTTTTAGAAGTTTATAGAAATGATACAGTACTTGATGTAGGAACTAATACAGGAGCGCTACTTCTTTACGCATCGCGTTTTAAACCTAAAAAAATGATAGGTATTGATGTGAATGAAAAAGCATTAGAACTCGCTAAAAAGAATATGGAATTAAATAATATAGATTATGCGACGTTTGTTCATGAAAGTATTTTAGAATACGTTAGTGATCCAGTTGATGTAATAATTTGTAATCCTCCATATTTTAAAACGAAAGAAGATAATGTTTCTTTGAATCAATATAAAACACTTGCTAAACATGAAAATGGTTTAACTTTAGAAAAACTTGTGAAAGCTATTTCTATAAATTTAAAAGATAATGGAACATTTTATTTTCTTCATTTATCACCACGTTTAGATGATGTAATGATAGTGCTTAGAAAAAATAATCTACAGCCAAAAGAAATTAAATTTGTGTACGATGAAAACAAAAAATATTCAAATGTATTTTTAATGAAATGTAAAAAAAATGCAAGTCCAGGTCTTAACGTACTAAAACCTGTGATTATTAAAAGATAATGGAGGTCTATATGAAAGAATTTAAAAAAAATACTTGGTTTTATCCACTAGCAGTAGCTATTATTGGAACTTATGATGAAGAAGGTAATCCAGACGCAATGAATGCGGCATGGGCTTCTATTTATGATTACAATACGGTACTTTTAAACTTAGCTATGCATAAAACAACAAAAAATTTAATGGTAAATAAAGCATTAACAATTGCGTTTGCGACAAAAAGTACTGTAAAAGAATCAGACTATGTTGGTATTGTAGGTTATGATAAAAATCCAAACAAAGTAAAAGATGCAGGACTTACTGCTATAAAAGCGCCTAACGTAAATGCGCCTTTGTTTAAAGAGTATCCATTAACATTAGAATGTACTGTTCGCTCAATAGATGAAGACTATCATGTACTTTGTGATATTGTCTCTATTCAAGCCGATGAAAGTATTCTTACAAACGATAAAATTGATCCTAAGAAATTAGAAGCAATATCATTTGATCCTGTAAACAATAAATATTTATTATTATCCGGTGATATTGTAGGGGATGCATTCAAAGAAGGATTAAAAATAAAGAATAAGTAGTGTTGTGATTGTTTATGGAAGAAATTTTAATTAATATAACTAATCCTGAATTTGATGAATTAACCAATATTTATAGAAGAGGCACAATAACTAATTATGTATTAAAACTTGTTGAAAACAATATTCATTTTAGTTATGCAATACTTGATATTGATAATTTTAAACTTATTAATGATATTTATGGCCATTTAGTTGGAGATAAAGTTTTAGTTGAAGTCGCAAAATCGCTAAAAGAAGTTCTTAAGGGAAAAGGTATTGTAGGAAGATATGGTGGAGATGAGTTTATAATTGTCTTACCTAATGTTAAAGAATATGATGATTTATGGTCAAACCTGTTTGAAGTCATTAAATCACCATATAAAATATCTTTTGCACAAGAAAATAATATTTCACTTACATATTCTGTAGGATGTGCTAGATATATAGTTGACACAAAAAGTTTAGATGAGTTATTCATACTTGCTGATAAAGCGCTCTATAGAGCTAAAATAAAAGGAAGAAATTGTTTTGTAATATATCTAAAAGAAAAACATCAAAATATTGTTTTGAAAACTTTTAGAGAGAAAAATTATTCTCAAATAAATTTACATTCAATATGCTATAACCTCCTCACTGATAAATCATTTTTACTAGAAGAGAACATAAGAAGAACCATTAACTTTGTAGGTTCATATTTGATGCTTGATCATATTTGTTTACAACTTGATGGTAAAATAGTTTCTGAATATATTCAACCTCTATGCAAGAACAAGAAATTTATGCCATATAAAGAAGAAGATTTAAAAGAATTTCTTACGGATCAAGGAATATTTTATGAGAATACAGTTTTAAAATCAAAACATATTGATTCTAATTTATATTCTAGTTTTTTAACTCAAAATGTATATGCATCATATATTTCTAAATTAAAATTATATGAACTAGATTTTGGATATTTAAGAGTTGATATGGCAAGTATTGATACTGGTCGTATATGGCAGAGTGAAGATTTAGTATTATTACATTCAATAGCGAATGTAATTTCGATGTTACTTTATATTGACAAAATAAAGAAACAATTCTAAACTATAAATCATAAAAAAAGAAAGGTTTGATATTATGAAGATAAAAACAAATAAAATTGATGATCTATTTTCACCAATTGTAAATATAATTTTAGGTATTCTAATTATTATTTTTAAAGGTGAAGTACTTAGATGGGCATCACTAGCATTTGGTATTGTGCTACTTTGCGTTGGCATTATACAACTTATATTTGAATTGAAAAATAATCGTGGGCAACAAATACTAACAAATGTAGTATTTATAATAATAGGTACATTAATAATTGTTTTTGCAGGAGCATTTGCGACAGCTATAAGAATTGTTGTTGGAATACTTTATATTTTGTATGGAGCATTTAAATTACTTCGAGTATTTGAAATGTTACCTACTAAACTTAGAACATTTGTGTTTGTTGAAGCAATTTTATATATCGTAGTTGGTATATTATTATTCTTAAATAAAGATATTTTATATTATATAGTTGGAACATTATTAATTATCAATTCAATATTTGATGTTATATTTTTTATTAAATTAGATAAAACAGAACCATCAAAAGATCACAGCGATGCGATTGATGTAGAAGTTAAGGAGAAATAAGAATGAGCTATGCGGAAGCATAGCTTTTTTTAATAAATTTTATATGGATACTTATATTTTTGTTTATATTAAAAAATATAAATAATTACATTAGAAAAAGTGGTAGTTATTATTTATACTTAATGATTGTTCAATAGATGTTTAAATAAATTTGTTGTAATTTATTGATTTAGTTGTTATAATAAAATAAAGAATATAAGGAGCGGTTTTTATGAATTTTACAATAACATTTGCACGTGAATATGGTAGTGGAGGAAAGTTTATTGCGGCTAAAGTGGCTGAAAAATTAGGAATCCCTATGTATGATAAAAAGAATATCTTAGATGAAGCAATTAAATTTGGTATCAATCCTGTTGATATGGAAAAGTTTGATGATGAAGATTCTTCGTTCTATTTCCCAACTATGACAAACAGTGTTGGAAGAGATATGGAATTATCGCAAAAGTCTTATATGTCAACATTAAAAACTATTCAAATGATCTCACAAACTAAATCTTCAGTTATTGTTGGAAGATGTGCTGATTATATATTATCTGATGATGCTTCATCAGTATTAAAAGTGTTTGTGTATGCACCACTTGAAAGCAAAATCAAAAGATGTATTAAATATTATAATACTTCAACTAATAAAGAAGTTACAAAACAATTAATTCTTAAAAACGATCGCAAGAGAAAAAAATATTATGAATTTATTTCTGAACGTGATTGGGGTAATAAAGTTGATTATGATATTTGCATAAATTCTGACATGGGAATTGATGCGGCAGTGGATGCAATTGTTGCGGCCGCAAAGAATAAATTTAATCTATAAAATATGGTGGCTTTGCCACCATTTTTGCTAGACATAAATATGCTTATTTGGTATAATTGAGGTATAGATTTTATGCCCGTAGCTCAGTTGAAAAGAGCGTAGTCCTCCGGAGACTAAGGTCGTGAGTTTAAGCCCCACCGGGCATGCCAAAATATAGAAGGAAAAGATTAATATGATTAAAGTAGTTGAAAAAAATATTGTTGTAAGAGAATTTAATAATGCAGATTATACATCGTTTGTTGCTCAATTAGTACAAAATCCAGGATGGACTAATAATTTTGGATTATGGAATGTTAAAGGTAGAGATGTTACTAAATTATTTGCATATCATTTAGATGGTTATAAAGCTAATGCAGATATTAAGAAAAATAGATTCATGTATGGAGTATTCACAAAACAAGGTTTATTAATTGGTGAATGTGGATTTGAATACAATGAAACTCTAAATGGTGTTGAATTCTTCGTGGGATTAATTGAACAAGCACGTGGAAGAGGATATGCTAATGAAATGGTTGATGCAATCAAAAAAATTGCTAAGGAATTAGGTATTTCAAAGGTTAATGCTAATATCCCTGCAGCCCATGAAATTGGTATTAAATTACTTGAAAAAGCTAAATTCATAAAGGGTAATGATTTCGAAGTTGAATACGAAGGAAACACTATCCCGATGGTTCATTATAGTTATGAAGTTAAGTAGTTAAAATAATAAAAGAGTGAATTAATTAAAATTTACTCTTTTTTTATTTTTTGAATTTTTTTAGAAATTGTGGTATACTATTAACATAAAGAGGTGATGACAAGTGTCTAAAATCAGTGTAGTATCACAAGACTGTGAGCATATTAGAGAAGGTTTAAATGAATTATTAGGTAAAAATGTAACACTTATTGTAAAAGATAGAACTAAGCTTAAAGTAAAGAAGGGTACTATTATACTTGTCTCAGATAAATTGTTTTGCGTAGATGTTGTAATGGGTAAGAACATTACATTAAAAGAGTCATATACTTTTTTAGATGTAAAAACTAATAAAGTAAAAATCAAAGAAAAACCTGATTTAAACAATGAAGAAGCTGTAACTATGTAGTATATTCGTTTATTTATGATTGACAATGTAAGCGTTTTATATTATAATATAATTGTACTAGAAAATAGAGGTATAATACCGATGAGCATAGGAAACATGTAGGAATGATTTAATATTTTTTCGGTACTATATTTCTCATCTTGCTAGTTTATTGTTGTAAGAAGAGAATTTCTCTTCTTTTTTCTATTAATATTTGTTATAATAAAAAAGGTGAATAAATTATGGAAAATAATCAATTTAATAATTATGAAGAAGAAATATATTATTATTTAACAAACCCTGGAAAAATAAGTCGTGTTTCTTTTATGGATGATACATATCAAAAAAATGTAGATTTAATTTTTAATGCATTATTTGATGAAAAATATCCAACTACATCACAAGAAGCAGTTGCTTATCTTTGCGGTAAAGCTTGTGAAATGAATATTTTAAAGGTTTTAAGACCAGAATTTAAACGTATTTGGCTTTCACAAAGACAAGTAACAGAAGGTATAGTTTTCAATTTACCATTCCATATCGAAGATGCAGTTCTTGAAGTGATGGATGGATGTGAATCTGCTGTTGCTAAATATATTAGTGAGAAAGATCCTGACGTTAAGAATGTACTATTAGATATTCAATACATTGCAGAAGAATTAGTAAAAAAACATAGATTATTTGAGGTCAAAGTAGAAGGGTATAAGAATTCTGAAATAGCATTCCCTTCAGAACTATATGCATACGCAAATAATATAGGTTTAAAGGCATTAATTGAGAATGAAGGGTATAAATTACTAGGGGCTACAGATAACTTTAATTCTGCTATATCTTGCGTCTTAGAAAACTCTCAAGGTGAAAAGATGGCAGTATTAGAACAAGTAACTATTGCGCCTCGCACTGCAAAGTTTGCGAGATACCTTATTGATGATCTTGTTAAGTATGCAGATAAAGAAAAATTAAAACCATATTGTCTTGGAATTATGCTTGAGCCTGAAGATGAAGAAGATAGAAAGAATTCTATTATTGTTAAAGGTAAAAAAGTAGCATTAAAAATGACATCGTTTATTCCAGCAAAGTAGATAAAATAAGTGAGATTTAAATCGGTTCTTTAAAATCAACGCCGTAGACCCTAGAGGTATAGCTATAAAATCAACGCC
>CAVCDW010000097.1:0-6231 GCA_963601055.1 Elusimicrobiaceae bacterium
GGTAAATATACTATAAAAAAATTTTCACTATTATAAAACTCTGGTTTTTTTAATGAATCTTCATATGCTGATAATGTTCTTGGAATTCCTGTTCCAAAGTTTTCAATGTAATTAAACTTATCTAACAAATGTACTAATCTCTGATTTCTATAAGTTTGAACACCTTTTAACATATCATCAATATTTGATTTAAATAAACCACCTGGGCTTGTAATTTTAGCTTTATCCTTATAAAATTCTATTTTAATATTAGACCTAACATAATAGTTAGAATGACAAAACGCATTTAAAACGATTTCTCTCAATGATTCATTTGGATATGAAATAGTTTCAATTCTCTTCCATGATTTGCCATCAATGATAGCAGAAACATCATTCAAACGTTCAGTTTGATCTTGAACATCTTCAATCACTTTTAATAAACACCCTCTAAAAGTTTTCTTTAATTTAAAATTCATATGTTCATCATATTCAGCAACTTTCACTTCAAATGGTGACTCATCAGACATCATTAGCCCTAAATTAGTGTATTGTCCTTTTGTATTTTTTAATCCCAAAGATATCATTTGTTTCTCATCACTTGTAATACCTAATTCATCGCATTTTAATTTAAAAAACTTAAACGTCAAATCTTGTTCTTCTGAAATATCACTTTCAAAATCGTAATTGTGTGATTCCATAACCATAGATAATATTTCATCATCACTACATCTTCTTATAGATGTCCCATGCCTTTTAAATACACCACTTGGTTTGGGTCCTTTATCCCTTATATAATATGGTTTTTTTGCCCCTTCACTAACAGAAATAACTAAAATACCATCATCATTATATTTAAAATTTACAAGATTTGATGGTAGTGGAAAAAACGCATCTTGTAACCAAGAAGAAATTCTTAATATGTTAGCATCTTTGTCTTGTTTTAAAAACTCATCATTAAGTGAACCATCATCATTAATTCCAACATAAATGGTACCACCATTGGTATTTAAGAACGCAATAATTTCATTTTTTATTTCATCTATTATTTCTCTTTTTAGTTCAACTTTTTCATTTTCTTGAAACACGAACATCACCCCTTTTATTAATCACTTTGTATTAATATTATAATTTACTTTGATTAAATAAACAATAAAAAATGGCAAATTAACATTTGCCATAATTAAATCTATTTAATTCTTACTCTTGCAGATTCCGCATGCATTTGAAGTCCTTCTTCATCCGCAAAACGCGCAACTTTTGATGCATATTTTAAGAACGCATCTTTTGTAAAGTTAAGAATTGAACTCTTCTTAATAAAATCATCTACACCAAGTGGTGAGAAGAATCTTGAAGTTTTAACTGTAGGTAATACATGGTTAGGTCCTGCCATATAGTCACCTAAAGCTTCTGGTGTATAGTGTCCTAAGAATATAGCACCTGCATTTTTAATATCATCTAGATAATCAAATGGATTATCTACGCATATTTCTAAGTGTTCAGGAGCTATAACATTCGCAAGGTCTGTAGCTTCTTTAAAGTTATCTACTATAATAATTCTACAATAATTATTGATTGAACTATCAAGTATTCCCTTACGAATTGAATTATTGTAATATTCCTGAACCTCTACTTGAACATCTTTCGCAAGTTCTTTTGATGTTGTAATAAGAATTCCAGACGCAAGTTGATCATGTTCAGCTTGGGCTAGTAAATCTGCCGCAACAAATTTAGGATTTGCCGTATTATCAGCTAATATTAAAATCTCTGATGGTCCAGCGATTGAATCAATTCCAACTGTTCCAAAAACCATTCTCTTAGCTAAGGCTACAAATATATTACCCGGTCCTACAATCTTATCAACCTTAGGAACAATTTCAGTTCCATATGCTAAAGCCGCAATTGCTTGAGCTCCACCAATCTTAATAAGTTTTGTAACACCACAAATATATGCGGCTGCTAGTACTGATTTTTTTACTTCACCATTTACAGCAGGAGTTACCATTATAATCTCTTCTACCCCAGCAACACGGGCAGGCATAACATTCATAATAACAGATGAAGGATATGCGGCTTTCCCACCTGGAACATAAACTCCAGCCGCTCTAATAGGTGTGATTTTTTGTCCTAACTTTTCTCCTTCTTTATCTTCTTTAATCCATGTTTCTCTTAATTGGTGTTTATGATAAGCTTCTACACGTTCTTTTGATGTTAAAAGAACATCTTGAAGGTCTTTATCAAGAGATAAGAAAGCTTCCCTCATTTCTTCTTGTGATACAACAAGAGATTCTTTTGTGGCATCTTTATAATCAAACTTTCTTGTATATTCTAATACTGCATCATCACCATTCTTTTTAACATCAGCTAAGATATCAATAACAGTTTGTAAGTATTTATTGTTATCTACAGCACCACGTTCATCAAGAATTTGCATGAATTCATTTAAATCTTTTTTATTATCAATAATTTTTATCATAATTTACTCCTCTAAAAGATTTTTAAGTGCATCAATTATTTTACCTATTTCTTCATATTTAACTTTCATAGATGCGTTGTTTACAATAAGACGGGCACTAAGTGGTTCTACTATTTCTAAAACCTCTAGTCCATTTTCTTTTAATGTCTTACCGCTTTCTACAATATCAACTATAACATCACTAAGTCCTACAACTGGTCCTAATTCAACAGATCCATTTAACTTAATAATTTCACATTCTCTATTAGTTTTATTAAAATAATCTTTAGCGATATTAGGATATTTAGTCGCAACTCTTATAGTTTTTCCCGAATACAAGATTCCTTCATTTTCTTTAGGACCTGCAACACACATTCTGCATTTCCCAAATCCTAAATCTAAAACTTCTGTAATATCTCTATTTTCTTCTAATATAGTATCTTTTCCTACTACTCCGATATCTGCTATTCCATAATCTACGAACGTAGGAACATCAGATGGTTTACTTAAGAAGAACGCATATTTCATATCTTTTGAATATATTACAAGTTTTCTTGTTTCCGAATCAAATTCTACATCAGTTAGGTTTGCTTTATTAAGCAAATCCAATATTTTATCTCCAAGTCTTCCTTTTGCAAGCGCAAACGTAATAACAGCCACTATAACACCTCTATTTCATTTAAAGTATTATTTTTATATTCTAATATCTTTGATATATTAGCTTTTTTAGCATATGTAATAGTTTCTTCAAGTGTATCATACATAGATACTTCTACAATGATACCTTTTAGTCTTAATTCATCATTCTTTTTTAAAGCATATTCATGTGATATGGTATCAGTAAATGATACATATCTTACTTCTTTAATATCAATTAAATCATTTGATATTACATAATCAATAACCGCATCAACATTAAAACCAAATCCTATCATAGGAAGGTCTTTCCCAAATGTTTTAAGGATGTTATCACATCTACCACCTGATATTAATGCTTGACCTATTCCATCCGCAAACACTTCAAAACAAAGACCTGTATAGTAATTTGCATATAGATATATACTAAAATCAAAAACAACTCTATTTTGTAGACCTACTTTAACTAGTTCACCATAAAAGTCCTTTAAATTTTCAAGTATTTTAGTACTTTCTTTACCAGATCCTAGGTCATCAATAATCGATTGTAAGAAATTTAATTTACCAGCATTTCGCATAATGCGTTCAATTAAAGATATATCAAATGAATCTACATTAAATTCTTTTAATTTGTTTTTTAATAATACTAAATCTTTAGATTGAATAATTGATAATATAACATTTATTTTTTCATCATCTAACTTAAAATCTTTAAGTAATGTTTCAATGAATGTTCCAGAGCCAATATGGACTGTAAACTTCTTAAGATTTATTCTATCAAGTGCTTCATAAGCAAGTTTAATACACTCGATATCAGATTTAACATTACTACTTCCTACAAGTTCTATTCCGGCTTGTGTGAATACATGACTCTTTCCTTGATACAATCTTGGATATCTAAAAGTATCAGCTATATAAGAATATTTTTTAGGAAAAACATCACGATTGTCTTTTGACGCAACGATACGCGCAATAGAGAGTGTCATATCGTTTCTTAACGCTAAAAGTTCACCTTGTCTATTGATAAGGTTGTAAAGTGATGGGCTTTGAATACCATTCGATGATGTATAAACATCAAGATATTCAAACATTGGTGTTTCAACCATATTATAGCCATATGAATTAAAAAGCTGTTCTAATCTGCTTTCTATTTCTTTTTTTACTTTTAATTCTTTTCCAAAGAAATCTTTAACTCCTTCAGATGTATGTAGTTTATAATTCTTCATTCTTATACCTCACTAGATATATCAAGATTATATTTTTTTGCAAGTCTAATAGATTCTTCTATATGTTCTCCTGAAAGTCTTTTAGGATCATGTGAATCTACACCTATAATAAATTTTGCGTTTTTATCTTTTATATATTCATAAAATTTGTCTACAGGATATTTACCTTTTCCATTACAATTAATTTCTATTAAAACATTATTTTTGATACATGCGTCTACAATACGATTTGCGACTTCTTTTGCAGTATCATCGAATTCAATGTTGTTATAAAGATATAAATCCGGATGTGCTAATATTTTAAACATTTTTGTTGATAATGCTTTCTCAACAGCCTCTGCATAATATAACATACTCTTTTTATCAATTTCGGAATATGTATCAATTATTTTATCTTCCATATAAAAAAAATGAACACCAAGTATCATATATTCTACAGAATCATATAGGTTTTTATACCATGAATCATATCCCTCTAAATATTCTGATTCTAAGCCTATTTTTAAATTTATTTTATCCTTATATTCTTCTCTATACTTTTTTAAAACGTCGATATAAGAACTATGCATTTTATCTAAATCCATATTTTCATAAGCATATAATCTTTTATTATCTTCTTCGTTAAAAGCCTTTAGTGGTAGTGGTGCATGTTCACTAAAACCTAGTGTTTTATAATGTAATTTAATACCTTCTAAAATATTATCTAATATACTACCTGTCGCATGTCCACATAATTCGGTATGCATATGAAAATTTTGTTTTAATGGCATTTTAATCACTATCCTATCGTTTTTTATTTTATCATACTTTATATATATAAACAATAATAAAAAAGGGATACCGAATGTATCCCATAAATTCTATCTTTTAACGAAAGAATATATCTCTTGAGCTATAGCTCCAATAAAAATTAGAAGTGCACAAATTCCTGCAAGGATTGCGCCGTATCCTAAATTTACTTTGCAGTAATACTCAAAATAATTAATAGATTGTGAATATCTATTTACCATAAATGTTGTAGTACCTAAGAAAATAAATATTGCGCTAAGCATCGCAAGAACTGCGATTATTGAATTAAATATTATAGATATTTTAGGGAAAATCATAGAGATTACTCCAAGTACTACGACAAGTCCTAAAAGTATAACTACAACAATTGAACCAACAGATGTTCCAAATTCAGAACCATATCCAAAAAATGCTTTATATCCATTATATTTATATGATGTAAGATTTAATCCCTTAATAGGTTCTATATCAAGGCATGTTCCTAAAAATAATAAAAATATTGCGCCTACTAAAATAATTTCTAAGCATGTTATTAATCTTTTAAAAGTCTTTGTATTCATAATTAAGGCCTCCACTTTACGTATTATATCATATAATATTTAAAATAAGAAATATTTTTTTATGATTTAATGAAAAATGTGGATTAGAGAAAAAGGACCATATAAATGGTCCCCTAAGACTTACTTCTTAATAAAGAATTCATCTAGAATTGATCCTGCAACATTAACAATTGTAATGATAGCTGCAACTATAGCTCCTGCACCAAGTGTTGGATTAAGATTCTTTAAAGTAACATATTCACTATCAAGATTAATCATAAAAGTTGTAGTTGATGAGAATAAGAATATTGTAGCCGCAATTCCTAAAAGGATAATAACTAGGTTAACTAGTTTTCCAAATTTAGGGAATATTAATTTTAATACTGCAAGTACAAATATTAATCCTAAAAATATTACTGTAAGAACTCCTCCCGCAGATGCTTTTAACTCATCTGGAGTTCCAAAGTATGCTTCAAACCCAGAATAAGAAGCTTCAGTCTTGAAAATAATTGCGTCTACTTTAAATTTTACGCATGTTACAAATAACATACAAAACGCAAAGATTGCTAGTGCAATTTGGCAAACTGCTACTAATTGTTTTTTTGTT
>CAVCDW010000098.1:0-6080 GCA_963601055.1 Elusimicrobiaceae bacterium
TTGATGAATATAGAATTAGATTAGGTGGAGTTGTATTTGCGAATCCTAAATAAAAGGTAGAGAGATCATTCCTATACCTTAACAAGTCTTGGTGTTGTTTAACAACTGATTCTGCTTCTTCTTTTGTATGATACAGTTTACTTTCACGTACACGAGTACCTGCTGGCCCACAATTGCCATCGGCAAATTTAATTGTTACAAAACCGCTTGCATTTCTTATTACTTTAGCTTCCCTAACAATTCTATTTGAAGCAATGAAATAAACAATATCTCCTGGATTAAATTGTTTCAAATTATCATTCCACCTATTAGTAACCACGTATAGCTCTGACAATTGAATCGGTATTCCATTTAACAATAACATCTGCATTATCCTTCACAGTCTGTGATGTTTTTTCGGAGCCCCATGGTTCAATAGCAATGATCTTTTTATCCATTGATTTAGCTAATTCAATTTCAATATTAATCCATTTACTATACGTAGAATACACACCTGCAAGGATAATTACACAACTTGCTGGTTGCATTTGTTTTTTTATAGCTTCTTTTTAATTGCCATGTATATGAAGCATTATGAATAGGATCATTTTTAGGAACTGAGTAATTCTTATAATAAAAATATGGTTTATCATTGAGCATTCGTACTAGTTTTTCATATTCGTCGTTATATGCCCATGAATGGCTAATAAATAAATTATATGTCATATTACTAATTTCCTCCTTTGTTATTGATTATTAGTAAAGATATAATTATGCAAATGTACAAGACAATAAAAATGATAGGAATTGCATTTTCTAATAAGGTCGTGTCTTTGTATTTTTTTGATTTTTGTAAAAGTTCCCATTCATCATTAAATGGTCTCGTAGGTAACTGAAGTTCAAGCCTATTGATTACTTCAAACTTTGCACTATTTAGTAATTTATAATTTCGAATGAACATTCTCCATAAAATACAAAGCAAAATACCTACGAATAATATTAAAATTGATTTTATGGTAAATGTAATAGATACAGCAGTAATTAATCCTAAATTCAATGTAATGAAGATGTTATTCATAGAATCTCTTCTTTGACTAACAGAGTTTGCCATTTCCACACACGTTTGCCACTGAGCTAAAATCATTTCTTCTTTATTTTCTTTTTTCATTTATTAGTTCTCACTACTATAGAAATCATCAAGAACGTAAGTTTTGACAGGCGTGATATATAGTTCGTAGCGAATTACAAGTTTTACCAAATCATTACCATCAATTAACGTAATAGGAGATCCTTCTCTTGAGGCATTTCGTGCAGCATTTGTATATCTTCCATTTGTAATAAACACACCATAATCAGCTTGATATTTATTCATCGCGCCTAAAAATTGATTAATTTCAGGTTCTGTGACAGCGCCTGAATTATATCTTTTACATTGAATAACCACACGGGTTGTTCTGAAATCATTTTGATCAATATGATACCCATATCCGTCTATACCGCCATCATTACTAACTTGTACACCTATGTTTGAAAATTCAACGCCCATTTTTGTTAATAAAGCACGTGAAAATGCTTCAAATTTTTTTGGAGACATTTCAGCAATTGCTTTTAATAGCTTATCTTTAAATTCATCCGCTATTTTATCTTCCGCAAAAGATTCTTCTTCATTTTCCAAAATTTTAGAATTATTCATTTTCGTTTTATTTGATTTAGATAGTTCCTTCCATTTATCTTTAGAAGGCAAAATAACTTCTTTATTGACATCAAATTTGGTTAAATCTATATTCAGACCTTTATCAGTCATTGTTATCAATGAATTATTAGCGGAATATGTAACTATATCAAAAAAAGATAAATCTTTTAACGCAAAATTAAATTTCCAATCAAATTCCTTGTACGGTTTTCCTGTTTCTTTAGATATTTTTTCATATTGAGAAAATTCAGCAATATTATCATCCAATTCAGAAATTCTATCTTTTATGTCTGAGCGTTCCAATTGCCCACCGGATTCTTGTAAAACTTTCAGAATCGGTTTGATAAGATACGCTATTTTGTCGTCTCCAGATAATTTATCAAAATACACAATATCAACTCCTATCTTTTATTGATTTCAATTCCTTAACAACTTCATATTTGATTCCAGTATCAATAACTTCAAAATGTTTTATACCACAATTTATTTTTCTTTGTTCATTTGGCCCTAAGTCTTTAACGTTATCAGTCCCTTTTGTTTCTGCAACAAAGTATAGCTTTTCTCCTTCATTGGTATTTAATACAACCGCCCAGTCTGGATTATAATTACCAATTGGTGTATCGATTAAAAACTTAGAAGGTAATTTTGCGTATAGAAGTACATCATCATCGTTTTCAGCATCTATCGCAAATTCTTTCTCAATTTGTGAATCATAGATTACATGATCGTAGATATTTTTATTGGTAGACACTTCTAGTATGTTTCTATCTTTATAGCCATATAATTCTTCATCATTGAAAATCAAATCTTGTTTGTAGTAATCATCTACTTTTTCGTATTTGATTCCTTCAGTTAGATTTTCTTTCTTTACAGAAAGCAATATCTTGGATACCTGTTTAATCCATTCTTCAGGATTGATATAGAATTCTTTAAGCCTTCCAGATTTAGAAATGATTTCTATAATTGTTTTTCTAAGTAATTTAGTAGAATCCTGAAGTCTTCTTATAAAATCTGGATAAGTCATTTGTTCAAATTCATAAACAAGCCCTAGTTCTCTTACTTGATGTCCTGCATCTATAACGCCTTGATTATTAATATCAACTCTAGTTACTTCAGCATCAATCTTATCAGCCTTTATAGTAGGCATATTTTGAATCTGTTTTATAGCCTCATCTTTAAACTTATCCATATCCATATTTACAGAATATATCGTCTTTTGTTTAATCTTATTCCATAAAGCAATAAATTCTGGAGATAGTTCTACTTCTTTGTTTATCTTAACTTGAACCTTAGCAGAAGCATCTTTAATCTCAATCTCTTTAGATAAGTTTTCAATACGTTTCATAACCTTGACTGTAAATGATTCATATTGATTCGGTAATACAAACTTATCGTCATGTTTATCTTGATAATACTTATTAGTAATCTTACCTTTTGAAGTCATATAGTCATTAGCAACAAGGTACTTAAAAATCTCTTGAGACTCTGCTTGATTTAGTTCGACTAATTTACCATCATGTTGTTTTACAGCGATACCAGT
Organism: Elusimicrobiaceae bacterium; assembly: GCA_963601055.1. Taxonomy (GTDB): domain Bacteria; phylum Bacillota_I; class Bacilli_A; order Acholeplasmatales; family Anaeroplasmataceae; genus UBA3206. The sequence goes on from CAVCDW010000098.1 coordinate 3,213, forward strand.
AAAGCTGATAGGTTCTATAATGCCAAACTTAAAGTTATCAGTTTCTAGTTCTTTTTGAAGTGTACTAGCGAATTCTTTATATGATTCATTAGCGATAACACTTAGTCTATTGTATTTTGGATCAAGTACTCTATCACCATCTTGATTTACGCAGATTCTAAGACCTCTACCAATCTTTTGACGCTTTGTCATGGTATCTTTTGTTTCAACTAAAGTACATACCTGGAAGACATTAGGATTATCCCATCCTTCTTTTAATGCTGAATGAGAAAAGATAAAGCGAATAGGTTCATCAAAAGATAATAAACGTTCTTTATCTTTCATAATTAGCTGATAGGTTGTTTCATCATCATTTGTAGTACCATTAGAGTTTTTAATTCTACCTTTTCCATCTTGCGCAAAATAGCCATCATGAACAGTACTAGCATCTTCACCATAACGTTCTTTTAAGTCTTTATATCTAGATTGGTTAATTAGCTTAAAGTATTCTTCTTCAAACCATCTTTGGTAGTCACCTTTACTGTCTTCTCTATCGTAGTCTCTATACTTAGCTACTTCATCGATAAAGAATAAAGACAATACCTTAATACCTTGTTTATTGTAGTGAAGTTCTTTATTAAGATGCATTTCAATAGTTTGTCTAATTTGTGATTTCTTAATAACAGAATCATCAACATTGCCAATTGTTTCACCTATATGAATAGATTCGCCATTGCTAAAGAAAACTTGTTCTTCACCTTCAAAACAATCAATATTATCAACTATATAGCCATTACCTTTATAGTAATCTACTTCTTTAGATAATTCCCATAAGTCATCCTTATCTTTAGCTGTAACTACTTTCTTATCAATTGCACCAGATTTACCATTCACATAAATCTCAAGTCTACAGGAAAAGCCATTTTTATCAGAAACACTTATTAGCTTTACATATGGTTTTGTACTTGCATCATTGCTTGTAATAGAAGCTACTTCAATATGTTTAACTAAGTTTTCTTGATAAGCATCAACTGGTGTTAAGCGATACATTAAATTATATAGCTCTTTATGTGTTGCACTATATCTTAATGTACATAAAGGATTAAGTGAAGTAATAGCTTCTTTAGACTTAGCTGTATTATCAACAGATTGAGGCTCATCAATAATAACAATAGGATTAGTTCCTGATATTAAATCAATTGGTTTATTGCCATTTAATCTATCACTAGTTCTATGAATTAGATTTGCTTTAGTTTCTTTATCAGGATCAGTAAAACTCTTTCTAAAAGCATCAATATTGATAATCATGATTTCAATATTAGTGCTAGTCGCAAATTCCCTTATTCTTTCTAAATGATTAGAATCATAAACAAAGTAGTTATATACTACATTGTCATATTTCTCCATAAAATGCTCTTTAGTAGCGTTTAAAGAACTATTAACACCTTCTTTAATAGCGATACTTGGAACAACAATAATAAACTTAGTAAAGCCATATCTTTTGTTTAATTCAAGTATAGTCTTAGTATAAACATAAGTCTTACCAGTACCTGTTTCCATTTCAATAGTAAAGTTTCTTTTTTGAAGATCTTTACTCATTTGGATATCATTACGTTCTTGTATCTTTTGAACGTTATTAAGCATAGTAAAATCATCAATAGATAATTTATTAGAATGGCCTATAAAGTAATCATCAAATAAAGCTAATTCGTTTTTATTATTAGCTTCAATGGTAAATAAAGAATCCTTTATTTCACATCCTTCAAAGATATCACATATCGCATTTACCGCATCATTTTGATATGGTTGATCAACAAACTTTAACTTCATATCAAACCTCTAAATGCACTTGATTTCTTCTACACCAGCTTTTTCAAGATTATGTGTAGCATTTATCTTATCATTATCGTTATTGAAACCAGATTCTTTAAATACAACAGTCTTAGGAGATAATTCACCAATAGCTTTTACATCATCACTAGTAACATTATCTTCTAGACATACTATCATATAGCGTTTTCCTACTCTATACATTGTCTTACCATTGACAATAATTTCTTCTACATCTTTATCAAAAACGCCATACTTAAGCATGATTTCATAAAGGATATCTTCTTTACTTCTATCATTCTTAAATACATCACTTAAATTAAATAAGTTTTCTTCATTATATTCTGCAGAACTATCCCAAGGCACAACATTAGTAGAATCTAATTTAAATACTTTAAAGCCTATATCAACATTAAACTTTTCTTCACTACCAAATAAACCATCAGAAGGATGTTCTTTTTCCCAATCAGCTTTAATTTGTTCACCTGCACGACGAATACGTTCTTCACCTATTTCACAGATATTTTTATATCCCGCTTTATATGCTTTACTATTATCAGATATCATTTCTGGCAGTTGAACCAAAATAAACTTTCTATGTTCTTTGTCTTCAGCATTTAAGGTTAATACCGCATTCGCTGTTGTAGCTGAACCGGAGAAAAAATCAAGAATAATATCATCATTGCTTGTCGATAGCTGAATCATTCTTTTGATGTATGGCGTCGGTTTGGGCGTATCAAATACAATTTCATTAAAAAGGTTTTTTATTTCATCTGATGCATTTGCCGCATTAGACACATCATCCCACAATGTTTCAGGTATTTTTCCTTTATTTTCAAAAATAAACATTTTTCTATAAATATTATCACCGCGAATAATTAATTTATCTTCTTTGTCAAGCTTTTCTAAATTTTCTTTACTAAATAGCCATAACCTTTCTTTGAAATATTGACCATTTTTTGTAGTGAAATCATATTTGACACCACCTTGCGTTCCTCTTGCCCAACAGCCTAGCATCCTGTAATCTCCCCTAGGATCATTATCTGGATTTTTATATGC
>CAVCDW010000099.1:0-5711 GCA_963601055.1 Elusimicrobiaceae bacterium
CGCGAGTTACGACCTATCTTTTCAATAGATTCTAAAGAAGTGTCACTTAAACTTTCTAATAAAACTTGCACCAAACGTTTCTCTCTTAGCTTAAAAAGTTTAATCAATTCCTTTGTCGATGAAACTATTATATATCAAATTTATTTGCCTTTTAATAAAAGTTCACGTGGTTTAAGTCTTTGAATTGAAACAAAGACAAATAAACAAGAAATTAAAATAAATATATCATTTACAACATAGATAAAGACAATATCAATATTTTCTATTTCAACTTCATATTTCGAATATAAATCCAATTGTTTTTCAAAGACATCAAAGTCTTCTTCGCTTTTTGATATTTTAGCTAATCTTTCTTGTCTTTTTAGATTATTTTCCAGTAATGTATCAGCTGAAGACTTAGCAACCTTTATTCCTAATGGTAAAGATAAGGTAATCGCTAAAAACGCAATAAGTAATATTTCAATCGCAAAAGATAAAATAGATAAAGTTTTATTTTGGCCCATCGCCAATAACACCGCATATTCTTTTAGTCTATTTTCATTTAAGAAAGTCACAACATTAACCAATAATAAACAACTAATAAGCACCATCACAATGGAAATAATGTTATATAGTTTCTTTAAATTATCGCTTGGTGAAACAATCTTGTTATATTCGTTTTCATTGGTTTCAATATTATAATTTTTTACTTTATCAATGATTCTTTTTTCATTTATCGCATCATTTAATTCTCTTTGAAAATCCTTTTTTAATTTTTCAAAACGATGTCCATCTACAGCTTTAATACCTAAACAATTAGAAGTAACCTTTCTATTAGCTTCGTTACAAATTTCAAAAAAATCATCTCTGTTTATAATCATATTAACACCTAAGTTATAGTAACTTTCTTTGTTTATAACAGATGCATTCCCTTTATTTACAAAAGTACCAATTACTTGAAAATTATAAGTAAGATTATTAATAGTAATATCAATCACATCACCTACTTTTATTTTTACTCCATTTAGATATAAAAAAGAACCATCATTGACCAATATAGAATAGCGTTCATTATCTTTAAAGTAGTCACCATCAATCAAGCTTAAGCCACTAGCTGTAAAAGTATCATAAGAACTTGCAGAAAATAAAGTAAAATTTTCTTTAAAGTCATTATCCATTTCTTCTTCATAACTAGAAACATTGGAGTAAACTTCTGTATTATAAGTGCTATTGTAGATACAATCATTTTCTTTACAATAATTATCAAAATGATAATCGATATTTTGAAAAGTTGAATTGATTAAATTTGCATAGCCACCAGTATTTAAATCATCAAAATCCAAACCATTAATATAAGTTTTTATTTCCATATCAGTTTTTACACTTTCTGATATATTTGAACCAAGTCTAGATATGCATATAGATACAATAATAAAGAAACTTAATATAAAGATAATAAAGAATATTAAAACACTATCTTTTTTTCTAGTTATTATAGATTCTAGTATTCTTTTAAAATAATGCTTATTCATAGATATTCTTATTATGCTGATCTATATGAATGATAGTATCAGTCATATTAGCTAATTCCTTATTATGAGTAACCATGATAACAGTCTTACCATAGTTATCTACTAGTTCTCTAAATAGTTTCATAATACCAAGTGAGGTTTCATAGTCTAGATTACCAGTTGGCTCATCCGCTAGTATGATATCTCCATTACATGCAACAGCTCTAGCTATTGCGACACGCTGTTGTTCGCCACCTGATAACTTATTTACTTTTCTATTGGCTTTAGTTTCATCTATACCGAATCTATTTAAATATTCATTTAACATTTCTTTATTTATTTTTCTTTTAGGATCAGATATCGATATAGCAGTTAAAACATTATCATAAGCATTTAGATAGTTTAATAGATTATAGTTTTGAAATATGATTTGTACATCTTTTTTATGATAATTATCATAGCCTATATCTTTAATGTTCTTGCCATTAAATAAGACGCTACCTTTCTTTGGCTCATCTAGTCCTGCTAGCAATATTAAAAGAGTAGTTTTACCAGATCCTGATTCGCCTACAATGGAATAAAACTTTGATTTTTTAAAGCTAAAGTTAACATTATTAAAAATAGTTCTAATATTTTGACCATCTTGATAATAATAATCAAGATCTTTTACTTCTAGTATTTCATTCATCTATCATGACCTCTCTTTTCTTTTTTAATAAATGATTAATATTAACAAACATCACAATCACACAAATGAAGTATTGAATAAACATAAAATATAGTATTGAATAAGCATTTATATTTTTAAAATAAGCTATCACTATAACAAATATAAATTCAACAAACATTACAAGTACATATTCCACAAATAATTTAAACAAAATATGCGTTTTACTTATACCAATAAGTTTTAATAATTTGATTTCTACTTTTCTTTTATAGATATCAAAGTTAAAAATAAGAAGATTAATTATCACAAATATAAATAAGTAATTATTTAAAATATTATTATTTATTTTTAGAAAACAAAAGATAGTAAGCAAAGTAATGATGCTTACTTTTAAAAATAAGGAGAATGGAATTTTTATTCTGTTTCTAATTGTTTTCATATATTTTTAATATTGCATATCTAAGTTTTTAAGTAAAATTAGATGTGATTAATTTAATTGTTTCAACTAGTTAAACAACATATTTCTTACTTTTTAATCACATTTATTCACTAATCATAACTTCTCTTACTTTAATTGAAAGTATTTTAATGACACTTAAAATAGTGGTAATTATAATAATTATTGTTTCTATTAAAGTAATCTTTATAAAGTCTAATAAATTAATACTGATATTTGCATCATTTAATATTTTTAGTCCTGTTGAATAATCTAAAATCTTGCTTGTGGTATCTAATGTTTCCGCATTAAATTCAAACGTTTTAATAATCGATGAAGCTACAATATTGGATATTAATACAGCTAGTATTAAAGAAATGAATAATACTAATGCATATTCTAGTATCAGTTCCATCATTAACGATTGTTTACCTAGGCCTAATGATGATAAAAGACCTATTTCTTTTTTTCTTCGATTTAAATCTAGATTAATAATAAAAATATTTAATAATATAGATACAACAAGGGAAAACTTAAATAGGATATTAGAATTATCTGATATAGTCTCTAAATTGCCAGCAAAGCTATAATAGGAATCCAAAGATGTTTCATAGCTATATTGTTTATTTTTATCTAAAGAATTTAATTCTTCTATATATTCTACAAACTTATCTATATCATCAAAACTATTTAAAGTCATTATACATGGATAATAAAGCAAAAATTCATTATAGCCAAGTTTAAATTTTTTATTTATTTCCTTTGCGTCTTCATATATTTTTAATAATTGTTTTTCGGGAATCATCACTGATGATTTTGTAACATTATCTTTTGTATCATCATTCTTTCCATGATTAACTACACCTATTACTTCAAATTCATATTCTTTATAAATATCAACTGTTCCATCACCTCTTGGCACACAAATTGAATATTTGATTCTATCACCTAGATTAACCTTTGTTACCTCACCATCTTTTAATAAGTATAAATCATCACTTATAATACATTTATTTTTGCCTTCCTCTATTTCAAATTCATCAAAAGTTCTGCCCTTTTCTATCTTTGTATAATCAAGTGTAAGTTCAAGGTTTTCACCAGTAAGCATTGTCAAAAACTTATTATTTTTATCTATATATTTCTTATTGAATTGGTAATGTGTATCCGTAAAATCAGGATTTGTTGTTGAAACAAGTGGAACACCACTAAAATAATCGGTCTGTTTATTAATCCAATAATGATATGAGCTAATATCTATGGAATCATCTTCTACATAGTCACCACTTAAAAATTTTAATTTTTCATCTTGATTATTTATAGAAAAAAGTAGGCCATCATCACTATATGATTTAACAGTTCCAGCATTGCCATATTTCATATTAAAATCAAAATGGTATGGATTAAGTTCATTTTTTAAAGACATAACATCTTCATAGAATGTTTCACCATATCCACCATATTCATCAAACTCAATTTGTGATACTTCGCTTCTAGTTGCTAATCTGGTTGAAGTATAACCCTCAACAGATACAACAGGTTTAATGCTAGAAGATAATTCGTTTTTTAAAGTTGCAGAAACATTCTTTAAAGAATAGCTAACACAAAGTAAAAGTGAAATAACAAACATCACCACCAAAAGCAGTGATGTTTGTTTAATTCTATAGAATACTGATTTATAAATTCTATTAAACATTTCCTATAACGCAATTCTATAAGTGAAACTACGGTTTTGTGTTCCTGAACCTTTTATGTATTCAGATACTATTGCTGTTACCACTGCATAAGGTCTTGAACCAGTATTATCAATTTTACAAGAGGCAGAAATAGCCCTTGCAGAATGAGAACCATCTTGAGGCCCATAATTATCATTAGCCCCAGATGAACAACTATTAATAATCACATCCCTTGCATACCATTTATTACCATTTTGAGATCTTTCATAAGTAATATTTAGTTTAAATTGAACCTCATACCCGCTCACTCCATCTCTATATGTAGTGTAAGTGGTTTTGTAAAAATCTTGAGTTATAGGTTGACCTATAGGCATAATCGCATAGCTATCGTCTTCAAAGGCAAAGACATTGGCCATTGGCATAACCATCAAAAATATAAGCGATAATATACAAATTGTAATTCTTTTAATAAATTTCATATTCATTTCTCCTTTATTTTTTTAGATAGCTATCTTTATGATTTTAATATTACACATCTATTTCTATATGTAAAATCAAATGTGAGTAATTTTTTATAAAACAGCAGTTAAAAAATAAATGTTCTATTTTTATTCACATTTTATCTTTAACTTATATGATTAGATACTTATTTTTCTTATAATTAAAACATGGATGTACTTAAAGCTTGCCCATTAATTGTTGGACGATTAATGAAGTTCTATCGGAAAAGAATGAACTTATCTAGAAAAGATATATGTGACAAAAATTCTTCTATCACCATTTCTTCTATACAAAGAGCAGAAGATGGAGGATATGTTTCAAATGACAGAATTGATCAAATATTAGAAATTTATGGTTTTTCACTATGTAAAGATAGAGCAAAATATTTTACTTTAGAAAGTTATATAAAAGAAACATGCTCAATTATTAATAGTGGCAAACCATTATCTGAATATGCAATTTTAAGACATAAAATAGCAGAATTTCATAATGAAAATATACAATATATTTTTTTAAATGAAATTTCTTTAATATGTATAACAACTTTAAATATATATTTAACCTCAAAAGCGGAAGATATAGATATTATTGATAAGGCCACCTACATTTACCCTACATTAAAAAATCATCATAATTTATATTTAATTACATCTTACATGCTGAATATGTACCATTCATATTATTTATCATTTTTGGAATATGAACCTTTTAATTATGGCGAAGTAATATTAAATGATAAATTATTTTATTTAGATAGATTTTATTATGATGTTATCAACATGAATACTTTTGAGCTATATAAAAAATATAATTCCATAATTGATAATGAAAAAAATATCTACAAAAATTTTATAAACTATTTCGCAAATGCTTTTTTAAATATTTCTATTAACGAAAATGAAAAGGCTAATATCATGTTGTCTATAGTCAAAGAACTATAC
>CAVCDW010000100.1:0-5662 GCA_963601055.1 Elusimicrobiaceae bacterium
ACTTTTGAAGCGTTCTACTATAGCACTAACAATTTAATACGCTATATAAATAAATACAACGTAGATTGGACTATTGAAAAGAAAATTAATTTTTTTCTAAGTTACTCCGATATTGATAAATCTATATGGGATTCACAATTTGGAAGTTTTTATTTTATGTTTGATTTTGATAAAAAAGTATATTGTTACATATATAAAAATATCTATAAACCAATTGTGGATTTAAATAGCGCCATAGATGAACGTGTATTTCATTTTAGATTGTATGAAAATTGTGAAAATAATAAGAAAGTAATCCAAAATTATATTACTGAAATAGAAAGCATTTTCATAGAGGTAAAAACAAGTTGTCCAATATCAAGCGATAAAGAGCCTTGTAAAGGAACAATGATAGAGAAAAAGTACATTAGAAAAATAAAGAATGAATTAAATACAAAATACTACGACAAAATGTATTTTAAAAAGAATAATAGTAATTAAAAGCTTTAATATGGCTGGTGAAAACAAAACACATTTCTCTTATTTGTTTGAATTTGATGCAATTATATAGTTTAAAGTCTAATTTTTTTTAAAGTATTAATGTTGAAAAATTAAATCCAGTTTTGATAAGAGAACTTTTTTTGAAGATGAATAAAAGAACGAGAAATCGTTCTTTTAAAATGAATAATACAAGCCCTAAATCAATAAATTTACATCGATTATTATTTTATAATTATAGTATGCACAAAAAAGTTTCAAACAAATAGTATTTGATGATTTGTTTAATAACAATAGGAAGAGGTATAGATGGTTGTAAATGCTACATATAGAACGATAACACGTGAGCAGTTTTTATTTAATGAAATGAGAATTGTAGCGAAGTTATTATGTGAGGGAAAAGACGATAAGGAAATTATTGATGAAGTTGTCAAAAATAATTTGTTTCAATATCCAACTGAAAAGATGATTGATAATCTATGCAAGGTTTGTCTAGCTAGATTTCATGCAGTAGATAGTAATGAACTTATCAGTATTGTTGCCTATGATCCTTCCGATGTAGCCAAGCAAGCATGTTTATATATTATGATGAACTATTATCGTATTGTTAGGGATTTTATGATTACGGTAATTGGTGAAAAATATCGTACAAAGGATATGTCTTTTACCAAAATGGATATAAATTCCTTCTTTACAAGGATGCAAGAACAAAATGATACAGTTGCCTCATGGAGTGATTCTACAATCGATAAGAGTAAGCAAGTGTTAAAGAAATTACTTGTTGAAAATGGATATTTAGACAATAACAAGTCTGAAACATTAAATACAGTGTTAATAGATTTTTCAATAAAAGATGCAATAGAACATATTGGTGATAAAGAAGCACTTGTAGTGTTTGGTTGTATGTAAGGAGGCTAGTATGTTATCAATTACCGAAAGACTAGATAACTTAAAAAAGACTATTCAAGAAGATGACTTCTTACAAGGAAAAGGTTTAAGTAATGAAGTTAATATCCGTATGTTTTGTTACAATGCAAAAGATGAAATGGCAGTGAGACATTTTGTAGAGCTTTTAAAAAATGAATCATTAAAGTGTAATATTCAAATTGTAGATTTATACGAAACTTTTTTATCCATTTGTGAAGATAAAAGAATACTAGATAAAATCCCACAGTTAGAGCAAAAAAGAGGTAAAGACTTTTTAGAAACACAATTTGAAAAAACATGTGATGCTAAAACATATGCCAAAAAAATAGTTGATAATTTTGGTGAAGATAAAGAGTTGTTACTTATTACAGGGGTTGGAAAAGCATTTCCTTTTATGAGAGTACATGCTTTACTTAATGCTTTACAAGAAGATTTCAATGATAAGCCAATTGTTGTTTTATATCCAGGAACATTTGATGGTCATTATGTTAAATTATTTAATCAGTTAAAACCAAATGAATATTATCGGGCATTCAATATGATATAGAAGGTAGGGATTATGAAAATTAAAGAGATGTTTAGAGATGACATTGATCGTACGATTAATGGTGTTGTTCAAGTAGAACAAGAAAAAGAAGAAGTAATAGAACAAGAAGTTAAAGAATATGTAGTTACCAAGGAATTAAAAAAGCATTTCACTAAATTCTTTGACGAGTATAGTGAATCATTTCATACTCCTACTGATAATGTTGGTGTATGGATTACAGGTTTCTTCGGTAGTGGTAAATCACACTTTTTAAAGATGCTTTCTTATCTTTTGGAAAATAAGAAAATTGGGGATAAAAATACAGTTGATTATTTTGAAGAAAAGTTTGATGACGAAGCTACTTTTATGAATGTAAGAACATCTACTAGCGTTCCTACTGAAACAATTCTTTTTAATATTGATGTAGAGGGATCAATGCACAAAGATGATACTGCTGTATTAAAAGTGTTTGCGAAGGTTTTCTATGATCATATAGGTTTTTATGGAAATGATTTAAAACTAGCTAAATTAGAACAATTTATTACCAAACAAGGCAAGATGGATGCCTTTAAAAAGGTTTATGAAGAAATAAATGGTGAGTCTTGGATAGAAACACGTGCACAATATCAATTCTTTGAACAAGATATTGTTGATGCTTTAGTTCAAGTAGGCATCATGAATGAAACAACAGCTCAACATTGGTTTGATGGTACAGAAACAGCTGATATTTCTATAGGTCAATTAGTTGATGAGATTAAGGCTTATGTAGATAGTAAGCCACAAGGTTTCCGTCTATTATTTATGATTGATGAAGCTGGACAATATATTGGTACAAATACCAGTATGTTACTTAACTTACAATCATTAATTGAAAAGTTGGGTTCTGTATGTCGAGGACAAGTATGGATTGTGGCAACAGGTCAAGAAGCATTAGATGAAATGATTAAGGTGCGTTCTGATGAATTCTCACGTATCATGGCTCGTTTTCCAATTCGTTTAAGTTTAACTTCTTCATCAGTTGGTGAAGTTATTGAAAAGCGTTTACTAACAAAAACAAAAGAGGCAAATTCTCTTTTGGATCAAGTATATGAGAATAATGAAAATGTCTTAAGTAATCTTTATGCCTTTGATACTGATGTTAAGGATATTAAGGGATATACATCTAAGGATGAATTTGCACGTATATTCCCATTTGTACCTTATCAATTTACGATTATGCAAAAGGTGTTTAATGAAATCCGTAAGCATGGTCATGCTGGAAAGCATCAATCAAGTGGTGAAAGATCAATGCTTAATGGTTTCCAAGAATCAGCACAACATATCGAGGACAGCAATGAATTAACATTAGTTCCTATGTATGCTTTCTATGATACTTTACATAGTTTCTTGGATACTTCTGTTCGTTATGTTATTGAAAGAGCAGAAAAAGCTGCAAATAACAGTGATGGTTTAAAAGAAGTAGATGTTAATTTATTAAAACTTTTATATTTGATTCGTTATATTGATGATATTAAATCTAATATTGAAAACATAACTATTTTAATGGCTGATTCTATTACTGTAGATAAGATTGAGTTAAGGAATATAGTAATCGAGTCTTTAGAACGCTTAGAAAAACAAAATTATATTTCTAGAAGTGGCGATGTATATCTATTTTTAACAGATGAGGAACAAGATGTTGCCCGTGAAATAAGTAATCAAACAGTGGATTCAGCTAATGTCATAAGTCAGATTTGTAAGACAATCTTTGATGATATTTATACTACAAAGAAATATAGATATACAAAGAATGGCTTTCAATATGATTTTGATTTTGATAAGTCTGTTGATGAACAAAATCATGGAATTACTACAGGTGGTATGAAGCTTCGTTTTATTACAGAGGCAAATGATGCAAATGAATTAAAGTTGATTACTGATTCAAAGGGTAATGAAGCTATTTGTAAATTATCAAATGAGTATTCTGTTTTTAATGATTTAGAAAGAGTTTTAAAAATAGATAGATATATTAAGAGTAAACAAATAAATCAACTACCACAATCGATTCAAGTTATTATAACTAATAAACAACGAGAAGCACGCCGTCTTCAAGATGAGGCTAAGGAAAAATTAAGTCAGGCAATTATAAAAGGAAAGTTTTATATTGATGGATTTTTAGTGGACTTATCAGGAACAAGCGTAAAAGCTGTATTAGATAGTGCTTTAGAAAGATTGATTGAACATACTTATTCAGGTCTATCTTTAGTTGATAATCAAGCAAATACTGAAGATGATATTCGTGCTTTATTAAAAGGCAAAGTAGCAGAATTTGAAGGTATGGAGTCAAATAAACAAGCAAGTGATGAAGTATATAGCTTTTTAGAATTAAATAACGCAATGGGTCATCATACTACTATGAATGATATTCAATCACGTTTTCAAAAGATTCCATATGGATGGAGAGATATTGATGTTGCCTATGTTGTTGCGAAACTTATTTATGATCAAAAGGTATTGATTAAATATGCTGGGCAAACAATTAAGGCAGAAGATAGCCAAATTGTAGATTATCTACGTAATAAATCAAAAATTAGTTCTACAAATGTATTAATTCGTGAAAAGATTTCTTCAAGTAAGATTAAAACAGTAAGAGATGTTTTAAAAGAATATTTTAATGTAATGGATATTCCTTCAGATGAAGATGGTTTAGTAAGATTTATAGTAAATAAGTTTGGTGAAGAAAAAATAAATCTACAAAAAATGAAAGAAGAAAATGCATCTATTACTCATCCTGGTGCATCAGAAATTTCAAAGCTTTCAAAATTAATTGAAGACGTTCTTTTAGCGCAAAATGATAATGTAGCCTTAATAGATGTGATTTGTAAAAATGGTGATGAACTTCTTGACTACAAAGAAGATATGCAAGAAGTAGAAAATTTCTTCAAAAATCAAATTAATTTATTTGATAGTGCAATTTTGTTAAAACGAAAAGTTGAAAATGAAGAAAAAGACTATTTGTTAGATAACCAAGAAATTGTAGAAGCAATTAAGAAAATTAAAGAAATTACTACAATATCAAATAACTTTAAGTATAGTCGTATACCAGAACTTAATGAGTGTATTTCGATAATCAATACTGAAAGAAATAAGGTTATTGAAGAAAAGAAACAAGAAGTAATAAGACTAATTGATGATTGTTATAACGAAGTAGTTTTAAAAGTTAATAGTGATGAAAAATTAAATGATCGTTTAGATGATGCAAGAAAACAATTTGACAATAAGAAACAAGAAATAGAACATGTTAATAGTTTGGTTGTATTGGATGCTAAAAAGAATACGATTGTTAGTTTAAAAGATGCAATCATTAAAAAAATAGATTCAACTAATATGCCTGCTCAACCAACATCTAAAAAGAAGGTTAGAGAGTTACAAAGAGCTGTTGTTTTTAATCAAGCAAGTTTAACAAGTGAAAAAGATGTAGATGAATATCTTATTAAGATTAAAAATAAATTACTAAGTTACATCAATGATGATGAAGAGATAGAAATTAAGTAGAGGGATAAATACTTATGAATAAAACCGCAATTAAAAATTATGCTGTATGGGCTAGAAATGAATTAATAAAACAAGTAACTCAAAAGGCATATGAATATGAAGTAACAAAGGATAGTGTTCCAAGTTTAAATACTGTTTCAGTTAATGGAAGACTTTTATCTAATGATGAAAAGAAACAATTAAATGATTTAATAGTAC
>CAVCDW010000101.1:0-5583 GCA_963601055.1 Elusimicrobiaceae bacterium
CCTAGGTATTATATTGAAAGTTATTTAAACCATGAAGAAAAGTAAAAAATATTTAGTTGCATTTATAGTTGCTTTGTTATTTTCAATTCCACTATATTCGAAATATATAACTGGATTTACTGTCGATTTGTCGTATCATTTAACAAGAATAGAAGGTATCAAGGATGCGTTACAAGCACATACCTTTCCAATATATATTTATCCATATGCCAATAATGGTTTTGGCTATGCGGCACCTCTTTTTTATCCAGATTTATTTATGTTAATACCTGCCTTTTTTTATTGTCTAGGTGTTCCAATATTATTGTCTTATAAGATATTTCTTTTTGTCGTTACTTATTTTACAGCTTTATTTGCCTACATCCTGTTTGATCGTATCTTTAAAGATGATAAGTTACTACCAATTGTTTGTACATTGTTATATTGTTTTAGTGATTTTAGAATAGCACTAATTTTTCAAGCTTCTACACTTGGCAATGCGATGGGTATGGTATTTATTCCTCTTTTGTTTTTAAGTTTTTATAAGTTTTTTATTGAAAGAGAAAACTGCTATATTTTAATTGGAATTTCTTTTACTCTATTATTACTTAGCCATGTGTTATCTTTTACTTTAGCAGTGATTTTCTTTGGAATATTTCTTATTATCGATGTGATAATTAATCATTTTAAAAAAGAAAGAATAATATGTGTTTTTAAGGCCATGGTGGTAGCTATATTATTGAGTGCTTTCTTTTTATTTCCAATGATTGAACAAATGTTGTCGCAAAAGTTTTGGTATTCATTTTTGCGTGATACAACGAATAAAAATATGTTGATGAATAGTCGCTATGATTTGAAAACTCTTTTTTCTGGTTTTGTAGTTGATTATGTCATAACCGGAACTTCAGAAAATGTTAATCGTTATTTGGGAATACACTTGTCTTTAGGGTCTGTGCTTGCTTATTTGTATTTATTTTTTAACAAGAAAACAAATAAAACTATTAATGTTCTTTTTATAGTTTTAATGCTTTGTCTTTTTATACAATTGAGCGCTATTCCTATTGATTTATTAAAGCCTTTTTATACAATTCAATTTTTATGGCGTATAGATGCTTTTTTAGTACCGATCGCAATCTATATAATTGCTTATTTTTGTTCTTTACAAAATAAAAAGATATTTTCATATTTAATGATTTTATATCTTGTTATTAATGTTTCTTTGCATTATTGCGAATTATATCCTAGTGATGGAACATTAAATAATTTTTCAAATTATTATGAGTTTATTGAGCAAGGAAAAGATGAGAAGATGCTTGGTCAAACACATAATATTAATTTTTTTGAACTTGTTAGTGGTGAATACTTACCATACACAAATTCTTATGATTATTATCACGCTAATACAAATATAGAATTCGCAAATGAAGAAAGTGCTATTTGGGATTTTGAAAGACTAGGAACAACCTTAACATTTAGTACAAATTATGATTATAGTGATTATATCTATATGCCTTTATCTTGGTACAAAGGCTATTATTATCAAGAATTAGATAATAGTGGCAATGTATTATACGAAAAAGAATGTACTTATGACATATATACAAAAAGAGTTGGTATGTATATGGAAGAAGGGGAGCATAATTATAAGGTGTTCTATAAAGGAACGATTGTTCAAAAACTGACACTAGTTGTCTCATTGACGAGTACAACCGTTTTAATATTTAAATTGTTACAATATAAAAAGAATAAATATGTTTAAAAGATTTATTGAAGATCAAAAAAAGTTATTAATAATCACAACCGGCATTGTTGTGACTTTTGTGATTTATTTTAAATTTATTTTAAATAAACCTTTTATTCTAGGAAATGATCAATTATTTCAATACAATATCTTTTATAAAGAATGGATTAGATTAATCAAAGAATTTATTAAAAATAGAAGTTTACCAATGTATTCTTGGAATATGTATTTGGGAACGGATTTTTATAGTGCCATGGGATATTATTGCATTGGCGATATTTTCTTACCTATAATTTGTCTATTACATAACAACATCGAACTCGCATTATTAATAGAAACAATACTTTGTGTTTATATATCAGCTATATTAATGAATACATTACTTATTCAAAATGAAGTTAACGATGAATTAAATAGAATCCTTATATCGATCATCTATGCGATTGGTGGTATGGCTTCGCTTTATTTTGGAAATTATATGTTTCATAGATTTTATGCTTTTCTTCCTTTATTGTTTATCGGTTTGCATAGGTATTTCAAGTATAAAAAAGCGTCCATATTCGTGATTGCGACTGCTATATTATTTTTACAAAATTACTATTTCATGTTTCCGACATTAATATTTTTATTGATGTATTCAATCATGTTTGAAGTAAAAAATAAAAAGGATTTTAAAATAATATTTAAAGATTTTTTAAATTTATTATTGCCACTTATAATCGGTTTCCTAGTAAGTGCGATTGTAACTTTACCTTCTATGATGCATCTATTAAACAATTCTCGAGTTGGAGCTTCTAGTTTTGATGATATTTTGTGGCCATTAAATACATACATCGGTTTATTAATGAGCCTAATTTCCCTTAACCCTGTTGAAACTGGATTTGATATATTTCAAAATGCAGGCCAAGCCCATGTTTATCAATTTACTTTGTTTATAACAATTATTCCTTTAATATCATCAATAAAATATTTTGCTAAAAAAGAAAACAGACCAGAACTTGTGTTGTTTATATTATTGGTGCTAATGATGTCTATTAAGCCTTTATCAAGCCTAATGCATGGATTTTCAAATCCTTCTTTTAGATGGATATTTATAATAAACTTTTATATATTATTAATTTCAGGAAAAGGATTGAAAGATGTCCAATTAAATAATGATAAAAAAATTATTTATGCTTATTTTGTTTTGTATCTATTATCGTTTGTTTTGCTTGCTGTGTTTGGATATATAAATCCTAGCAAGATTGAGCATGTCTATATTTTGCTTATATCGTTGACAGTAGCTATTCTTATTGTGTATTCATATGGCAAAAACAGAACGATAGGCATTATCATTTCAATTTTAGAAGTTGTATGTTTTGAAAGCTATTATTTAAAGTTAGAAACAAGTGGAGTACAAAACTATGAGGAATCCATTGATTATTTAGAGATGCAATATGATCAATCGATAGATGAAGATATAGCTTATAGATATAATCATTCATATAAAAATAATAATCCAAATAGTATCTTGAATCAAAATAAATCCCTTGATTATGGATTTATGTCTACTGCCACATATAATAGTATGACTGATAGTAATGTTGATTTATTTAATGAGTTGGCAAAAACCAATAGAGATTTGGATTGGATTTTATATGTAGATGATTATTATGCAAATACCATGTTGGGGGTTAAATATTATATTGTCTATAATGAGAGCGAATTACCAATAAATGGCGAATTTGAATATACATATAATTTAGGCTATTTAAAGGTATATAAGAATTTGAATTATAGAGGTTTCGGATATAGTGCTAGTAAAATTAAATACACAAAGGATTTTATAGATACAAGTGATTTTAATGAATATATCTTGATTGATGATGAAAATATAGATATTTCTAGTTATTCGAATTTAACTTATGTTAAATTAAATGTTGAAGAAAAATATAATAACTATTTTGTGGCAAATATCGAATTGAGTGAAGATAATATCGTGTTAATACCAATTCCGAATAATTCAGGTTGGAATATTTATGTTAATGGCGAAGGAATTGAACCAATTAGTGTTAATGGTGGCTTTATTGGGCTACAATTAAAGGCTGGTTATAACGAAATAGAAATGAATTTCATTTCTTCATATTTTAAGCAAGGATGTTTTTTAACAATTGTTGGCTTGGGCGGACTTGTTTTGTATATTGTTTTAGATAGAAAGAAAGAGAAGAAAAATGCTTAGACTTGGTTTTACAATCTTTACCATATTATTTTTAAGTGTATTCATTAGTATTGAACTAAATATTAGAATAGGGCGAAGTATTTCGCTAAGCTATGTTGTTTTGGCTTTTTTAATGTTTGTAATGTCAATGTTTACTAAAGTATCAAATTTTAAATATTTGATTTTAATGATGATTGGTTTTATATTCCTGTATTTATTTGTTGGATTCAGAAATAAAAAAATAAATATTAAAAAAATAAAAGAATTGTGTTTAAGACCAAGTTTGTTAGTCTTTGTTTTGTTCTTTATATATTTATATTTTGTTACAAGCAATATACAACTTTCAAATATCGATGATTTAGGATATTGGGGAACAAGAGTTTTAGATATTAATAGAACTGATGCCTTATATACAAGAGAATATACTGTATTTGGCAACTCTTCATACCCTCCTTTTACAGCTTTAATTGAGATAGTGTTTATTAAATTATTTGGTACATTTAAACAATCATATTTAATCCTTGCACAAGCTTCTTTCTCTTTCTCTTTATTTTTGAGTTTGTTCGATAAATATGAATATAAGCTTAAAGATTTAATTAAAGTTTTTATAACTTTAGTTATTGTTGTTTCGGTAACATTGATGGTTCAAAAAAATCAAAGTTTTGGAGATAATGCCTTTATATATAATTCTATTTATGTTGACTGGCTAATCGGTTTGTTGCTTGGTAAGTGTATGTCGCTATATTACGTTTTTAAAAAGAAAGAAGTATCTTCTTATATTGAATTAGGATTATTTGAAGCGGCACTTATACTAATAAAACCAACAGCTATTCCGCTTGTCATTCTTATTGCGGTTACTGGATATGTATATCTAGCTTTAAATAATAAGAAATTATTACTGATGAAATATGAACTTAAAAAATATCTTTTGTATATTTTTGGATTACCAACAGCATTCTATATTGTTTGGAGAATGTATCTTGGTATATATAGTTCTAACAAAAGTCTAATTTCATCAACAATGTTAATCGCTTTTATTGGCACGCTTGTTTTTGTGATTATCGTCGTTGGCTTGTGTGGATTGCTTTATAAAAAACATAAAGATAAGATTAATCTAAGGATTGTTTTTGGTGTAATCTTATTTTTGCCTGTAGTATTATTTGCATTCGTATTGGTTTTTAAACCAACAATATTTGAAGGCAATGATAATTATTATATAAGTATTCTCGTTAGATTTATCGATGCTTATTTTTCTAGCTCGATATTTTCACATCCATTCAAGATTACTTATTATTTCATTAATTTATTCACCACGTTATCATTGTTAGGTGTTGGTTATCTTAGAAAAAAAGAGAGTGAATATTATTCTATTCCGGTTTTGTTTTATCTGGGATCTTTGGGCTATGCGCTTATGATAATGCTATCTTATATGTTTGTGTTTGGCTATGAAGGATATACACTGGTTGTGTTTGGTAGATACATGCAAACTTATACTTTGGCTGGAATAACATTACTGGTACTGGTTGTTTTCTATGAATACATAAATTACAAAAAGATGAGCTTAATTGCGCTTATAAGTTTATTATTTATTGAGCCAGACAGTATTTCAATATTAATTTATGATAAGGATTGGCAAAACTTTAGAACCGATGAACAAATTCAGGCT
>CAVCDW010000102.1:0-5495 GCA_963601055.1 Elusimicrobiaceae bacterium
GTAGTTTTTCTTTCTTTAGTATCAATAAGAAAACATAGATTATAAGCATCGCCACCGGAATTAGTACGCTACAATAAGTCGCAAGTCTAGTAGATAAAATAATCATGGCAACACTATGCACAAGTATTAATAAGCCAAGCAAAGTCTTCTTTATCTTATTTTTCTCTTTATAAAAGAAATAATACAAGAAAGGTAGTACCATCAGCATTAAAATACCAATAGTATTTCCTTCTTCAAAGAAGAACTTGGTTGCATATTTTCTAGGATGATGCCAATATCTTGTGAAAGGTAAAGAAAACCAAGATAAGAAATTATCTATGGTATAACCTTGATAAGTTGATTTACCAAACACAAATAAATTAGAAATAAAAATAGGCAAAGCTGTAAAACAAGACAGACTTATACTAATTTTTTTCATAGTAGCTTCACTTATATTAGATAAAGAAAAGACATAGACATATACAAGTGGTAATAATAAAGTAATTGTATAGATTATTTCATCACTAATACTAAAGTAAAAATTGTCTGTTAGATGAATTGTATATTGAATAGTATTTGCGTTTTTACAGTGTAATAGAAAATAAATACCAAATATAATCGCATATATGCCAAATAAAATAATTACTTTCTTTTTATTCTTTTCATAAAGAATAAAAGTTAATAGCACCAACAAAGGCAACACAACAAAGTCAATGATAGTTGTAAGTCTAGGAATAGGTAATTTATCACCTATTAAGTAATCTAATTCAATAATTGGATGTAAAGCTACTATCCCAAATATAAGTGCAAATAAATTTTCTTTACTAAATATCTTTTTCATCTTGAACAATTATATCATCATCAAAAATAAACATTATCAATAAAGGGTACAGCACAATAAATGGCAACATATATCGGCAATTACTTACAGGCCCTAATAAATAAGTGGACCATAGAAGTAACATCAAACACAAAATAAGCATCTTATTTATATTTTTCTGATAAATAGAACACGCAAAACAGAAAATCATCAACCAAAATGGAAATGATATTGAAAATATATTTATAAAAAAAGGAAACTTTTCAAATATCTTATACGAAGCAACATCCTCATAGTATGTTCTAAGCATCGGCAATTTACTATCTCTTTTAAATTCTTCCTCAAAAATATTTATTTCAATATAGTCTCTATTCGCATACTCATCAACGCTACTTGCTTGTTGATACCACATGGTAATATTTAAATCTAAAAAGGAAACAGCAAATTCATTCGGATATTTGGCAAACAGTTCTAAATATAGTTTATAAAATTCAAGCTTATTTTCATCATAATAATCGGAATAAAATAATTCTTTAACATCATCAACAAAACGTGGATTATATAATTTAGCAATAGAATCATAATCATAAAAGAAAGCTGAAATCCTGCTCTTGGTTTCTTCATCAAGTTTATCATCATGCCTATAAACAGTTAAAGCTATTTGTTGAATAGGAAGACTTAACTTTTCTCTACTCATTCCTTTTTTAACGCCCAACGCATTATATAGGGGGCCATTAATAAGCATAAATAAAATAATTGTCCAAATCAAAATAGTGCTTTGTTTTCTTTTTATAAAAAACATAATTATAAAGAAAACAATTAGTACATATATCATATTATTTCTAAGCAAACAGCTTAATAAACCATATAAAATTAATAAATATTTATTTTTGTATTCATATAAATATAAAACAAAAAAACCAAAACAAATCGCAAACAAAACGTCTTTTACAGGTATTATAGAAAAAATAATTAAAACAGGATTAAATGTAACAAATATAAAAGATGGAATAAATAACTTTTTGTTTTCTTTTTTTATTAAATTTAATAACTTTACAAAAAACATCGCAACAACCATTATTTGAAATACGGCATAAATTGTTGCGGTTTCTATATTAAATAAATTCGATACTTTAATGCATAATGACCAAATATAAGTAAAAAGAGGAGGCTGAAAATGAGTATAAGGCTGAATATTTAAAGCTTGCCTATTTACCGACATCATATCATAGGAATATACTCCAGGATAAAACGCCAATAAAGCAGTTAGATACACAAAAACAATAATTAAAAAAATATAAATTGATTTAAATTTAATCTCTTTTTCTTTTTTAACATTTAACTTATAAATAAAATCAACAATTGTCACAAACAAAAAGCTTGTCAAAGTAGTTATACCAACGAAAGACAGCAAGCTATAAACAATATTAATTCTTGGACTATATAACATAAAAAGGCCATTGTTTTCATATACTACTTTACCAACAACAAACAGTAAAGAATAACAAGCACCAAAAATAAGTGCAATAAGCTTAAGTCTTTTATCTTTACTTATAAATTTTTGATAATAATAAAAAATATAAAAAGCCCCAAGAATCCCAAATAGCATCTTGTCAAAAACCAAAAATGATAAACCAACGAAAGCACTCAAAATTAATCTAATAATCATTTTTTCCTCTTTTAAAAAATAGATTTATTCCATAAGCTGCATAAGGAAGAAGATACATAAAATATTGATATAAATATATTGATTTTACTTCCCACAGCCAATGAAACAAGAAACCTCCAAAAACAATTGTTGAACAAAGCATCTCTGATAATTTAATTTTCTTAAAATTTTTAAATATATAAAATAACAAGCCAATCGCAATCACACTAGAGGTGCCATCCCACAAGATATGTAAACTATTATTAATCTTTCCACCTATCACATTTTCTACAAAACCACTATTGTCTAATTCCCTATATCCATCAAACGCATCATATTGAGGATCTGCCCAAGACACTAAAAATTTCTGTCCATAAAATCTAAAAATTAATGATGGCCTTTTCTTAAATTCATTAAAAACTCCATTAATAAATGTTTCGGCCTGTAGTTTTGTGTATTTTGGTATATAACCATTTTCGATATGAAAAGTTTCAAATTCTGACATGTAGCTGCCCGGTTTTCTTTGATCATAATTTAAACCATAAGCTAACCAACAAATAGTAGGCAGTTTTATTTCGCTATAATTAATACCAACTTTATCACCCCAGTATTTTTGTAAGCCGCTTGTTGCGACATATGTTCCACTAAGTGTAATAAGTGCGCATATAATTATTATTTTCTTTTTTTTATTAAGAAAATACAGAAACATAAAAATAATTTCAGCAATCAAAATAATTAAGCTGTTTTCTTTTATGCCAATAGAACAAATGATTGAAAAACTTGTTAAAAACAAAAATATTTTCTTTTCTTTTTCAAAGTAAATCAATAAACAATAAACTGAAAATAAAGCCAATGAATAAGATAAACAATTTCCATATATCATAAACGCATAAAAAACAAATTGCATGTTTAACAACATCAAAAATATATTTATGCAATTAACATTTCGATTATTACAAAATATTTTTTTAGTAATACCATATAAAGAATAATAGCCTAAAATAACCATTAATAAATTGATAATTCTCACCGAATATAGAGCATAATACTCTCCAAATAACTTGATATGTATAAGCAAATAGGTAACAAAACCAATATTGTTTGGATAAGTGCTCAAATACGACTTATAACTAAGTGGACCATAATTATGTTTGGCTATTTCCTTAGCTGCATTAAAACAATTATAGCTATCGCCGGCTTCCTTAATTAAAGGGTCATTTATAAAAATCCAAATAATACCAACGATAAAACAAATTAATAAGAAAGAAATCAGATAATATTTTTCTTTTATACCAAAAAAAACTTTTTTTATAAGTAAGTAAAATATACAAAAAAGTAGCAAAACAATAAATACATTTAAAATACTCAATCCAATAGAAAATTCAACTAAATTGCTCTTTAATTCATCAATATGTGCTGTAAATAAAATATTGCCACAAGCATATATAAGTACAAAAAAAGCAAAACAAGACTTAACAATGTTATTAGATAACTTAAAAAATCTATCTTTAAAGCTTTTCATCCACATAGATTATAACTTACTGTCTCATTAAAGTTTAATTAATTAAACCCTGTCAAAATAAAATATTTCATATCTATCATTACTATAAATTGAATATCCATACCCACATTCAGCCATTTTATATATTAAATATTCATACCCTTTATCAGTCTCATCATAATATTCAAGGGTCTTATCAACTACTAAATAATCGATTTCAGCTTCTTTTAGATATTTTGCCAAATTATTATAGTCGGCTTTTACACCCTTGCTTACCTCCCCTAGATATGATACAGGGTAAAAAATTGAATATATTTGTTTTTCGGCATATGACCAATCATTAGACATTGTAAGACATCTCCCATATAGATATGTACAATTTGGAATTAATGATTCGGTAAAAATATTAGGCGTAACAATATAAGATTCACTATTTGAATAATCTATTTCTTCTTTAAGTTTTTTTACCACTTCATACTCATCATTGTCCATCTTCATTAAATTATTATAGCTATCACCTGGAACAAAAGTCTCATGGTAATATAATGGTTTATTATAATTGGTGTTAACCGCAAATAAAATAAATATAGCAATAAGCGAAGTACAATAAATCTTCTTATTATTTATTCTGTTAAACAGTAGTTCAAAATATAGTACAAAAGTGAACGGATTAACAATTATATCTAAGGCTCTGTGATATACGACGTTATATCTATATAAAATCGGAGATGTTAGGGTATTAAAGAAAGATACAAGCAACACAATTGCTATTATCACAAAACTATTTTTATTTTCAAAAATCACAGCAAATATAAGCAATAAAATAATAATTATTTTAAAGTACAGTTCATTTATTCCAAACAGCCTGATAAAAGAAAAATAGTTCATAGACATATCCGCTAATTCGCTATGATTGTTTAATAATGCACTTGTATCAAACAAATTGCCGGTTACTGTATATGACAAACTAGCAAGCAATAAAAACACAAAAATTAAAATAATCTTTCTTGTATGTTTCATTCTTGAAATAAGTATTAATCTATCATTCAAAAACCATAAAGTTAAACATAATAACAAACTAATAATTACACTTATATAAGTTTTATCTGTTGCAACAACCGTTATCAAATTCACTAATGGAAAAAACAAGGCTATTGCATAATACTTAAACAAATTATCTTCTTTAGCAACCAGCACATAATAAGCTGCATATAGCAAAAATATTATTGTAAATACAGCGGTAGATGAAAAAGCGCATGATCCAATTATAGATATAATAAATAATATCCAATTATTTTTATCCATTTTATTTATAAGTTCATATAAAGTAAGCATACAATAACCTATAGCTACTGTTCTAAACATATTTCCGTAAAACCCATAAACATTGTTGTAGTATATTTTTCCAAAAAAGAACAAAAATATAAATAAGCTTACATACTTAAGCAACTTTTTATCTTTAGCAATAACATCAAAAGTATTAATTACAAGCGAACATAAAAAGAAGTTATATAACAATTGAAAAACCCATATCGTAATTGAATAAT
>CAVCDW010000103.1:0-5409 GCA_963601055.1 Elusimicrobiaceae bacterium
GTAAAACCTTTTTTAATTTGTTTTTTCATTTTAAAAACCCCTTTCTTACACCTTAATTATACAATATATATATATATATATCAAGTGAACTGGAGTAAATTCGTGGATAAGTTAAAATAAAATTTGGCATTTTAATTTATTATTAATAGAAAAAAAACAATCTTAATTATTTTAAAAATATGTTATAATTTTTTATAATGAAAGGAATGAATAAAATGGTACCTTTAGCATATAGAATACGACCAAAAAGTTTTAATGATGTTGTAGGACAAGATCATTTAGTAGGAGAAAATGGTGTTATTACTAAAATGATTTCTCATAATGTTTTTTTCTCACTAATCTTATATGGACCAGCTGGTTGTGGTAAAACCACTATCGCAAGCATATTAAAACAAAACTTTGAACCAAACGTTTATGATTTTAACGCATCTACTGATACTAAAGATAAATTAAAAGATATCTTTAAGTCTAGTGCTTATTATAATGATACTTTTGTTGTAATAGATGAAATTCATAGAATGAAAAAAGATATTCAAGACTATCTTCTTCCATATCTTGAATCAGGTAAGGTAACTATTATAGGCCTTACTACAGAAAATCCATATATTAGTGTTAACCCTGCCATTAGATCTAGATGTCATATATACCAACTTAACCCCATTACAGAGGTTGATATTAAAAAGTTAATTAATAAAACCATTGTAGAACAAAAATTATTTAATGGTTCTCTAGACGAAGAAATAAAAGATCTTATAGTACAAAAATCTGGTTGTGAAATAAGAACTGCTTTAAATATGTTAGAATCCCTAACTCTTCTTGATGATAATCTAACTCTTGAAAGTGCTTCCAAAATACTTGGTACTAAGCCATTAAAATTAGATGATAAAGGAATATCATACTACGATTTACTTAGTGCGTTTCAAAAATCTATTAGAGGTTCAGATGTAGATGCAGCTTTGCATTATCTTGCAAGATTAATAAAACTTGAAGATATTGATATTATATGTAGAAGACTTACAGTTATAGCCTATGAAGATGTAGGACTTGCGAATCCTTCATGTGGACCTAAAGTAATAGCTGCTTGTACTGCAGCTAAAAACCTAGGTTTTCCTGAAGCACGTATACCACTAGCTAATATTACAATAGATTTAGCACTATCACCTAAATCTAATAGTGCTGAAGCATCTATTGATAAAGCTTTAGAAGATTTAGATAATTTTTCTTCATACGAAATACCTAAACATATTTTAAATAGAGAAATTAAAGGTGGCGCTAATTATAAATACGCTCACGACTACCCTGATGATTTTGTAGCCCAACAATATTTACCTGATACACTTTTAAATAGAGTATACTATGATGGTAAAGAAACTGGAAAATATGAAAAAGCTTTAAAAGATAGAAATAGAATTCTAAAACCTTATTTAATAAAGAAAAAAACTTCTAATTAAGAATTTCTCTTTTTAGAAGTTTTTTCTTTATATTATTCTTTTACAGGAATTAAAGCTTGTTTTGCGGCTTTCTTTTGTTTAATTCCATCAACATCTGTAGAAATTAGCACTGGTATTATAATAGGGCTTCTTCTTGTGTATTTATATACAAGTCTTGATACTTCGTTTTTAAGATCATTTTTGTATTCTGCCCATTCAATAAACTTAGATAATAAATGTTTTGTAGAAACTTTTGCGAATGTTACATTAAATAACTCCATCAAATTTGCATCAGGAGCATTAAAATTAAATCCTTTACATACAAGTTCAGGACCTGCAACTACTTTTTTAGTTCTAGGGTTAACGTTTGCGATAACCATAATAACTCCATCTTCAGCGAGTAGTTCTCTATCACGCATTACAACGTCTCCCAAGTCTCCTACTTGTTTACCATCGATATTAATTTCACCAAATGGAACATCACCAAGTATTCCTTTATATTCATTATCAATGAAAGTTGCTTTATCGCCATTATCTAGAATAATTATATTATCTTTTTCCATTTCAACACATTGCGCAACAGACACAAACGCGTATTGGTGTCTATATTCACCAATGACAGGAAGAACATATTTAGGTTTCAAAATATTAATCATACCTTTTATTTCTTCTCTTGTCGCATATGGAGAAGGTAGTAGATTTGAGTTAAATACTTTAACCTTAGTTGTTACTTTATAAATCATATCAAGAGTACGGGCTGCCATCTTTTCAGTTCCAATATAAGGCACAGTAAGGACTACAACTGTATCATTCTTTTCCATTTTTACAAGTCTATCTATACCCTTACTCATACGTTGTAACATATGATATGGTTCATGACGTTCACCTGTAATAATTACAACTAAATCCTTATCATTATTTCTATGTTGTTCATCAACAAACTTTAGAGTTACAAGTGATTCCTTTGGAATCTTTAAATAACCTAAAGATATAGCTTTATCAACAATACGTTGTGTTTTACGACCAATTATCGCAACTCTTTTATTAAATGATAATGAAATATTAATTATTTGTTGAATACGTTGTAAATCACCTGAGAATAAACTAAATATTATTCTATTTTCTGAAGATATGAATATTTGTTCAATTCTCTTTTTAAATTCTAATATAGTACCTCTAGATGCTTCATTACAAGCACCAAGAGATTCACACATTAAGGCTAGTACTCCTTCTTTTGAGAAATGTGTTAAATTACTATACATCTTTTGATAATTAATTCTTGCGTTTTGATCGAAAGAGAAATCCGATGTATAAATAATATTTCCATCTTTTGTATTTATGCATACACCATAACATCCTGGGATGTTGTGAGCTACAATAAAGAAACGAACGTTAACATCATCGAATATTAATCTAGTTCTATCGTTTACTACAACAAAACTTTCTTCCATGTATTCTACATTATCATTATCTAGACCATCTTTAACAAGCGCAATAGTAAATTCACTACCATATATCTTACATCCAAGTTTTTGAAGTAACATACCGGCAGCTCCGATATGCTCGACATGACCATTTGTTAAAAAAAGTCCTTTTATATTCTTTTTGTTTTCTTCCAAATACGAAATATCTGGTACTATTCTATCAATTCCGTATAATTCAGAAGTTGGGAATTTGATACCCGCATCTAATATAAAAATTTTGGAATCAACTTCAACACAATAAAGATTTTTTCCATTTTCTTGAAGTCCTCCAAGCGCAAATATTTCAATTTTACTCATAAAAATATAACCTACCGTAGTAAGCTAAATCCTCCTCTCAAGTTAAGAATCGTAAATTTGTACAACTAATTATAACATATTTTTATGTTTTAGCAACTTAAATAACATTTTTTATGATAAAATTATTATGGTGATATTATGATAAATTATCCTATCAAAAAAAATACTAGTGAAACTAAAATACTTAATAAGACAAATAAAAAACAGCCTAATTATAATATGGCTAACAGAGGTATGAATCTTGAACATATACTTAATGAAACTAACGAATATTATAGAGTTCAAGATATGGCAGTAATTTATAAAAAACCCGTACCAGTTCAAATTGTTAAAGTTGATTATCCTTCTAGAAATAAAGCTGTTATTACAGAAGCTTATTATAGAACACCTTCTACTACCGATTATAATGGTATTTATAAAGGAAGATATATAGATTTTGAGGCTAAAGAGAATAAAAATAAAACATCATTTCCGATGCGAAATGTTGAAGAACATCAAGTAAAGCATTTAATACAATGTATGAAACATGGTGGAATATCATTTCTTATAATATACTGGGTACATAAAAACGAATATTTTTTATACCCTATAGAGAAATTTGCGGTTCACTACAATAGTGCTAAAGCCGATGACAGGAAATCAATTACTTATGAAACATTCCTTGTAGAAGCTTACAAAATTGAAGAAAAATATTTACCACGCTTAGATTATTTAAGCGTTATAGATAAATACTATATAAAATAGACATCAATGAATTTTGATGTTTTTTTATTTTAAAGCAAAAAAACAAGTGGTATTTCTACCACTTGCCTTAAAATTTATATTTAATTACATTGATTCATGTATTGTACGAGCAATAACATCATCTTGTTGTTCTTTAGTAAGATTGATGAATTTTACTGCGTATCCTGATACACGAATTGTTAATTGAGGATATTTTTCAGGATGTGCTTGAGCGTCTAATAATAAATCACGGTCAAATACATTTACGTTTAAATGGTATCCACCATCTGAAACATATCCATCTAACATGCTAACTAAATTTTCTACTCTTTGTTCTGTTGCTTTTGCTGACATAATATAATTCCTCCTTAAGAATTTAAATAGTCTTTTTTATATTACTTTCCTAATGCGTTTGGAGTTACTGCGAATGTATTAGAAATTCCATCACGAGAATCATCGTAAGGTAACTTAGCTACCGATTCAAGTGAAGCTAATGCTCCATGAGTATCTCTTCCGTGCATTGGGTTAGCACCTGGTGCAAGAGGTTGTCCTGCTTTACGTCCGTCTGGAGTATTTCCAGTCTTCTTACCATAAACTACGTTTGAAGTAATTGTAAGAATTGACATAGTAGGCTCTGAATTTCTATATGTATGATGTTTTCTAATGTCGTTCATGAATGTTTCAACTAGCCATGTAGCAATTGAGTCTACGCGGTCATCGTTGTTTCCATATTTAGGGAAATCTCCTTCAACTTGGAAATCAACAACCATTCCTTCGTCATTTCTAACTGGAGTAACCTTAGCATACTTGATAGCAGATAATGAGTCTACTGCACAAGATAATCCGGCGATTCCTGTTGCGAAATATCTATGAACTTGAGAATCATGAAGTCCCATTTCTAATGCTTCATAAGAATATTTGTCATGCATGTAGTGAATAGCATTTAATGTATTTACATATACATCAGCTAGCCAATCCATCATGATTTCATATTTATGTTTAACATCTTCGAAGTTAAGTGGTTCATTAGATGTAATTGCTTGGTATTCAGGTCCAACTTGAACATGCTTTCCAGTAACCTTATCAGTTAATAATTCATCTTTACCACCGTTTATAGCGTATAGTAAGCACTTAGCTAAGTTAGCACGTGCTCCGAAGAATTGCATATCTTTTCCAACTCTCATTGAAGATACACAACATGCGATACAGTAATCATCACCCATTAATGGTCTCATTAATTCATCTGATTCATATTGGATTGCAGATGTAGTGATTGAAATCTTAGCACAATAATTCTTGAATCCCTTAGGTAATCTCTTAGACCAAAGAACTGTTAAGTTTGGTTCTGGAGCTGGTCCTAGGTTTTCTAGAGTATGAAGTACACGGAATGAAGTCTTAGTAACTAGGGCTCTTCCATCTGTTCCCATACCTGCGATTGATTCAGTTACCCAAGTTGGGTCTCCTGAGAATAATTC
>CAVCDW010000104.1:0-5221 GCA_963601055.1 Elusimicrobiaceae bacterium
CAAAAGAGCAAATGTAAAATTAAAAGATATGATCAATGACAAAAATGAGAAAATAAAAGATTTAGAATTCCTAGAGCGAACAATGGTAAGTTCAGTATCCTATGATGGAAATCCTGGAGGAAAGAACACAGGAGGAAGAGCAAATGGAGTTTTAATCAAGTTAGAAAGCCAACTAATGCTTCAGGAAGAGATAAGGGACCAAATCCTAGATATTTATTTAATGGAAAAATCGCTAGAAGAAGAGAATGAAGCAATCGAGCAAATGATATCTCACATCGGTAAAACTGACTATGAAACGGTTATGCGTGAAAAGTATATTAAATGCTACACAAATAGACAAATCGCAGAAAAGTATGACTATACTATGGAGTGGGTGCGAATTGTAATATGCAGGTCCATAAAGAACCTGGAAGAAAAAATGAAACTGTAACGTTTGTAACGCTTTTATGTGATATAATATTAATGTGGAAATAGAGAAGAATACCTATCAAACCACGAAACAAGAGCACCGAAAGGTGCTTTTTTTATTACAGGAGACAGATATGCAAATAATAGATAAAAGTATAAAAAATGGAATCAAACCTTTATGGAATTTGACTTGATAAAAAAGAATAAATAAGTAATAATAAACAAAAAGAGGTATAGAAAATGAAAGAATTCACAGAAGAGCAAAAACAGACTTTAGAAAGAAAATTTAAAAGCGAAGAAGAGTATAAAAAAGCATTAGGGAAATGGTTTCCAGATTATTATGAATGGTGTGAATATTTTAACGAAGATCCTGATAGTCTAAATGATTATTACATGAAGCCTGGCATAATGATGCAAGTAGCACATGATCAAGGTTATTTTTCAGAAGAGATGTTAAAAAAGTGGGATTATTTAAAAATAATACACACATACAAAATGTCTTATGATGATTATATAGCAAAAAGCAAAGAGGGAAAATAATGATATTTGGAGCAATCATAGGGGACATAGCAGGTTCTAGATTTGAATTTAACAATTATAGAAAAAAAGATTTTATAATTTTTGATAAAAAGTCATTTTTTACAGATGACACAATAATGAGCATTGCGATAGCTAAAGCATTAAAAGAAACCAAAATAAACAATTATAAAGAGTTAAGCAAAAGAACTATATTTTATATGCAAAGCATTGGAAGGTTTTATCCATCTTCTGGTTATGGTCTTAATTTTTATAATTGGATTTATGGAAATGCCAAACCTTATAATAGTTTTGGAAATGGTGCAGCTATGAGAGTTAGTGGATGTGGATTTATGGCTGAATCTATAGAAGAAGCTAAAAAATTATCAAAAGCTGTTACAGAAATATCACATAATCATCCTGAAGGAATAAAGGGAGCTGAAGCTGTGACAGTTGCGATATATATGGCAAAAAGTGGTTTTTCAAAAGAAGATATTAAAATAGAAATGAAAAAATATTATGATTTTGATTTCACAATTGATGAAATAAGACCATTTTATAAATTCAACGAAATATGTCAAGATACAGTGCCACAAGCGATAGAAGCTTTTTTTGAAAGCAAAGATTTTGAGGATGCTATAAGAATAGCTATATCTCTTGGGGGAGATAGTGATACAATAGGTGCAATAACAGGAAGTATAGCGGAAGCATACTACTTTGTACCAGAAGAAATGAAAAAAAAGGCATTTGAGTACTTAGATGATAGATTAAAAAACATAGTAAGAGAGATAGAAGGGCTTTAAAAGCC
Organism: Elusimicrobiaceae bacterium; assembly: GCA_963601055.1. GTDB lineage: Bacteria > Bacillota_I > Bacilli_A > Acholeplasmatales > Anaeroplasmataceae > UBA3206. The sequence continues at coordinate 1,733 of CAVCDW010000104.1, forward strand.
TTTTTATTTTTGCCTTGACAAAGAAAAAGAGTGAGAAAGAAGAAAAAGAAATACAATAGTATTTAGAACTTCAAAACTCTACGTTTAATGGTTGGATTGAATTCAAAGGAGCCAAAACATTAGAAAAACGTTTTGGATGCAAAAAACTGATTATTTTGTTGATTGTACTTTGATTGAAATTGAAAGGTTTAAAAATTGTAAAATTGACTTTAAAGAAATAATGGGATATATTAACACTAAGAAAGATGAACAAGTTAAAGGATAAGGAGGTCATAAAAAATAATGTTTTATTTAACGAATGAAAATTTTAACGAATATGACATTTCAAAAATATCGAAAAAATCCAAAATATGGGAACTAGATCATAAAGATACTTTGGGTGAACTGCTAATTACATTTGATAAAGTTAAAGTATATAATTTATGGTGTGACTTTCCAAATCAATTCACTTTAGAAGAAATATTTAAAAAAGAAATGCCATATTGGTATGATTTTTTTAAAGAAAGATTAAAATAAAGAACCAAGATAAAATATACCCTACAAAGTAGAATCACGTTTTTATGTGTTTACTTTATAGGGTATATTTTAATACTGCTGACAATTTTTTTGATATTATTTTTTTAGAATTTCAACATGTCCTGTGTGTGTATGATACAATGCAGGAACTATTTTAATCTTATCTAAATCCTTTTGAAGAAGTGTTGATGTTTTAATCTTCTCACAAGAATTGATAGTATTAATAATAGAAGCTTTAGTAGGATCTTTAGTATCCTTTATAGCTTTTTTAATTTCTTTTGTTATTTCACCTATATATGAATCATGTGATCCTTCAATAGCCGCATGAACAGCACCACATCCACTGTGCCCCATAACAAGCACTAGTTTAATTCCTAAATGTTCTACACCATATTCAATAGAACCTAGTGCGAAATCTCCTACAACATTACCGGCTAAACGCACTACGAACAAATCTCCTAAACCTCTCATAAAAATGTTTTCAGGTATAACTCTTGAATCACTACAACAAACAATTAATGCGAATGGATTTTGTCCGTGATGGTGAAGATGACGTCTTTTTTCACTTGATATATCACCATGGTGATTTACTTTAGCATCTATATAATCATTATTTCCTTCAATAAGCCATTCTAAAGCCTTATCTGCATCTATTTCTTTAATCATATTATCACAACCTTTAAAATGATTATATATGAATTTTTTTAATAATAAAATATCCAAATTTAATTAGAATGTATTTTTTTTAATAAATGGTATAATTAAAGTATAAAGGGGTTGGTTTTATGCATGATAAAATAATAGATCAATTTAATTGCTACGTTGATCTTCATCTACATCTTGATGGATCTCTTAGCATTAATACAGTTAAAAAATTAATGGAAATGAACAATATTACAACAACTGCAAATTTACATTCACTTCTTGAAGTGGGGGATAATGATAAAGATTTAAATGATTTTTTAAAGAAATTTGATTTTCCAATCAAATTACTTCAAACATCATGTAGTATTGAATATGCAGTAAATGCACTTTTAGAAGAACTTGCCTCAAACGGATTGATGTATGCAGAAATTAGATTTGCGCCACTAAATCATATGAAGTGTGGATTAAGTATTGAAGATGCGGTAAAAGCTGCCATAAAAGGCTTAAATGAGTCTAAAATACCATCAAATTTAATACTTTGTATGATGCGAGGCGCTGATTATCAATTAAATAAAGAAACTATTGATATAGCACACAAATATTTAGGGCGTGGTGTATCAATGATTGATCTTGCAGGGGCAGAAGCACTATATCCTACAAGAGATTATAAAGAGTTATTTATGTATGCTAAAACAATTGGGGTACCATATACAATACATGCGGGTGAAGCAGATGATTTCACATCTGTAAAAGATGCGATATCTTTTGGTGCTAAAAGAATAGGACATGGTGTTAGAGCGTTAGAAGATAAAGAGACAATGGATGAATTAATATCAAATGATATAGTATTAGAAGTATGTCCTACATCTAATATATGTACTAAAATCTATAAAGATATTAAAGATTATCCATTTAAAGAACTAATAGATTCAAAGATTAAATTTACTATAAATACGGATGATATGACTGTATGTAGGACAAATATTAAAAAAGAATTTAAATTATTTAATTCGGTTTATAACCTAGATTTAAATTTATTTAAACAAATTATTAAAACATCTATAGATGCATCAGGTGCATCTTTAGATATTAAAAATAATTTAAAAGAAAAACTTGATATGGAGGTTTTGTTATGAAAAGATTTTTAAAATTTATTTTATTATCATTATTAATATTACTATGTTTTACATCATGTGGGAAAAAGAGTATTGAAATTAAAAATTTAAGTATATCTGAAGATACTAAATTTGGTTCTGCAACTATTAATATTTCAATAGAGGATTTTAATAAAAAAGGGTTTAATTTAGGAGATAGTGTTAATCTATCATTTACTAATGGATTTAAGCTAGAAGATATTCCTTATTTTGATGGATATTATGTTAAAACAGGAGAGCCTGTTTTAGTAGCTTATCCAAATAGTAAAAACATTTTAGTTACATATAATAATATTGGTATATGGGATAGTGCAGAACTTCAAAGTGATACGCTAGTTTCTATTAAATTAAATAAAAAGAAAAAATATATTGTAACAGAAGAAGCACTAGGACAGACTTATTCAGTAATAAGAAGTGAATATACAAGTGATGCTGAATTCGCCAACTTTAGAGCACTAAAAGGTGGTAAGCTCAAAGATAACTTTATCTACAGGGGAGCATCCCCAGTTGATAATAGCCGTAATAGAGCCTCTATTGTTGATAATTTACTTAAAGAAAATGAGATTAACACAGTTATTGATTTAGCTGATTCTAAAGATAATATGGATACTTATTTAAGTGATAATAGTTATAGCTTTTTATACACAAAGAGCTTATATGAAAACAATAAGATGATATTATTATCTATGAGTTCATCTTTCTCTAAAGATGAATATAAACAAAGTGTTGTTAAAGGATGTAGGTTTATGCTAAATTCTAGTGGTAAATACTACATTCACTGTATGGAAGGAAAAGATAGAACAGGATTTGTGTGCTTACTTCTAGAAGCTTTAGCAGAAGGAACATACAATGAATTAATGAATGATTATATGATTACATATTATAATTATTATAAAATAAGTGAGAATACTGTGGGTAAATATAATGCAGTAGTAGATTTATATTTCAATTCATTTATTACCTATTTATGTGGTAATGATAATATAGAAGAATGTAAGAATTTAAATTATAAGGAATATGCAATAAAATATCTTAAAGATGGTGGAATGACTGATAGTGAAATTGATTCATTTATAAAGTTAATTACAAATGGTGATAAATAGTATAAAATAATTTATTTTTAGATATTATAATAACAAGTGTGGTATCCCAATGGGATACCCTTTGTTTTATG
>CAVCDW010000105.1:0-5008 GCA_963601055.1 Elusimicrobiaceae bacterium
ACCATTATTCATCTAATATTTCTTTCTATAAATTTTTGTAAGTAAATATTTTCCCTTATGTTTTCTTCAATAATATTTCCATCTTTTTTATTTAAAAGAAGATTCCATAAATTTATAGCCCATTCAATATCATTTTGAAGATATGCTAATTGAAACGCATCAATAAAAACATCATTCAACTCATTAACATCTAAAGTTAAAAAATAATTAAATATTTTAATTGAACCAATCCAATTTAAATCTTGAAGCCAATTAAACATTAAAAGTTCTACATCTCTTATTTTTTCATGTCCCCTACATATTAAAACATCAGCACATATTTCCCAATATTTCATATCTATTCTTAAATCTTTAATATCTAGGAATTGTGAAACAAATACCAAGTTAGGTATTTTAGTTTTTGCTAGCTCTTCAACAGAATATTCTTCGTAAATATTACTCAATCATATCACCTCGTATTACATCTATTCTATGCTTACAATCATTCAAAAAAAAGCAGATTATTATCTGCTATTTTTATATTCTTCGTAGAAATTACGAATAGTAAGTATTAAACCTACTTCTATTATTATTAAAATAATTTCAATTATTAAAAGCCAATGTGCACTTGTTACCATATTTACAATAAATAAGGCTACTAGTGCTACTGCGTTTATAATCAAGAGTGTAAGGCTTACAATAAATTCTTGTTTCTTCATTTTTTTATTTGATATCTCCTATTAAAATAAATTTTATCTATTGTTTTAAATAGTTCATTATATGTTTCTCTTTTTATAACAAAATCAACATGGCCATCATATTCTTTAGCATTCGATATAAAAGTTGCTTTAATATCTGATGAATCAAGTAAGTGATCTGAAACAGGAAGGGATGTAAGAGATGCTATTCTATAGTTATATTTTGCGGCATACTCTTTAATACCATACATTAATTGAACATTTTTGTTATAGATTTTTAAATAAACTAAATTATTATCTTTATTAAAATCATCTAGACAATCATTTATAACATAATAATATTTATCTTTTCCAATACGTGAAATGATTTTATCAATCATTTCTCTTGTATCTAAGATTAGATAATATAGCACATCTGTTTGGAATAAATCCCTATCTAATATATTACAATATCCCATATCAAGTCTATCATCAAAATATAGATTATTAAATCTATGGTTCTTATTCTTTGTTGTAATAAACAATGTATCATTAATAATATTATTTTTAAAAGGTATAATACCTATTTCATCAAATATTTTTGATAGTTCTTCTGAATCTTCATCACGTAGTGGACATGTATACACATATTTATTCTTTTGTGTGTCATATAGTGCAGCACCAGACATACAAAGTACAGGATCACGAAGCTTAATACCTTCAAGAAGCGGCATAAATGTCATAGGTGCTCTTGTAGTATATAGCGATAAATTAATACCTCTTTCTTCAAAATCATTTAATTTATATTTAAAGAAACCACTAAATTCGTTTTTACCATTTAGAATAGCTCCTTCTATTCCTACAACAAATATAATATCCTTATTCTTTATAGGATGTGGTAATCTAAAACAATTTATCGCAAGCGCAATTAACACTCCTATTATTGTAGATATTATTCTATTTATTCCAAAAACCCATATACCATAGTTTGTTTGAATAGCTTGACTTGGGTTAATTGTTACAGATGTAAGTGTTAAAATACCTAAGAAAACAGTATCTGGTATACCAAGAGTTGTTGATACAAAAATTACTACAATTACTGCAAGTGATGTTAATATATATGGTAATATTAAATCATGAATAGGAGATCCAATTAACATTGGCCATTTATGCCATATTTCATAAATCATAACAAGTGCTATACCAATAACTCCTCCTATAATTGAAGCTATTGATCTTCTTTTTGCTTGAATTATAGATTCTTTTTTTGATTTATGAATAGAATATGCTGTAGCTATGGACGCAAAAAAAGGATTGTACCATTTGTACGCAAAATCATCTGAAAAAAGACTAGTTTTTTCTAGCAATTTTAATAACAAATATAACATACAACAACAAAAAACAGCTAGTGTTGTTTTAATTGTTCTTTTACCTAATACAAACTTAATACGACGCATAATATTCTCCTAAATATATAGAAAAATTATAACATATATTATATGTCATATCTATATTTATTTAGTATCAATTATTTCTTTTTTTTGTAAAAATTTTAAAATTTCACATAATTTATAAAGTATTTATCATACATTCACTTGATATATTTAAAGTATAGAAGGTGATAATATGATTGAAACTTTTAAACGATACGAGAAAAAATACATACTTACCAAGGATATGTATTTAAAAATGCAAGAATTAATAGCACCCTATATGGAAAAAGATGATTTTTCTAAAAAAGAGCCTTATTTAATCCGTAACATTTATCTTGATACACCAAATAAGGATTTAATAAGAATATCTTGTGATAAACCTGTATTCAAAGAAAAAATAAGAATTAGAAAGTATGGGACTTATAATGACAATATTGATAAATACTTTCTTGAAATTAAAAGAAAGTATGATGGTATAGTTTATAAAAGAAGGGTTTGTTTAAACAAGGAAGAACTTCATGATTTTACAGTTAAAGGTATTATTCCAGCACGTTCTTCTTCGCTAGAGGTTCAAATATTAAATGAACTTAAATATACATTTGCATTATATGAGCCTATACCAATAAGTTTTATTTGTTATAAACGAATTGCTTATATAAGCAAAGAAGATAGTGCATTTAGATTAACTTTTGACTTTGATCTATATTCAAGACATGATGATTTTTCATTTGATAACGAATATCATGAAACATATTTATTAAAAGATGATAGCGTATTAATGGAAGTTAAAGTTCCATTATCTATACCTATTTGGTTTTCAAGAATATTATCTCTTGTAGGAGCCGTGCCTTCTTCTTTTTCAAAATATGGCACAGATTATAAATTAAGCGTAAGGAAGGAAAATAATTATGATACTAGCAGCATTTGATTCAATTTTAAGCACAACACTAGAGGTTAAGACGTCACTTATATGTGTCTTATGTTCTCTACTCTATGGCTTTATTTTAGCTATAGTTTATAAATACACAAAGAATAGCACAGGTTTTCAAGTTGATATACCATTAAGCATTATAATCTATCCACTAGCTACTTCTTCTGTAGTATTAATATCTAGAATAATAGGTCTTAATTCTGCGGCAGATAGAACAACTATCGCATTCTCTTTTGCAGGAATACTTGCGATTACAAGATTTAGATCAACACAACATGATATAACAGATCTTTCATTCTTATTCGTATCTATTATATTAGGGTTCTTAAATGGTCTTGGATATGTCTTATTCTCATTTATTATACTTTTAATATCATCTCTTGCGATGATTCTAGTATACATTACAAAGTTTAATGCACCATCATCAAAACAAATGTCATTAAAAGTAATAGTACCTGAATCATTAAATTTTGATAATGTATTCGATGAAATACTTAAAGAGAATGCTAAATCATACAATTTAAAATCAGTAAAATCTACAGAGTTTGGAACCATGTTTGAATTGAATTATATAATAGTTCTTAAAAACAATTGTAATAAACATGAATTCTTAGATAAGATTCGTGAAAAGAATGGTAATTTAAATGTAACACTTTCAGTACGAAGATATAATAGTACTACTGTAGAATAAAATCAAAAGGGACAAAAGTCCCTTTTTCATTATTTATTAATCTTTTAAAGTTGTAATTGGAACAACATATACCGAGTCTGGTCGCCTGTAAGCTGCATTACTTAATCCACAAATTACGCATAAACTTTTTGCTGGTCTACCTCCACCATTTATAATCGATTTGTTTATCTTAAGTAAATTCTTACATGCATCTTCTATTTGATTAGCTCCAAGTTTAATTTCAAAGCCACACCATGAACCATCTTCTAATTCTATAACAGCATCTATTTCATTATTCGCATAATCTTGATAATGATATAATTTAGCATTAAATGATAGAGCGTATGTCAACAAATCTCTTTCAACTAAAGATTCAAATAAAAAGCCTAATAATTCTAAATTATCTAATAACTTTTCTCTTGTAAGATTTAATAACGCACAAGGAAGTGATGGATCAATAAAATGTCTTTTTTCACTTTGCTTAAGTCTTAAAGATGATCTTAAATTAGAAGAAAATGGTGGAATATTTTCAGTAATATACAAATTATTAAACAAATTAAGATAATCACTAACTGTATCTATATTAATATCATCATAATCTTTTTCTTTAATATCTTTTTTTAATGTAGTATTTGTTACTGTAGTAGCTTCATTTCGTGCTAATGATCTAAGTAATAATTCGATTTTTTTCTTATCCCTTTTAACATTGTCAATTTTATAAATATCTTCATTAATTACTGATTTAATATATTCTTTTGATACCAACATACCTTGTTTAGCATCTAAATCAATAGATGATGGCCAACCACCTATTAATATATAATCTATAATATCATTTAATTGAACTTCACCAGTAAAGTAATCTAAAGCAATGTTATTGCATATTTCTTTTAAAGACACTTTTCCTGATGATTTACCTGCTTCATACAAAGACATCGGTCTCATTCTTAATCTCGCAATTCTTCCTGTTCCTGTATGAATATAATTAGATTTATTAATTGAGGCACTACCGGTTAAAATAAATTGTCCTTTCTTAGTTGATAAATCTACCCTACTTCTAACCGCATCCCATATTGCTGGAACTTCTTGCCATTCATCAATAAGTCTTGGAAAATCACCATCTAGGGCTAAGTCTGGATTCATTAAGGCTATTTTCTTATTATTGAAATTTCCTTTTGAATCAGCTAATAAGAATTCACTATTTGAATGATACTTACTTGTCCAAGTCTTTCCGCACCATTTAGGACCTTCAATTAATATCGCACCAAATGTTTCTAAATATAATTCTATCATTTCATCAATAATTCTTTTTTTATAA
>CAVCDW010000106.1:0-4853 GCA_963601055.1 Elusimicrobiaceae bacterium
GATTGTTATTTATACTTTTGTGGTGGTTATCATGATGCTGAATATAAAAAATGCATAATTGCGCCTTTTGAATTAGAAAACCCTGATTTTAAAATAGTTCCTTTAAAGCTAGAATATAACAAGAAATTCTTAGAATTAAATCATAGAAAAGTATTAGGAGTTTTAATGGGACTTGGAATTAAAAGAGAAGTATTTGGTGATATTATATTTAATGATGGTGATTGTTATATTATGTCATCAGCAGAGAATGCTGATTTTATAATTGATAATTTAAGACTTATATCGCATAATCCTGTTGAAGTTATAAAATATAGTGGAGAAATTAAAAATAATATTAATTTAGATAAAGAAAAAATATTTATAAGTTCAATGAGATTAGATGCGATTATTTCAGGTACTTATAATCTATCTAGAAGTATTGCACAAGAATTAATTAAAAATGGTAATGTTAAAGTAAATCAGACAGAAATACTTAATACTTCACATGATGTAAAAGTGGAGAATTTAATATCTGTAAGAGGAAAAGGAAGATTTAAGGTATTATCTATATTGGGCACTTCTAAAAGTTCAAGAATAGTATTAGAAATCGGTAAATATATTTGATGAAAGCATTTTCAAAGAAACGATATTTGTTTTTTTATGAAAAACACTTGTATAAATATTTAATACAAGTATAATTTTAATATTAATAGAGGTGGATTTATGTTAATTAGTACTAGAGGAAAAGAAAAAGTAGGTAGCGCTGAGGCTATTCTTAAAGGATTAAGTAGCTTAGGAGGACTATTTGTATTTGAAGATCTTAAACCTATTGGTTTTGATGAAGACTTCTTAAAATTATCATATAATGATATGGCAAAGAAAATTATTTCTTTTTTATTTGATGATTTTAAATATGAAGATATTTCAAATGCAATCGATAATGCATATTGTAAGAAAAATTTCCCTAATGGGCCTGTAAGTGTTGTAAATTACGACGGTTACAGCTTTTTGAATTTATTCAATGGTCCAACATTCGCATTCAAAGATATGGCACTTACATTATTGCCATCACTTGTTGAATTATCAAAGAAATACTTACAAAGAACTAATAAAACAGTAGTACTTACTGCTACATCAGGAGATACAGGTAGTGCCGCATTAAATGGTTTTACTAAGATTAGTAATACTAATATTTATGTATTATATCCTAACAAGAGAGTATCTCAATTCCAAGAAAAACAAATGTTATCTTTTAATAGCGCAAATGCTAGAAGCTTTGCGGTAAATGGAAATTTTGATGATTGTCAAAGAACAGTAAAGGAATTCTTCAATCAAGAGAAGTTTGATACTATTGATCTTTCAAGTGCTAATTCAATAAATATCGGAAGATTAGTACCACAAATCATTTATTATTTCTATGCTTATAAAGAATTAGTAGAAAATAATAAAATTAAATATGGTGAAGAAGTTAACTTCTGTGTTCCTACTGGAAACTTTGGAGATATCCTTGCAGGATATATCGCAAAGAAGTTAGGTCTTCCTGTTAAGAAACTTGTTTGTGCATCTAACAAAAATAAAGTTTTAACTGATTTCTTTAAAACAGGTGTTTATGATGCAAATAGAGAATTCTATACAACAAATTCTCCATCTATGGATATCTTAGTATCTTCGAACTTTGAAAGATTATTATATATGATAACTAATGATAGTCTTTATGTTGAAAAACTAATGACTGATTTAAAGAATAATAAGAAATATGAATTAGATAAGAAATATTTTGATTCATTAGGATCATTCGCAGCTGAATCATGTGATGAAGTTGAAACTGTTAAACTAATTAAAGAAGTATTTGATAATACTAAACATTTAATGGATCCTCATACTGCAGTTGCTTATGGATGTTATAAGAAATATAAGGATGAAACAAAAGATGATACATTCACAGTTATTTTATCTACTGCAAATCCTTATAAATTTAGTGATACTATTTGTAATGCATTAAATATTGAAAAATCAAAAGATGAATTTGAAAATATTGTAAAAATATCTAAATTAACAAATATGGAAGTAGATCCTAGAATCTTAATGTTAAAGAATGTAGATTCTGATAAAGAAAGACAAGTATGGGATTTAGAAGAAACATATAAGAACTTAAAGAATATCGTAGGTGATTTAAATGATTAAAGTTAAAGTACCTGCGACTAGCGCTAATCTAGGACCAGGTTTTGATGTTTTAGGAATAGCTTTTGAACTATATAATGAATTCGGTTTTGAACGTGCAGATCATTTTGAAATGATTGGTTTTCCTGAACGTTACGAAAACCCTACACGTAATTTGGTATGTAGTTCATACAAAAAAGTATTTGATTTTTTAAATCTTAAAGCATATCCTTGTAAAATTCATATGCTTACACAAGATGTGCCAACATCACGTGGACTTGGTTCAAGTGCTACATGTATTGTTGCCGGAGTGTTAGCTGCAAAAGCATTTTTAAAAAATCGCATTTCATATGATGAATGTTTTCAAATAGCTACATCTATTGAAGGACATCCTGATAATATTGCGCCTGCAATGTTTGGTGGACTTATTGCATCATATAAAACTGATGAAAAATACAAAAAAGTTAAATATAGAGTTTCTGAAGAATTAGTTTTTAATGTTTTAGTTCCAAATTTTGAACTACAAACATCAAAAGCAAGAACTGTATTACCTAAGGAATTATCTTACGCTGATATATGTCACAATGCATCTAGAATTGTAAATATACCATTTGCGTTCTTTAGAGGTGATTTAGCATTAATTAAAGATTTATTAGATGATAAGGCACATGAACCTTATAGAATGCCTTTAATTAAAGATTCTTTAGAAATTAAAGAGGTTGCTCATGCAAATGGCTATGCTTTTGCGATTTCAGGAGCTGGTCCATCTCTTCTTGTAGTATCAAAAGAAGATGTATGTGATAAATTTAAAGATTTTAATGATTTTAAAGTTTATAAACTTAATGTAGCGACTAAAGGCGCTATTGTGGAATAGGAGTATTAAATAATGGGTATTGTTTGTAAATTTGGTGGAAGTTCAATGGCGAATGCCAAACAATTTAAAAAAGTTAGAGATATAATTTTTTCAAATCATGAAAGAAAGGCAGTCGTAGTATCTGCTATCGGTAAATCTAAGTCGACAGATAATAAAATAACAGACTTACTATATCTTTTATATGCTCATATAAAATATAAAGTTAATTACGATCAAATATTTAGTCAAATTAAGGATAGATATTTTGAAGTTAAAAATGATTTAAATTTAGATTTTGATCTTCAAAAAGAATTCGATGTAATCGAAAAGAATATGAAGACATTAAATCAAGATTATTTAGTTTCACGTGGTGAATATTTAGCCGCAAAACTTATGGCATCTTATATAGGATGTGCATTTGTGGATGCTGCTGATGTAATTAGATTTAATTTTGATGGTTCAATTGATTATAATGAAACAACAAAATTAATCAAAGAAGCTACAAATGGAGAATTGTTTGTAATGCCAGGATTCTATGGTTCATATGAGACAGGTGAAATTCACTTATTCTCAAGAGGTGGATCAGATGTTTCAGGTTCAATTGTAGCACGTGCACTAGGTGCTTCAGTATATGAAAACTGGACTGATGTTTCAGGTATTTTAATGGCCGACCCTAGAATCGTTGATAATCCTCGTAAGATTACAAAAATCACATATGAAGAACTTCGTGAATTATCATACATGGGAGCTTCCGTTCTTCATCAAGATGCTATTTTCCCAATTGAAGATTCTAATATTCCTATCAATATTAGAAATACAAATTCACCTGAAGATGCAGGTACAATGATTTCTGCAAGTGATTATCAAACAGACACTGCGATTACAGGACTTGCTGGAAAGAAGAACTTTACATCCGTTATGGTCATAAAAAAGAGATTTGCTAAGAAAATCGATGTCTTATCTCAAATATTTAATATATTCAAGAAATTTAATTTAAATATTGAATTAGTACCTACAGGAGTAGATGCTTTCAGTTTTGTTGTTGAAACTCAAGAATTAGAAAAAATCAGATATAAAATTATGGAAGAATTAAATTCAGTTAAAGATATAGTATCTGTTGAAACTGAAGATGATATTGCCCTAGTTGCTATCGTTGGTAAAAATATGGCATACAAGCCAGGATTTAGTGGTAAAGTATTTGCGGTACTTGGAGATAATGATATCTCAGTTAAGGTTATTGCACAAGGATCACATGAATTTAATATTATAATTGGTGTAGATAATAAAGATTTTGAAAAGGCAATCAAAGTTATTTATAACAATTTGGTAGATTAATATGAAGGATGCTCTACTAGTTCATACAGAAGTTCTTCCTGAAACATTCTTACAAGCTTTTAAGGCTAAAGAATTAATTGAAGAGAAGAAGATTTCTGTAAGTGAAGCATGTAAAATAATTGGTATTTCACGTAGTACTTATTATAAATATGCAGACCATATTATGCCTGCACCTAAACGTTCTGGAAAAAGAGCCATTTTCTTAGTTTGGGTAGATAATGAATATGGTGCCTTATCTTCGGTTCTTGCAAAAATTGCAGAACATAACTGTAATATCATTACAATTAACCAAGATACACCTGTTACAAAATATGCATATATAACAATTATGATTGATACACTAAATCTAAAGACTAGTGTAGAAGAATTAGTAATGGAACTAAAAAAACTTCCAAAAACTGCAAATGTTACAATACTTGCACAAGAATAGACGATTTAATCGTCTTTTTTGTTGTGTGACGGGCATGTTATATATCTAAAGGGTGAAAGTCCCGAGTAGGAATGTCGTTATAACTACATAGTGAAA
>CAVCDW010000107.1:0-4631 GCA_963601055.1 Elusimicrobiaceae bacterium
CACTCTCATATATTTATATACAAGAGCAAGTGTGTAGAAATTAGGTTTAATACAACCCATATTCATTTTATAGCCATATAACAAATTTTCATATCTTTTTATAAATCTAATGTTGTCTCCAGTAAAGTAATAGAAAAATGGTGGCATACTAGAAACTATAGTACCCCACCAAGATTTTGATAATGTTAAAAGATTTTATCGCTTTTATTGATTATATTTATAGACAGATATAGTTATATTATCTCGCATAACATATGCCTTTGTACCCTGTTTAGGGCTAACACTTACTACTGTATTATCATTTTCACTTGTTGCCCCATCTGTTATATAGTTGATATTAATCTTACCATAACTTCCATCTAATCCAAAGCCAGCTTCCTTTAGTTTATTTAAATAATCATTCAGCTTAGTATTCGATTCAAATTCTGGAACTTGATTTACATACATATAATTTAAAAGATTAACAATTCCTTTACTAGTTCTTGCTTTATATTTAGATTCATCAATAGGATTAGGTGTTATGCTGATATCATATATTCCTTCCATGTCTAATTCTTTAATATTAACTGTTAAAGAGTTCGTATCACATGTATATTCTTTGTTATTAAAAATAACTGTATAATTTATGATATTTTTAACCTCTTTCCATTCAATTGTTAAATCCTTGCTTATATAGTCTACTTCGTAGTGCGTCATTGTAGGATAATTTAAAATTTCTTTTTTATATTTAAATGTCGCAACTAATAATTCTTCATCATCATATGTAATTGTTCTTTTTGGACTAGTTACACCATCGCTCCATTCTACAAATTCCCAATCTTCTTCAGCTTTAGCCTCAACTTCTACTTTTCCATCTTCATTCATATAGAAAAGACATTCCCTTAGTTTAGTAGTATCCATTGGCGCATAAGTCTTGTGCAAACTTTCCACTTTTTCTTGATTAGTTATAACTAAACTAGCATAGTTCTTAGTGGAATCTGGATATGGGCCGTAAGAGAAGACTGCTACTTCAAATTCCTTTGTAATATAATTTTTATTTTCAGCATCTATTCCATCTTTGCCATTAGCGCCATCTATTCCATCTTTGCCATTTGTGCCATTTATGCCATCGATACCAGGATCACCTTGTTCACCTTTATCTCCCTTATCGCCTTTTTCACCTTTTAGTTCATCTACTTCAATAACATTGTTCCAATCAGATCCTGTGTAATATTGAATATAACCATCTTGTACTCGCATTTTAATTTCAGATGATTGTTGATCATTACTTTGACAAGCGCTTAATAATAATCCTAGCAATAATAAGCTAAATATAATATATTTCTTTTTCATAGTTTACCTTACTAAATTATTCTTCACTAGTTTTATAAACATATATCGTAATGCAGTTTTTATTGTATACTCTGGTTTTTTGTTCAGGAGTTACGCTTTTAATCGTTCCTTTGTTTTCTGCTGTAGCGCCCTCTTTTGTTTCTTCTATTTCTGCGGTTATTTTATCGTTTTCATTAACAGCTTCATAAATAAACCCAGCATTAGTTAAAGCTGTCTTATATTGTTCAATAGTCGTAACACCTGTAACATATTCAGGAACTATTTTAGTAATAACAGATGCTTTATTTGTTTCAGTGCTGTAACTAGATGACATGTAGTTATCTTCATCCTTTGGATTAGCAACTATACTTACTATATATTCTCTTGAAGCATCTAACTCATTTTTATCAACAGTTAAAGAGTTAGTATCGCAAGTATATGTTTTATTATTGAATATAACTGTGTAATCCTTGGCATTTTCATCACCCTTCCAATCAATCACATAATCATTTGTCCCATAATTTGTTCCTGATACAGTTACTCTAGGAATATTTAAAGCGATTTTAGAAGGTTCAAAATAAGCCTCCAAATCCGACATACAATCATAGGTTATCGTTCTTCTTGCATCAGTTACACCATCGCTCCATTCTACAAACTTCCAATTTTCTTCTGGCTTAGCTTCGATTTCAATCTTTCCGTTTTCATTCAATAAAATATAAAAATTTTCGTATCTAGAATTATCATTATTTAGATATTTTTCTACTATGATTTCTACATTTTCTTTATTAATTATTGCGATACCTCCATAGTTCGTAGATTCACCTGGATTGGGGCCTTTATCATAAATACTTATATGACATTGTTTAGTGATATTATTTTGAGTAATTGTATCCTTACCATTTACACCATCTTTGCCATCTGTACCATTGACGCCATTTAAACCATTTATACCATTTTTACCATTGACGCCTGGATCACCTTTATCTCCCTTATCACCTTTTTCACCTTTTAATTCTTCAGTACTTAAAAGATTTTCCCAACTAGAACCAGTATAGTATTGAATATAACCATCTTGTACTCGCATCTTAATTTCAGATGCTTCAACAGTATTGTTGTTTTCTTTACTACTACAACCAAAAAGCACTAATCCTATTAGTATTAAACTTAAAACAACATATTTATTTTTCATGATAGTCTCCTCTTTGTTTGTTAATATTTTATTACGAAACGATAACGGTTATATTAAAGAACAGTAATTGCGCACCAAAATTTGTTTTTTAAATTCTACAATATGCTTTCTTTATATAACCCATGTTCATTAAGCAACAGAAGTGATTTAATCATATAAGCATATGCTGGGGGATCAATATTTCGAATATAGCTAATTTTCTTGATTCCTTGTATATTTAATCGAATATTCCTATACTCCTCTGGATTAGAAATAGATTCATAGTCAAGTTGATTTGTTAAAAGACATGTTGATAGATACATTATTTCACTTGCATATATACCAGCATTTTCTCCATTAATTCTTCCTTCAAAAATATGCCCTTGCAAAGAATTAATACCCTTTAAAAAATTTTTATAATCTTCAGGTCGTATACTGCCCCTTGCCATAATGCAGATACAACTTTCAATTGTATCTTTTAAGCAATCATCTGGTGTACAACAAAGTCCACGGTAACCCAATTCTATATTTGATATTTTTTGATATACTTTTACAACAGTTTTATAATCATCCATTTCCTTTAACAATACCCAGCAATCAAATAATTGTTTAATAATTTCAAGTTCTTTTTCTTTTCCAAATGGAATTCCTGTTGTATGTGGAGCGAATGCAGTAAGTTTATCTCCTAAGATGCAGTTTTTATCTGGAAGATTCACTAAAATATCTTCACCATCGCTTAACATTAATTGACTTCTAATTGGTCGTTCCACCACTTTTAAATAAGGGTTTTCTTCAAATACAATATCTAGAAGTATACTAATTTCCTTATTTGTTCTTGGTGAAAGAAAATGAAATCTAAAATGTCTTTTTTCTATATCATTTACGCCTTTTCTCTTATGTTCTTCTACACTTACAAAAGGAAATATTTTTCCAGCCTTTTCTATGTATTCATCAACATTTACATCGTGCCCAACAATAATATCAATATCCGTACTTAAACGCCTAGGCTTTTCTAACATTAATAGAAGAGAGGTGCCTCCCTTAAAGATAAAAGGCATACCAACCGATCGAATTGCTTCAAGCAACCCAAAAGCAAACACTGTCCTTTCTAATATCGAAGGATCAGCTCCTGTTTTATTTTTTAGCTGATTAATGTAGCCAGCTGTATAGTTATCATGTGATAACATTTCACTACACCTCTTGAAGATATTCTGTTAATTCTGTATATTTATTGCGCCTTTTAGCGTACCTTTTTATTTTTGCTTTATCTATTAAATAAGTAGCTTGTGCTTGCTTAAAAACATCTGTTAGTTCAGCTTTATTAAAAGTAGATGCGATTAATTTATCGGCCAATATATCAACAAGCAACTTTTCAAGCATAATTGAATAAGATGCCTCTTTTCTAAGCGGTGCCTCTGATATCAAATCCGTAATAACAACACAATCCTTTGACCAATAAAGTTCAAAATCTCTCTTAGATGGTTTATACATTATATTCTTAAAACCTATTTCTTGAAGGAAACGAAAAACATAAATACTGCTTTCTTTTTCTACTTGTAAAAAGATAGTATTTTGTGCAATTAAATGATTTAAAAACTCATTCATCATCACAGTTTCAAAAACAGTGAATTGTATATAAGGAAATTTTTCTTGAATTAATTTTATTAATTGTAAAGAAGACTCAGAATAATTTGGGCTGTACTTATTTATAGGCAAATCTAATGATAAAACATATGAATTGTATCCAGTTTTAATTAAATCGCCATTACTAGTCAAGGAACTTACTGCCCAATTATAAGTATTATCGGATACACCAGGATTTATTGCCCTAAGTTCATCTATAAGCATTTTGTGTGAATAATTTTTATTATTCTCAATGTTATTAAGTGCCATTTTATACCACTGCATGTTTTACCCCCTTTTTACATATGATGTTTGTATAACAATCACCTACATTAAGTATAATATTTAACACCTTTTCTATCAACATATATCGGCAAATTTTACCATTTTTTGCCGATATATGTGCTTTATAAATTTTCTATTGCATATAAAGGAAGATTTATTAATTTATCCTGCTTTTTATAATCAGCCATCGAACTACGAACAGCTATATTTGGTGAATATTTTTCACAATATGATTTTAAACTTT
>CAVCDW010000108.1:0-4552 GCA_963601055.1 Elusimicrobiaceae bacterium
TCAGTTGTGGGTTACACAAGTTTTACTAAGAAAGCCAAAGTATCAAATGATGTTAGTTTAACTAATCAGTTAAACACTATACTTCAATCAAATGAAGTAAAAGATGGAAAGAATAAAACAGCTCATGAAGCAATCGTAGAGCTTGTTGATGGAGGATTTGATGTAGAAAAATTCACACCAACAACTGAAGGATATAACTACGTTTATGACTTAAAACAAAATAGAATTGCATTATTAGATAAGAGTTATAATGTAGAAGCTCCAAGCGGATTTATACTTTCAAGTGACAAAGTAAATGTATTTGGAATTGCTGAAAAACAAAGTGAAGTAAATTCATGGAATCAACTAGGATATTCAGTATACTTAAAAGATAGTTATAAAGAATCAAATGTTACATCTTCGAAAGGAATAGATGTAGGATACAATGATGATATTACTTCAGTAACTTATACTACAACTGATGCTGATAGTGTTATCGTAAGAACAAATGGTGGTTCTTTAACAGTTTCTGCAAAGAATGCATCTGTTGATCATGAAGGAACAGCAGATAATGTAGTAGTTAAGGCTATTAAAAATGAATCTTATCATGAATATGGTAATGTAGAAGGAACACTTACTATTGAATCAGGACATGCTCAAATAGAAAATGGTGGAAGCATTGTTTCAATTGTTGCAAGTACATCAACTGACGCAACACTGCCTGAACCTAAACTTACTACAGTTAGTGGTTCTGTAGTTGAATCTATTGTAATAAATAACGCAAATGCTGTCATTAATGTTGAAACAGGATCAAATGTGGCTGTTGTAGCACCTGGTAAAGATATTAAAATTGATGCTTCAAAAGTATCAGTACCAAGTACAACTACCATTTCTGATAAAGTTGTTGATACCACAATATCAAGCAATTTTGCAGCTGGAATTGGTACAGAAAATAGTCCATATTTAATTAATACTATGGAACAATGGGAGTATCTTGCAAAAGAATCAGTAACAAATGGTAATGAATTAACATGCGGAGGTAACTTCTTCAAAGTAAATACTGATCTTGATTTTGCAGGAATTACTGAATTAGTTCAAATCAAGTATTTTTCTGGAACGATTGATTTCGATAATCATAATGTTTCAAATCTTGCGATTGATAGCAATCAAGGGATACTACATGATACAAATTATCAATTTTTATTTTATGAACTTGTTGGAACTTCAACAATTAAAAACCTTGAGTTTACTGTAACAGATTCTGGTGTAGATTTTGGTTCTAAGATTGTAGGATTTATTAATCAAAGTAATGCTTTAGAATTTGATGTTACACTTGATAAAATTGTAGTAAACGGACAAGCAAACTACACAGACAATAACACTGGATTATTTGTATTCTGTGCTGGTAAATCAAACCTAACACTTTCTAATTGTACAAATTATGCAAATATTTATAATAGTTCTTCATATACTGGAGTGTTTGTAGGAAGAACTTATACAGCTAAAACTAATGTTATAAGTTATTGTAAATCAATCAATTTTATTAATTGTGCCAATTATGGTATGATAGTAAATTCTAACGAAAAAGGTAATCTTAGAATGTTAGTTTCAAATGATCACAATATAGAAAAGACAAAAATTACTACGACAAACTGTATAAATTATGGATTAGTTATAGCAGTTAACGTAAATTTATCTAAAGGTGCAGAAGTAGAAAATCAGGGAATAATCTCTAATTCTAAAGGAAATTTAATTCAAGTTGTTAATGGTAAATTTAGTTTTGCGGAAGTTGCAAATGCAAAACGTTATGAAATGGTTTTCTCATTTAGTGGTGCCGCATCTGCGGGTGGTACTGCATCAGTAGTATTCAAACTTACATCTAGTGACATCGCAAATGTTGATGCATATAGTTGGATTGATGAAGAAGGAATAACTAAAACAGCTACTACAAAATATGAAACAACAGTATATACATCTGGTGATAAGTATGTGCTTGTAGGAGATGAAATCAAATTAAGAAATCAACCATCAGTAACAGTATATGCGTATGATGCGGATGGTAAAGTGCTTGCTGTATACTATACTTATTCATACACAAAGTAATAAATAATTACAAAAGAGAGAAATCGTAAGAAATCTCTCTTTTTTTTACTTTCATAGATACTAAAAATCGAATATGAAACGGGTATTATATTTTGATGTGGTTATTATGGTCTAGTACAGAATTTAATTAGTACTAATCATCAATATACAAATTACAATTTTACAAGTATAAGTATTTTAAATTGTACAAATTATGATGATGTAAATATTAAAAATACATCTATATGTCCAATATTAGGATTATGATGTTATTTTTATATAAATATTTTATTTAAATTTTAATATTATATTCATTAATAGTAGTTTATTTGAATTGATATCGCATGTTTTTAAATATTTAGTTGACAAGTCAACGATTGTTGCTATAATGAAGTTATACAAGGAGGATTTCTATGGACTTAAGAGATTTAACAAAGATAGTAAGAAATATGAATTTGTACAAGAATTCATATAATAAAAAACATGGTCTAGATGAACTTAATGATACTGAATTTGAAATGTTAAGGTATATAACAAAAAGAGATAGAAGGTCATTATCTGAAGTTTGTGATTATCTTAATGTTGATAAAGGATTAATTACAAGAATGAGTAAGAAATTAGAAAATCTAGGATATATAAGAATTGAGAAAGATCCTAATGATTTAAGAAAGAAGTATGCAGTAGCTCTTGATAAAGCTTTAGGGCTTAAAGATTTAAGACAAAATCTAGAATTAGATTTTTATAATACCTGTGTAAAAAGCCTAAATGATGATGAAAAAGAATTATTTTTAAATCTATTAGATAAAGTTTATATTGAATCTAAGCGATTAAGAAAAAATGATTTTTTAGGAGTAAATGATGAACAAAATTAGATATGATAAGGTTTCAACATATATAAAACTTAATAAAAAAACATTTATAATTGCAGGGATTTCTGGTGTTATATTTAATTCACTTATGGCTTTAGTACCAATTGTACAAGGTAAGTTATTGGATGCTTTTGTTTTAAATAAGAATATCAAATATATTATAATGTTTGCAATTTCATTCTTAATTTTCGTACTATTTGTTCAATTTAATAGATTTCTTAAAAGATATTATATAAGAGATTTTTCAAACAAAATGGTATTACAAATGAGGCGTGTTAGTTTTAAAAATATGCTTAAAAGTGATATTAAAACATTTAGTGATTCTACTAAAGGTGATATTATGAATAAAAACCTTCAAGACATTAAAGATAGTGCTGAAGGTATAAGAAAAATATTTACAGAAATTTATGATACCATAATCCTTTTATTAGGTTATTTTATATCAATGCTTATTATGAGCCCTAAAATTACATTATATGTATTAGCTTTTATTCTATTATCTATGCTTATTGCTCATAGTCTCAAAAAGATTATTTATAAGACAACAAAAGCTTTTAAAATAGCCTTTAGTAAAACCAAAGATGAAACTTTATACTTAATACAAAATGAAGTTTATTATAGAGGATTTGGAGTTTCAAAGAATTATGAAGAAAAGTATAAGGATACCCTAAATGATTTAGAAAAGAAAAGCATTAAAGCTTTAATATTTAAGTCTTCATTTGAACCTTTATATCAAGTTGTTGCGTTATTAGGATTATTCTTTATAATTTATTTCGGCGGTAAAAATTATATCAATAATGTGTGGGCAATAGGTACTTTTACAGCTTATGTTTCAACATACGCACTTGTTTCAACTAAAACTTCAAAAGTAGGTAAGGTATTTAATTCTTATCAAACTTTTAAAGTTTCATGGAATAGATTAAAACCATTCCTTGAAACAAATGAAGAATATCAAGATCTTGATTTAAATGATAATGAATGTGCCTTAGAAGTATCACATATGACATTTGGTTATGATGATAAATTTAAGGTACATGATATTTCATTTAAACTAAATAAAGGTGAGATTCTTGGAATTTGTGGTATGATCCACACTGGAAAATCCACTCTTGCAGGAGCTCTTTCAGGACTTTATGATTACTCGGGTTCTATAAAATTATGTGGATTAGAACTTAAAGATAACAAGAAGAAAAATATAGATGGTTTTATTTCTTATCTACCTAGTACAAATGAAATATTTGGAGATACTATAAAATATAATGTTTCATTTGATAAAGGATTAGATATTAATGCCTTAAAAGATGTTTGTATTTATGATGAAATAATGAGTTTTAAAGAAACTTATAATGAAATATTATCGCACTCTAGTATTAATTTATCTGGTGGTCAACAAAAAAGACTGTGTACAGCTAGGTGTTTAGCACAAAACTCAAAACTTACAATCCTTGATGATCCGTTTAACGCAATAGATACTAATATGGCTAAAGAAATTATAGATAATATTAAAAAAAGAAAAGATCAAATGTTTGTGGTTGTAACTAATCAAAATGACGTACTCAAGAAGATGGATAAGATTTTATTTTTAAAAAAAGATTCATATCTTTTAGGATCTTATGATGAAA
>CAVCDW010000109.1:0-4527 GCA_963601055.1 Elusimicrobiaceae bacterium
AGAGGCATTATTATCTATATCAAAGATGAATTGATCATCTTGGATAATAATTAGGGTTTATTAAGAGTTAGGGTTTTCGACTATCCTCTAATTTTTTAAGCCAGTTTTTATGTCTATAATTTGCTATCATCATTTTTATTTTTTCCAAACACGGCAAATCACTTACCTTTCCTAGCAATACTCATTAACCATAACTAAGTACACAATTTAATCTTTACTTTAAACACCTCTATGCTTATGAGTATAACCCTTAAATTTATCCATAAGTAAAATATACCCCTCAGACTTATGATAAATCAAATATTCTAGTCCACCTGTAACTCCTGCTACAGCAATACCTTTTAGTATTAATGAAATCCAACCATTCACAACAATCCGAGATGCCATCGAATTTACCACTATGCATATTAACACCGTAACAATCAAACTCTTAATGACACTTACAAAGTAAATTCTGCACGAATGGCCAAAATATGTTTTAAACAACAATTTAGGTTCATACCAAAAATAAGTAAGCAATCTAGATATTGATGTTGCAAAAATAATTCCCGCTAAACCTATCATTTTCCCTAATGCTATAGAAACAACAATATTAATAATTGCTGTAAACACCATAACATATTTGGTTTTTTGATATAGTCCAGTCGCTTCTCTAAAAACCCAAATTGGCAACAACGATATACTAAAATAAAAATTAACTACTAAAGCATATACCACAAGATTTTCTAATTGATATTGGCTGCCAAGCCATACATATATAAAATCTTGTTGTAGTGTCAGCACACACACCACACAGAAAGTGCTTAAAATCACGCTCACAGATTGCATTATTTTAAAAATCTGAAAACGTCGTTCTTTACCTTCTTTGATAATCAAATTTCCAAGACTCGCTGTTAATGAATAAAAAAGAGTATTTATAAATGCCGTCAATTTAGTCACTAACAAAGTATAGTTGGAATAATATCCTACAAACGACGTTCCTACAAGTACAGAAATCAAAGTATTATCTGTTGCATTTATTAATACACTCGAAATCTTATATAAAAAAACAGATCCTATATTTTTAAAAATTCCGCGCGTTTCCTCTTTTTGTAATTCTACTTCTTTATTCAAGAAGGGATACATCTTACCTGCAATATACGACGAGTAAAAATTGCGTGCATATGTGAATAGTACTTGTATCACCAAATAAACCGTATAATTATGTGTAATGAGCAGAAATATAGATGTTACAACGGTACTCAAGATGCTAAAAACCGACTGATATTTAGTTAATATATAAGATTTTTGATCCGCATTAATAATACTAGTTCTATATACTACCAAATATGAAGCAACTGTATTTGCCAGAAAAAGTAAGTAGTATAGAGCCAAATTTGGCATATCTGAATCCAAGTTCACTAAATATTTGAGAAAGGGGACTAATGCTACTCCTATACATGTTATGCTTAAAGCAATTACTCTATATATTTTCTTGTAAAAATTAGTTAAACCTGCAAGTTTATCATAATCCTTTTCAGCAAGTGGCTTATACATGCTAAAAGTCATTGCTGTTCCAAATCCCAAATCAGCCAATGACAACATATTTAGTATGTCACCAAAAAGTCCTTGTATCCCCAGATAGTCAATGCTCAAACAATATAAAAATATTGATCTACTTGCAAATCCTAAAACAATCGCAAGAATTTGGTTAATCCAACTATACGCTATATTTTTAAAAGAATTCTTTGTTCTTGATTCCATAATTAATCCTACTTATTTTATTCACACATTTTTCTTATCTCCTCAAGCAATGGTTCAAATTCATGTTCAACTAATCCACGATTATATTTATACCGCTTATTCAAATCAAGAGTTGAAAGCTGCTGTTTAAACTCATCAATGCTATTTGCAAAGCGAATATACTCATTTTCTTTTATCCACTCATACACCGCTTTTACCTTTCCATTACTATTAGTCATGGCGATACAAGGTGTATTAGTAATAGCTGCTAATATCATCCCATGTAATCGGTCCGTAATAACTAGCCTAGATTTAGAAAATTGTGATAATTTCTTGTTAACCTCTGCTTCTCTGTTCTTTGGCTTCACGCCATGATCAATAACAGTATCTGTAAATGCGATATTCTCATTAGGATACTGTTTTCTTACAGCACTCAACATTTCTTCCTGCACACTATCATCAACCGCTTTTTCCAAATCATGCCGCATACAAAATAAAACACCGCTACGCATTTGTGAAGTATTATTTGGCTCTGGTGTGGTTAACATTGTTACAATATCAGGAACCAATTTACATTTAACAGTTGGAAAATATTCTTGCATAAATGCATAACTACGCTTTTCTCTCACAAATATAGTTAAATCAGGATGAGATGCATAGATTTTTTGAGATTCTGCTAGATATTTTCTACCACTTTGTGTAGTTGTGTCAAAGGTTATAGTCTGAGGAAATACAATAATCTTCTGTTTATTAAAGGCCTTCACAATTCTACGAAAGCGCTCTTCTTCTCCAGGCCATAACGCCCCCAGGAACCCGCCCCCAGGAACCACTATATACTGGTTCATGGGGGTTATAGAAGCATATTTATCTTCTTTTTCATTTACCTGCATTGCTGTTAGTTCGTAACTTTTTACTCCACACTGATTTAACAACTTCTGTTCAGCTAATACAATCGCATGATCTCCGAGGTTTCCGTGGGTTGGTGTATCAATTAGCACTACTTTATTTCTTGATAATAATCCATAATTACACAAAGAAGCAACCGCCTTCCCACAATGTAGTATTTTTTTGATCGCTCTTACGGCATTCGGAAAATAATATTTCATATAATCCTTAATATTATTCTGACCAGCTTCTACAAAATAAGTATTATAGAAAAGACGTTTAATATCCTTAATATATTTTTTCTCTTCACTAGTACATTTAAAGATATTAATGCAACCATTTAACGAAAAAAAAGTACCACTCATCCATTTAACTATTACATCAGAAATGTCAGCTAATCCATTTTCTTGGTAGAATTTGTATGCCTCGTAAGTTGCCTGCACTGCATCATATCGTTTAGGATTGATTCCACCAGACGTAATGCTGCCACTTCTCTGCACATAATTATATTTTTTTTGTTTAGTGCAAACAATGTTGTTAGAGTTGAAAAATACCTTATACATAACAAAATTATCTTCATGTATTTTGCCTTTTGGAAAACTCACACCTTCCCAACATTTTCTTTTATATAATTTATTCCAAACCACTACATAATATACGAGATCTTCAATGCACCATTTAGCCAAGACTTCTTTCGAAGACAAACAAGCATCTTGTCCCCTACAATTTGAACGTG
The DNA here is from genome assembly GCA_963601055.1 of Elusimicrobiaceae bacterium. GTDB lineage: Bacteria > Bacillota_I > Bacilli_A > Acholeplasmatales > Anaeroplasmataceae > UBA3206. The sequence continues at coordinate 3,344 of CAVCDW010000109.1, forward strand.
TCATAACACCATTAACATCAACATACTCTAAACCGCATATTGCCATATCAGAATTTGATGATGTAATTAGGTATATAAGAAATTCATACATGTCTAATTCTAGAAAGTCATCGCTATCGACAAACGCAATATAATCACCTGTGGCAATTTTTAGTCCCGCATTACGTGCGTCTGATAACCCACCATTAGTTTTATGAATTACTTTTATTCTCTCATCTTTTTTTGCCCATTGATCGCATTTTCGTGGGCACCCATCAGGTGAACCATCATCCACCAAAATTATTTCTAAATTTGAATATGTTTGGTTCACAACGCTTTCTACGCACTTATCTAGATATTGTTCTACTTTATATACTGGAATAATTACGCTTATTATTCCTTTGTTTTCTGTTGTCATTTTAATTTCTCCAAAGGGTAAATTAGTTTGTCGTTCTGCATTTAATTCCATTTCTTTACTCCATGTTCTTTGTTTATTTTATTTACTACTATCTTATTTATTTCAATCTCTAATAATAGAAAGCATTTAACTTAAACAATATATAGTATTTATAAAAGAAAAATAGAGATTACTCTTATCTTTACAAAATACATCTTGTATTAATTATCATTTCTACTTAACAAATAGTTATCTTACATATATTGATTATCATAAGCATTTGCGCACTATGTTTATATATAAACAATAAACATAAAACCTGATAAATAAAGCAGAAATCAATAACTAAATGTCTTATATACTTTAATAACTAATCCAAAACATAAGTCATAAAAATAAAAGAATTTCAAATAAAATATTGAAATCCCTCTTTTGTATTATTATCTTCAAATGCCTAAGAGGTATCCAATTAATACCCCCCCCGTAGCAATTCGTTACGAAAAAAGCATTTTTTACTTGCGCTTTTATTTTAGCACGATATGCACATCCACAAACAATAACAACACATGAACAACGGCACAAAAATTCACCCATGATAATGTGCAATTATTTATTTTTTTGTAAAAAACGCATTTTGTGTTACTTATTTAAAAAAATTTTGAATAAGTAACACATATTTAACTATTTTTTATCTTTAAGCACCAATTAAAAAGTCCTGCTTTACACAGAACTTATATAATTGAACCAATCTTCTTAATCAAATCTTCCATATATAATGGCTTAGAAATATGACCATTCATACCAACAT
>CAVCDW010000110.1:0-4488 GCA_963601055.1 Elusimicrobiaceae bacterium
AAATTATCGTGTCGTTTTTTACCTCCAAATGGGTATATTAGTTTGACGCTCTACAAAAAATAAAATACGATAATTGCCTACAATACATAAAAGTGGCCAAAAGCCTTTAAATAAAGCTTCATAGCCACTTTTTACTTTCTTTAACTGTCAAACTCGGGATTATACACTTAAATCTTTAATATTTCTTTTTTTACACTCATGCCTAATCACCTTAGCCAAAGGACACATTGAAGTCTTATAAATATCACTTACTTTAAAAGAAAAAGGATCTAAATGATTTCCTGCACCTAATGAACATATTATTGGAACTTTACATTCTTTAGCTTTTTCAATCAACGCAAGTTTTCCACTAACAGTATCAATCGCATCTACTACATAGTCATATTTATAAAAATCAAACAAATCTTTTGTTTCAGGCAAAAAGAAAGTCTTATAAGTATTTACTATAATATTAGGATTAATATCTAATAATCTTTCTTTAAAAACATCTACTTTATATTTACCAATTGTCTTATGAGTGGCAATTATTTGTCTATTAATATTGGTCAAACTAACTACATCATTGTCTATTAAATCCAATGTACCTATTCCAGTTCTGGCCAAGGCTTCTACAACATAGCCACCTACTCCACCAACACCAAAAATAGCTACTCTTTTATTAGCTAATATATCCATTACATCTTTGCCTAATAATAATTCAGTTCTTGAGAATTCATTTAACATAAGTTTTATTGCACAACATTTTTAAATATAAAGCATTTTATCTTTCTCCTGAAAGATACTTGTATAGATTCATTTTTTCAAGGGCAAAACATCCAAAACAAAGAATTATCAAACACAATATTGGCGCGGCAATATAATCAATAGTTGCACCAATAACATTGTTTCCTAACAACAACAAAATCACTTTTTCTATCGGCTCTAAAACCATTTCATGGCTGACATATATAACAAACGAATAATCCATCCATCTTTTTGGCTTTTCTTTAGTTGCTAATACATCGGAAAAAATCCATACACAAACAATAGATAACAATCTTATAATAACAACACTAACCCCACCGTAATAAACATCTCCATAGAAAACTTCTCTTATATAAAGATTAATAATCATTAATAAAACAAAAATATAAAAAGAGTATTTTTTTGATTTCTCATCATACCTTGAAAGAACCAAATCTTTATAATGCATTCCACAAATCATGCCAAGACAGTAGAAACTTAAATTCATCAATAAAACATTGCCCAAAAGAGTGCCATAACAGCTAACTAATATTGATGCTATAAAAAATGCTATTGCTATTTTTTTATTTTTAAAAGTTAAATAAAATATCGGCATAACATAAGTGTAAATAATTAAAACCTTTAAAAACCAAGTCACGCCATTGTACTTATAATTGAAAATCGCATTTAGTAAAACGCCAATAGAAAATGATTCTATTTCTCCTCCATAATATTGTCTTAATGTAGGAAACAATGAAAGTAATTGATAATATATAAATCCTATTACATTCCATACAATGTATGGAATTATTAAACTATGTATCCTTGACAACAGTTTTCTTTTAATATTATCTCTTGTTAAATTTTGATAAAACAAAAACCCACTTAAAGTAAAAAACAAGGCTAATGACACATAGGTTATATTGTTTGTGAATCTCTCAAACAAGTATAACCCCCCCCATCGCCTTTAAGTTGCAAATTGTACACCTCAACACCATAGGCATGATTCCATATAATAGAAAGTGCCATAAAAAATCTTAAGTATGTTATTTTGTTTTTATTTTCGTTAGTCATTAAGTATTTTCTCCCCCTAACAAACACTTTTCCTTCCTTTAAGGTTTTTTTAATTCGTTATAGTTTTACCGTCCAATATATAATTTATATTTCCTTTTATCTCTTCATACTTCTAAAAATAAACAATTGCCACCAATAATTTATTTATCCATTTTTAATCAAATCTATTTTTTTATTTTTAGCATATATTTTTCTAAAGTAATCAAGCAAACAAGATGGAGCAATAGAGATAAACCATAAAATAAGATATGGAGTCTTATTATATAAATGAATATATTGATAATATTCTTTTAGTTTATATCTATCAACCCCCCCCCGTGCCCTAAGAGACATAAGAATCATATTAGACATCATATCTCTTCCGTATTTACTTCTAAGCTTTAATAGTTTTAGTTTTTCTTTATAATCCCAAACAAGAGGCAAGCTCATAACTAAATTTGTCCAACCACGCGCGTATATTTCTAATATTCTATCCGAATAAGAAACAACGCCAGGACGCATAATTCTCGCCCAGTTTGGACCATATAAATATAGAATAGATGATTCGTTTTCGCCAAAATATTCAAAGATTGCTCCGGTTTGTGGAAACTCGCCTTCTGCATAACGCATAAAATTAAGTTTATTTATAATTGATGTTTTGTATATTAAACCAGACATCCAGGTAGACTCATAAAGTAATTCTTCAATGGCTTCTTTTTTATCGGTATATATTTTTTCAATTATACAATCTCTCTTACCTATCACTACAAAATCAGGCCTATTTTTATAAGATTCGATTTTATTGATAACTTCTTGAATTTTTACATCAATAGTATCATCATCGCCAAGCATCCACGCATAATCTTTTTCACACATTTGGACACATCTGCCATTATTGCCTTCAAAACCTAAATTATGTTCTGTTCTTTTAATAGTTATACAATTAATTTCGTTATTTAAACTACTTAAAATCTCAAATGTGTCATCTTTTGAGCAATCGTCTGAAATATAAAAATGACAAATTCCATCATCAAACATTTTTTTATTATTGTTATATATGTGTAAAATACTTTCTTTTGTGATTTCGCCTCTTTGATAAGTTGGTATGCATATTCCGATTGTGATCATTGATAATTCTCCATTTTCTTTTTTAATAACGCCTTAAATGATTTTGTATTTAAAATCAAAAATATCATTTTGTTTTTTAAGCTTCTTCTTGTAATAATGGTTATTTTCGATACTTGTGAATCATGAAAATATTCATTATTTTTCCAATTAGAAACACAATCATTTAAAATATTCATCATATTTAAATAATATTTTTTTGTTGTTTTTTTACTAGAATAAGCTAAATTAAATAACAAATAATCAAATAATTTACCAACATATACATCGACTAGTTCATCACAACCACATCTATCATTCTTATTAAAAAAATATTTAAAATTTATTTTTGTAGCTTCAAGAATATCTGTATAATACTTTTCGCTCCTAGTATTCATACTACTTCCTTCTCTAAATTTTCGATAATTATATAATTCCTTATCTATAGAAGTAATCTTATCAGAAAAATCTATTAATCTAAAAAATACAGCATCATCTTGATGATAAATATCAATCGGAAATAATGTATCGTTATTTGTAAACAAACTTTTTTTGTATACTGAAGACCATATACAAGAATTACCTTTGAAACAATCATATTTGCTTACAATTTTTTCTCTTTTAACTGTATTTATTACTTCACCTTGAACTACTTCATTATAATTAAAAAATACAATATCATAGTCATTTTTACTAATTTTGTTGTTAATTTCATAAAAGAAATTAGAAGAAACATAGTCATCAGAATCACAAAAATAAATATACTTGCCTTTAGCTACTTTTAGCCCACTATTTCTTGCAGCTCCACAGCCAATATGTTGGTTATATATTGTTGTTATATTTTTATATTTTGCTTTCAGCCTTTCCAATATTTCAATAGTATTATCAGTTGAACCATCATCACAAACTATAATCTCGTAGTTAAAATAATTTTGGCACTCAAAAGAATCAATACATTCTTCAATATATTGAGATGTGTTATATGTAGGTATTATTACGCTTATAAATATATTTTTCATTTATTTACTTTCTAGTTTTCTTCTATCTTAGAAGAAACATAAACATCAGCACACGAATAAGAATAATGTTGATAGTTATTAGAAACCATATATTCTAGTAACCAACCATCATAAACATTTTCATTTGGTCTTTGATCATAAGAATATTTACCCATATCATCTTTTAAAACAACAACTATACTAGGTATTAAATTTTCATGTATTTCATAATAATCTTTTAATCTTGCGCTATTTAAAGGTGTCCGCCATGCAGTTGGTGCACCACATTTAAAATTTGTTTGCACATATCCCCATGGTAATATTTTTGTAAAGAAAATTGTATTACTTTTATCGTATTTGTTCTCAAGATCTTCTATCATATCTATTACTTGATAATACTGTTCTGCGTGTTCATTTGAAGTATATAATCCTTCAGCAACCCCTCTATCAAGTTTGACATTTAATTCTTGCAAATTGTCATCTCGATATACATATGTAATTCTACTAAGAAACATAAAAGATATCGTAACAAAACAAAATAATATAAACATATCGCTTATTGTTTTATTTGTTATTTGCAATTTATCAAATTGCAAAACAATACCCATAG
>CAVCDW010000111.1:0-2889 GCA_963601055.1 Elusimicrobiaceae bacterium
CCACGACCGCCCTCGTTCCAAAAATAAGTGAAGTCTCCATTTTTAATTGCTTTGTGTTCATCATAAAACACGGGTGCAATTTCATTTTTAATGCTTATTTTTCTTTCTTCAGTTATCATACATCATCAACTATTATTGTTTGAGTATTTTCTAATTCTTCTTTGTCGGCTTCATTCTTTTCTTTTTGGAGTTTCAACAAATCATAATTAGCATTAAATGATTCACCAAAGAACTTATTAAGTAAGTACACTTGAGTATTGTAATCGCCTGCAACGTGTCTTGTTGAAGTTCTAATTTTCTTTTTAGGATTAGTTCTTCCATTATCATCAACAATCATATCTGTTTCTTTTACATCATAGCCTAAAGCCTTTTTATACATTGCACCTACCAAATCAGATTTTAGTTTAACTAATCCTTTGTCAAATGCTTCTTGTATTTCAGGATGTTTCTTTTTAAGTTTTACAAAATATTCTTCTGTAATGCCTAAACATTGAGCCATTTCCTTTTGAGTAACTAGGCTTCTTTTCCATTTTGTCAGTTGCTCTAATTTAGCAGGCAACTGCCCACTTTCTTCCCATTTTTCAAACAAGTCAGGATTCTTTTTTTTCTTAATTATTTCTTCCATTTTGTGAGTCAGTCACCTCCTTTTTTTCTTCATGCACGTGTTAATGGTTGGCTTTGTTTAACTCTTATATATAGTGCTAATATAATAAAGAGCATTTATTTATTAAGAATTTAAATATATTTATATAATTATTAATATATTAGAATATATATAATATAGAGCATAAATATATTAATTAATTAAATATATTAATTATTTATCTATCATACTCGTTTATATAATATTTACCACTAGGATATTTTTTTATAAATTCTTCTTTACTTAATGTTTTATAATCATTAACCATTTGATTATATTTCTCTTCTACTTCTTGCTGGTCTTCAAGCATTGCAATGGTTAAATCATTTCTTTCAAGTTCGATGAATTGTAATAAGCCTAGTTTTAAGTATCTTATAACTTCAGGTTTTGCTAAAACATCTAAATCGGCTCCTGTTATTCCCTCTGAAATATCAGTGCCGTCATCTTCACTTATGTTGTCTGCAATATTTAGCATTGTGTCGAAGTCTTCAAAAGCGTGTGCTACTGATTCAACTGCAATATCAAATATATTTAAAGTTCGTTTATTTTCAGTGTTTAAAAACCCCTCATAATAAGGGTTTAATTCATCTTCAGCGTTATCTAAAAATTTAAATTTTAATGGTTCTTTGGTGTTTGGTAGGTATGTCATAACTTAATCTCCTTAAAGTACGTAAAAAGAGACTAACAATTTGCGTTAGTCTCCAAAATCAGAGTATTTTTTACGAAAAGTAAAATTTTAGTAGTAGATTATAGTTATCATACAATTTTAATAATGAAAAGATTTATTTGTGAATTAAATTTTTAGTAAGAGGAATAATGACAACTACTCTCATGTAAACTACTACAATAACATTTTAGCACATTTTAGGATGTCTTTTTATGGTAATTTAGTGTCTTTTTATGTCTTTTTTACCATTCATTTGCTATTTTTTGAAGTTCTAATAAGGCTTTGCCGTGTATTTTTTGGACGTATCTTAATTCTCTATCCATTTCCACTGCTATATTTCCCCAACGTTTATTTTGCAAATAGCGTTTATAAATTACTTGAATTTGTTGTGGATTTTCTAACTTGTCAATTAACTTCATTGCTTCTGTCATCATACTTGAGTACTTTTCAATTTCTTCTTTTAGTTCTTTTTCTTTATCTAAAAGTTCCATTAACAAATCCATATGTGTTGATGTTCCTGAACCACTAACATCTTCTCCGTATGATATGCCTTTATATTCGGCTTTAGAATTTAAAAGCTTTATCATTTCAGTTTTACTTTTAATTAATACTTGTATTTTAACTAAATCTTTTAAATATTGTTTAATATCCATATATCACCTATTAATTTTAAATAAATATATAATAAATATAATTATAAATACTAGAAGAGTTTGTAAGAATATAAATAATAATTGATAACGTATTAATCTTTTCTTCTCGGCTCTCTCTTCTGGTAACATTTGACTATTCTTCTTCATCGTTAATTTCTTCTTTTCTAAAATGACTAATTGTCATTTCTAGAGAATATTTGGCACGATTTAATTTTTCTAAAGCATAAGTTGGATGAATATTTTTATTTCCGTTTACATATACTTCTTGAACAATTAAACACATTTCAATGACTCGGTTTAAATTATTTAAAGCTTCTGTGTCTTCGTTAGAAGTCAAATCACTTTCAATTGCTATTTGTTTAGCCGCATTATTTAACGTATGATTCAAGCCATTAAACACTTCATCATAATAAATTTTTAATTTATCTTTTTCCATCTTTAGACTTCTCTCCTTTTTCTTTTTTATATTCTCTTATTGTTACAATTATGTGTATTACTTCAAAGATTGCTAATACAGTGCATACAACTGCTATTTTTTGATTGTCACTCATATTTCTTGATTAATAGACAATTTCAACTTTGTCAGTTATAGAAGTGTGATAAATTAAATCCAACGATGATAAATCAAACTTCTTAACATTCAAATTGTTTTGAATTGTAACTGGAGTATAGCCGTCGAAATAATACATTGTATCTCCCATTTTTGAAACGCTTGCTACAAGAAGAATAGTGTATGTTTGTGTTTTTTTATCTTCTAACTTGATTTTAACATTATATGTTAAGTTCATTCTTGTAAAATAATAATTGTCAGTGTTTTCAATATCCAAATAGTGATAAACTTTATTCGTTTTACTATTAACTCCATAAATCAAATCTTCAACTTCATAAGATGTTATTTCAGTTGTTTCGCCTTTGTAATCTGTAAT
>CAVCDW010000111.1:3120-4451 GCA_963601055.1 Elusimicrobiaceae bacterium
AATTTTCCGTCTTTCATTTGGGTTAAATCTTGCTTAAGAATTTCATATTCTTTTTGTGTTATACATAAGTCTTTTTCTGTGTCTAGCCAAGTATCGCATAGACTTAATAATTTCTTGTTTACTCTCATATTAAACCTCTTTGTAATACTTTTCTAAAGTTTTTAAGTCCCAACCATAATACTTTGCTAATTTTAGCCAAGTGTCCATTGTTCCATACATTTTGCCATTTTCAATTTGACTATAGCTAATCCAAGGAATATTTAATTTTTTACTAAATGCAGTAATACTTAAATTTTGTGAGGTTCTTAATTCTCTTAATTTATTTCTCATATTTTCCTCTTTTTCTATGTGAATAGTTATTATAAATAATAACTAGAATTTTTATTAATATATGAGTAGCCAATTTTAGTGAGGTTATATATGCGTATCGGCTACTCATTTGAAATATTTATTTTTTAATATTATGAATCTAATTTTTAAATGTTTCTTTTAAAACAGATAATTATTTTATAACAAGTTTATAGCCTTTTTTTCGTTGTGCTATACCAACCGGTGATTTTTTACTCGCATCCTTTCTAACATTTGATTAATTTATAATATAGGGGATTCTAGTATTTTAAACTTGTTATCTTGATAGAACTAGAATACTATCAAGTTTAAGAGTTGTTAGTGCTTAATTTCTTATACGGATTAGATTTCGGCTACTCTTATTCACCTATTAGCATTTGAACTCTTATTTGGCTAATCTAGAAAATGCTAAAGAATACTCAATTAGCCATATTCTTTTTTAGGCTTCTCTTAAAGCTTTTACAAATTCTAAATCTTCAGTAATTCTTTTAGCAATGTAAAGCCAGTTATTGGTGTCGGCTAAAAGCCATTTGTACTGCTCATTTAATTTTCTATATAGCAAGAAATATTGAGTAGTATTTGATTTATTTATAACTTTTAGTGAGTATTCAATATCGTTACACATAAAGTGAATTAGTACTTCATCTTCAAATCTTGTTTTTTCTGTAACGTAAGTTGCTACTCCACTTTTTTCCATAAGCTTTTCAACAGATATAATATCTCTTTTAAAAGTTCCGCAATTTTCATAACCCATTTTATTTTTTTCTCCTGTTCATGATTATTTCAACAACTGAAATAACTCCAAATGTAATAATTAATACGATTGCTACTGATGTATCCATTCCTTATTCCTTTCAAATTTGCGTTTTCTCGCATTCTTTTACTTAACTTGATTAATTTATCGTTTTTAGTAAAGAAACGCCGTATAACGCAAATTATGCGCATATTTGAGCGTTTAAACTTATTTACTAACTTTTAAATCA
>CAVCDW010000112.1:0-4448 GCA_963601055.1 Elusimicrobiaceae bacterium
ATATTATAGTATAAGAAAAATAAATTGCAATTGTTTTTTCTATAATATCAAATTGAACAAATTGTTTTAATTAGTAAATAAATGAATTTATTTCAATAAAAAATGTTGTTTTTTGGTAATAAATTAGTAAAATATTTTGTTTTTTAATTTATGTTTATTTAAACAAAGAATTAACAAAAAAAATATACAAATTAATTGAACTTTAATGAGTTGAAATTTACTTGCAAGAAAAAATTACTTATGTTAAAATATGTAATGGATTTAGTATCTAATAATTTAAAGGAGAATATATAAAATGAAAAAGACTAAAGTTGTTTGTACAATTGGACCTGCTAGTGAACAAAAAGAAACTCTAGAGAAGTTAATTTCTACAGGTATGAATGTAATGCGTATGAATCTATCTCATGGTGACCATGTTGAACAAGGATTCCGTATTGATAATGTAAAGAAGATTAATGAAGAAAAGGGACTTAATATCGCATTAATGCTTGATACTAAGGGACCTGAAATTCGTACAGGATATTTAGAGAACGATGAACCAGTTGTTCTTCGTGAAGGAGAAGAAATCCGTATCACTATGGATTATTCATTCTTAGGAAATGCAAAGAAGATTGCAATTTCTTACCCAGGATTATATGATGACATCTCTGTAGGTGGAAGAATCCTTATTGAGGATGGAAACCTAACTCTTACAGTTAAAGAAAAAGACGAAACTTGCCGTGAATTAGTTTGTCGTATTGAAAACACTCGTAAGATCAAGAACAAGAGAAACTGTAATGTACCAGGTGTTAAATTAAACATGAAGTATATTGCACCAAAGGATTTAGATGATATTAATTTTGCATGCGAAAGAGACCTAGATTTCATCGCTGCATCATTCGTACGTCGTCCTCAAGACATTCAAGATATTCGTGATATTTTAGCTGCTAACAACAACTCTCATATTAAGATCATTTCTAAGATTGAAAACCAAGAGGGTGTTGAAAACATGGAAAAGATCATCGAATTATCTGATGGTGTAATGGTTGCCCGTGGAGACCTAGGAGTAGACGTTGACGCTTGGGATCTTCCTCAAATCCAAAAAGATATGATTTTCTTAGCACAATCTCAAGGAAAGATCGTAGTAACTGCAACTCAAATGCTAGATTCTATGATTCAAAATCCAAGACCTACACGTGCTGAAATCTCTGACGTTCATAACGCAGTATTAGATGGAACTTCTGCTACAATGCTTTCAGGAGAATCTGCACAAGGTGATTATCCTTATGAAGCTGTATACTATATGGCTAAGACAGATGAAAGAGCTGAAGATGATATCGATCATAACCAAATGATTGAAAATGTTATGAATTATGATGATGAAAAGAATGAACTTGACGCAATCGGTTTAGCAGTTGCAGAAATCACAAAAGAATTCAGCGTTGCTGCAGTAGTTGCTGAAGGAACTGAAGAATTCGCATTCAAGATTTCTAAGTTCAGACCAGATGCTGATGTATTCTTCGCAGTTGATAACCATGCATCTGCACGTACTCTTCAATTAGCTTGGGGAGTTCAACCAGTTGTTGGTGTTCTTGCTGACGCTAAAGAAGCTTGCAAGAAGGCATTAAACCTTGAAGCAGGAGACGCTATCTTAGTTGTTACTGCTGATGGTGTAAAGTTCGAAACTTTAGCATAATTAAAATAAATTATAATGAGAAATCCTAGAAATAGGATTTCTTTTTTTGTTATTAATGTTGTCTTTATTATTTTTATCTTGTAAAATTTACTTAGAAAGTATTAGGTGAACTATATGAAATATTATGCTGTAAAAAAAGGGAAAAAAACAGGAATATTTACTACTTGGGATGAGGCACTAGAACAAGTTTCAGGATTTAGTGGAGCTATTTACAAATCATTTTCAAATAAAGAGGATGCAGAGGCTTTTATAAATGATTTAGATAATGAAAAAATAGATGATAATAATCCTGTTGTTTATGTTGATGGTTCATATAATAAAGAAACTGAAGAATATTCATTTGGTGCTGTTTTTATAGTTGATGGAAAAGAAACTAGATTTAAAAAGAAATATGAGAAAGATGAATATAGCGTACATAGAAATGTTGCAGGAGAAATTAAAGGGGCAGGATTTGTTATAAATTATGCTATAAATCGCAACTATAAAGAAATAAACCTTTATTATGATTATGAAGGTATTAGATCGTGGTATTTAGGGTTGTGGCAAGCTAAAACACCTATTGCTATAAAATATAGAGAGTTTGCTATTTCATCGAAAGATAAAATAAAAGTTAATTTTATTAAAGTTAAAAGCCATACTAATGTATATTATAATGATTTAGTAGACTCTCTTGCAAAAGAAGCACTAGGCATTAAATCATAACATAAAATGCTTGTGATAAGATATATTATATTTACGAATATAATTCTATGTATTTACTAGTTGTAAGCATAAGATATAATTTTACAACTTTGTTGCAAAAATATTACAATTAATATAAAATATAATTGCAAATTTTTTATAAATATATGGAGAATTAAATATGAATTTATATAATATATTAGGAATTGGATTTAGTGGAATGCACACGTGGCAAGCTGTGCTATACATTCTATGTGGACTTGGTATTTTCTTATATGGTATTGGCCTTATGGGAAACAGCTTAAAGGTTTTAGCAGGAGCTAGAATCAAGAATGTGATTGAAAAATTCACTGATAATCCATTTAAGGGACTTATAGTAGGTTTAGTTGTTACAATGATTACGCAAAGTTCGTCTGGAACATCAGCCCTTGCGGTATCACTAGTAGCTGCAGGACTAATGACTTTTAAACAATCTTTAGGAGTCCTTTTAGGGGCCAATATAGGAGGTACTATTTTACCACTTATATTAGCACTTTCATCTAAACTTAAAATAATGCCTATAATTGCGGTTGTACTAGTATTTGTAGGAGCTACTATTGTCTTCTTTAGTAAGAAAAAGAAACTTCAACAAATTGGACTTATTGTATTGGGATTTGGATTTATATTCTTTGGTAATACGATAATAGATATGGCATTTAAAACTATAGTTGAAGGTACTTATAAAGAGAGTATTGAAAGTATGTTCGAATCTATTTCAGGAGTACCTATTCTAGGTGTTTTAGTAGGACTTTTATTCACTTTAGTTGTACAATCATCATCATGTACAATATCTATTGTACAAGGTATTTATTCATCTGGCACAATAGCTTTAAAAGGTGGACTTGCGATTATGTTAGGAGCTAATATAGGAACAACTATTACAGCCTTAATAGCTTCTTTGGGTTCTAATAAAACAGCCAAAAAGGTTGCGGTCGCAAACATCCTATTTAAATTCTTAGGAGTACTTGTATTTGGTGTTATATTATGGATACCATTTAAGATGATTGTTACATGGTTTAATGATAGTGTTCTTGGATGGGAAGGTAAAAATAATGAATTGATTATATCATTTGCCCACCTAGGATTTAATATTGTAAATAGTTTTGTATTCTTATTCTTATTAACACCTATTACATGGTTAACTAACCTTATTGTAAGAGGTGATGATGAAAGTGATTTAGAAAAACAACTTCAAGATTATGCCCTTGTTAAACGTTCACCAGGACTTGCGATTGAATTCGTAAAAAAAGCTATTGATTATATGGGAGATATTACAAAAGAATACTTTAAACTAACATATGATTATTCATTTGAAAATATTCAAGGAGCCTCTGATAAAGCTGCTAAATACGAATATCAAATTAATGGACTTGATACTAAGATACATGAATATTTAATAAAACTTACTCAAGCTGATTTATCATCAACACAAACAGATACTGTCTCTAAATATTTAGACACAATAAAAGATTTAGAACGTGTTGGGGATCATTGTACGAATATTATTGAATTTTTTAATCAAAGATACGAAGCACATTTGTATTTATCTGAAGAAGGTACTATTGATTTAAAGAGAATGTTTGACAAACTAGAAGAAATGGTAGTATACTCAATTGATGCAATATCTTCTTGGGATAAGGAAAAGGCGAAAGTAGTACTATCTGATGAAGAAGTTGTAGATGATATGGAAGAATATTGTAGAAAACGTCATATTCTCAGATTAAACAAGGGAATATGTAGTGTATCTAACTTAGATTACTATGTAGATATAGTATCTAACTTAGAGCGTATTGGAGATCATACTAACAATATTGCAGAAAATGTTATTAATGATAAATATTGTGAAGGTGAAGAATATTATCATTAAACTAAGGAAAAAGAGAGGTATATAATATGCTTGAAAGAGACGAAGACGAAATTGAAGAAGAATACGAAAATAATAATAATATAACTAATGTAAATAATAATAGTAACGAAATTTTTATTAATGCGAAGAATAATTCTAGTAAAGTTGATACTAAAAAGCTATATCAATATAGTTTTTTAGATTTTA
>CAVCDW010000113.1:0-4423 GCA_963601055.1 Elusimicrobiaceae bacterium
TGTTCGGTTATGTACCGTTTTTCTTTAGTTGCACAATTTATCGGAAGTTAACAAACAAAGAATTCAATAATATTCACAGTACTATTGATGGCTCAAATTTTACTTTCCAAAAATTTGAATTTAGTATTAGTTATAAGCGTTTTGCTGTATTTATTAGTGAATTTACATTTTCATATTAAATTTAATTTTCCTGGGATAAAATTATATCTCATATTGATGCTTGTTGGAATGATTGTAGGAATTATAAATCTTTCTTGTACAGGCCATACAATATACAGTTATGGTAAACATATATATTATTTCATTTTTCCAATTCTTTATTGGATGATAGGAGATATGATTGTTCGTAAAAGCAAAAACAGCAACAATATTATAATGGAACTCTTTGTTGCGGCTTTTGCTTGCACAGTATATGACATACTTAATAGTATATTTGCGATTTTGAGTTCAAGTTATAATGGACTTCATCAATTAAGAGGATTAATTGGCAATGGCAGCGTCTATCCTGTACTTGTAATAGCTATCTTAGTATTATATAAGGATTTGAAAATTAAAAGAAAATCTCAAATTGTAATAATATCGCTTAGCTTGCTATCTATTTTTATCCATTTTTCTAGAACTTATTTATTGGAACTAATTGTGATAATGCTATTTTCCGGTATATTAAAAAATCTAAAAAAATCTTTCAGGGTGTTTTTGATCGCTTTAATTGGGATAATAACAGCATACTGTATTGTGCCGACTATTTTTAATGATTATATAGAAAAAATTATTTATTCAGTAACTGAGTTAAAAATCAATTCAAATTGGGACTATATTTCAATTAATAATAATTGGCGCGGTTATGAATTATATTGTGAGCTCAAACATTTTTCCAATTCTAGCGTATTTGAACAACTTTTTGGTGGTGGATTTGGCTCAACGCTTGATGTTTTTAACTACGCGTATTTAGTAACAGATGAAGATTCTCTTATATTTTTACATAATGGATATGGTACCGTCCTTATGATATGGGGATGTTTAGGTGTTATAGTATATATTTTATGGGTAATAAATTTATATCGGGTGGCTGGCCGGATTAAGAACGTTTCTTCCCAAAAAATGCTAAAAGGAATGACCGTTATTATTATGATTGTATCGTATTTTATTATGGGACTATTCTTTTCTGAAGGTGTAGCGATTTACTTGTTGATATATAGTACAATTTATTCTTTTAGCAAAGAAACACTTAGGAGGAAATATTGTGAAGATATTTGCAGTTATAGTAACATATAATCGATTAAAACTATTAAAGCAAAATCTTGATTGTTTGTATAAACAGTCAAGAGCAATTGATGAAATAGTTGTAGTAGATAATTCGAGTACAGATGGTACTTTTGACTTCTGTTGTGATTTTCAAAAAAACCATGATAATTTTCATTTAATTCACTTAGAAGAAAATACTGGTGGGGCAGGAGGATTTGCTAGAGGAATACAGGAAGCTATCAGTCTTAAAGCAGATTATATTTGGGGAATGGATGATGATGCAATGCCTCGAATGGATGCATTAGAGAAGTTGTTAGATAAAATCAATTTATATAAATCAAATAGATATTGTCTTACTTCCAATACTTATTTTTTTGATGGAAATCATGAATTACAGAGAATTCAATTTGAAAAAGACTGTCGTTTAAAACATTTAACTTTCGTTGGCTTTTTTGTTTCAAAAGAAGTTGTAAACATTGTTGGTTTACCTCGAAAAGATCTTTTTATATATTATGATGATCTAGATTATTCCTTACGTATGGAGGAAAATAATATTGAAATAGTTGGAATTAACGATTCGATTATTGAACATCCATATATAATGCCAAAAAATGAAAGAAAAGTATTAAATTTTACAATTAATGTCCCACAAATGCCAAAATGGAAAATGTATTATTGGATGCGGAACAATCTGCTAATTAGGAAACAAGGAAACCGAAATTATTTCAACGCACTACTTATTGAACTATATATTTTAATTAAAATACTTATTTTTGATTCCACCAATTTTACAATTGCAATGAAAGGCATGATTCACGGTATCTGCGGTAAATCGGGGCATGTGAAAGGTATGCCATAATAAATTATGAAAGCAAAAAAATTTTTATCATTTATTAATAATTTCATCCCTAAATTTAATATCGTTATTTTTAATAGTAATCCCGATTTTTCGGATAATTCATTTGCGTTATATACATATTTAATCACATATAGAAAAGACGTGACTCGAAAATATAAAATTATTTGGGCATGCAATAACAAAGAATCATTAAAAAGATATAAACGAATAGCTATCGGTAAAGTAACTCTAAAAAAATCGTTTATGGGAATATTTTATTTTCTTATATCAAAGAAAATAATATGTACTCATAATTATTTTTATGATATTAAATCCAGCAAGAATCAGAATATATATAATTTATGGCATGGTTGTGGCTATAAAAAATTAAGTAACGATAGAAATTATTTTAGGGGAGATTATACTTTTGTAACATCCCCAATTTACATTGATATACAAAGCAGGGAATTGAATATTCCAAAATCAAATGTGATTCCTACTGGATTGGCTAGGAATGACAAACTTTTTAAACTTAGCAATTGCTTAGAAAAATTCAATGTTGATAGAGAACTTTATGACAAAATAATAATTTGGCTTCCAACATATAGAAAATCTAAAATAAAGGGATTGAGAAATGACGGGAGCTGGGATGGCTTTGGAATTTCTCAAATATTAGAAGAAAAACAAGGGAAAATAGAGAATATTCTAGAAGAAAAAAATATTTTGTTAATTGTTAAACCCCATCCATTAGAAGTACTAGATGATTTATTAATACAACATAATCCCAACATTATGTTTATTACAAATGATATGATGCGTGAAAAAGAAGCTGATCTCTATGATTTACTGCAGGAGACAGATGGATTAATTTCTGATTATTCTTCCGTTATTATTGATTACTTGCTGTTGGATAAGCCTATTGCTATAGTATGTTCTGATTATGAAAGTTATAAAAATGACAGAGGGTTCGTTTTTAATAATATAGAAGATTATTTGCCGGGTCCAATGATAAAAAACAAACAAGAATTTGCAGAATATATTGAGCATTTTTCTGCGATTAATGAAAAATGGGATACAAAAAGAATGAATTTAAAAGAGAAAATGCATTCATTTGCTGACGAAAACAGTTGCGAACGAATCGCTGATTTTATTTTCGGAAAATAAAGGAGCAATATTAAATGTACGATTATTTGGTCGTTGGATCTGGACTATACGGTTCAACATTCGCACGTGAGGCCACAAACAAAGGATATAAAGTCCTTGTGATTGATAAGAGAAATAACGTTGGTGGAAACATCTATACCGAGAAAGTTGAAGGCATTAACTTCCATAAGTACGGTGCGCACATTTTCCACACCAATATCAAAGAGGTTTGGGATTATCTGAACCAATACACAACTTTTAACCGTTTTACGAATTCTCCTGTGGCTAATTACAAAGGTGAGCTCTATTCCATGCCTTTTAATATGTACACATTCAACAAGATGTGGGGAGTAGTCACACCGGATGAGGCAAAGGCCAAGATTGAGGAGCAGAGAAAAGAAATAAAAGGTGAGCCACAGAACCTTGAGGAACAGGCAATCAGTCTTGTTGGCCGTGATATATACGAGAAACTTGTAAAAGGTTATACGGAAAAGCAGTGGGACAGAGATTGTAAAGACCTTCCTGCGTTCATTATTAAGCGCCTTCCTGTTCGTCTAACCTTTGACAACAACTACTTTAATGCTCTTTATCAGGGTATTCCTATTGGTGGTTATACAAAGATGGTAGAGAGAATATTAGACGGAATAGAAGTAAGGTTGAATGAAGATTATCTGGAGAAAAAGGAATGGTGGGATGGACAGGCAAAGACGGTTGTGTATACCGGCCCTATTGATGCATATTTCTCATACTCTCTTGGCTATCTTGAGTATCGTTCCGTCCGTTTTGAGAATGAGATTCTCGATGTTCCAAATTTCCAGGGGAACGCCGCTGTGAATTACACAGATCGCGAGACTCCATGGACCAGAATCATTGAACACAAATGGTTTGAGTTTGGTAAGGATGAGAACGGAAATGATTTGCCTAAAACGATCATAAGCCGTGAATACAGCTCAGAGTGGAAGCCTGGAGATGAGCCTTACTATCCGGTAAACGATGAGAAGAATGGAAAGCTCTATGCAGCCTATAAAGAACTAGCGAATAAAGAAGACAAGGTCATCTTCGGTGGTCGTTTAGGCGAATACAAATACTACGACATGGATGCAACGGTGGCATCGGTTTTGAAAACATGTAATAGGTTATTAACTAAAACTTCCCATACCCAAAATGGGGGTAGCACCTTGAAAATTCAATATTTCA
>CAVCDW010000114.1:0-4341 GCA_963601055.1 Elusimicrobiaceae bacterium
ATTATTTTAAAATGTTAAAATTCCTAGTATTTTAGTATGATTTAACAGTCTTTTAACAAATTTATTTTCCTAAACAAAAACTTTTAAACATCTTATCAAGTAATAGACTAGGATCATTATCACCTGTTATATCACCAAGGATTGTCCATGCGTCTTTCATATCAATCTCAACCATATCAACACCATATTGATTTAGGCAAGCTTCATAGGCCGACTTTAATGAACCTAGTGATTTCTTTAGTAAATCAATATGTCTTATGTTTGATGTATAGTTGATATCATTAACATTAAACTCAGCAATGTTACATGTTTTAATAATCTTTTCTTCTAGTTCAAAAAGACCATCTTTTGTTTTAGTTGATATATATAGGCAATCATCTATATTTATCTTTATTCCTTTATCTGTTTTATTCGCAATAATAATTCTTCTCTTATTCTTTGTTAACTCTAATAGTTCCAAATCCATATCAGTTAACTCTTCTGAAGCATCTACCACTAGAAGGATTAATTCTGCAGAATCAATTAACTTCTTACTCTTTTCAATACCAATTTGTTCTACAACATCTACAAGACCATCTCTTATACCTGCAGTATCAATTAAATCTAATGTTACATTTTTTAGTGAAAGTTTTCCTTCTACAAGATCTCTTGTAGTACCTGCAATATCCGTAACGATAGCTTTTTCTTCATCTAGTAACATATTTAAAATACTACTTTTACCAACGTTAGGTCTTCCGATTATTGCAGTTTTTATACCATGTATTACCATATTTGAAATGTATGAGTGCTCTATTACATCTTCCATACGTGCAATTATTTTTTTTAGTGGCGGTAATATAATATCATTTGTCATAACCGCTACATCATAATATTCAGGATAATCAATATTAACTTCAATTTGACCAATGATTTTAAAAATATCATCACGGAGTGAATTAATTAAATTTCTAGTTCCACTTCTTAATGAATTAAGTGCGCTTTTTAGCGCAATATCATTAGATGAACTTATAACATCCATAATAGCTTCAGCTTCTGTAAGATCAATTCTACCATTTAAGAAAGCTCTTTTACTAAACTCACCTGGTTCAGCCATTCTAAATCCATTTGCTAATAATGTTTCTAACACTTTGTTAGTGTTAAACACACCACCATGGCATGAAACCTCACAAGAATCCTCACCTGTAAAGCTATGAGGTGCTCTAAATACTGATACCATTACTTCATCTACTATATCATCTTTATCCATGATATATCCATAATTTATAGTATTAGGTTTTACTTCAGTTAATTTTTTCCCTTTAAAAATATTTTCTACAAGTTTAATAGAGTTTTCCCCACTACATCTTATTACACTAATAGCTCCTACTCCATACGCAGTTGCGATTGCACAAATATCATCATACATACTATCAAATCCTTTACACTAAATTATAACATAGTTTTAAAATTAAAGATATAAAAATATAGTAACCTTTTTGTATTCACCTATACTGGTATATATTAATTTCTATAAAGAAAAATCCTTAAACATAGTTTGTTTAAGGATGTATTATTTAAAATAAAAATTTAATGATAAATGATAATACTCTAAGTATTATATTTAAAAACAATTTAAAAGAATTTAAAATTCTTTTAATCCCACTTTCTTTTTTAATTACAACTGCAGTCTCTTTTTCTTTTACTTCGATATTATATGTTTCTAAATATTCCATACCATTTGTATCTTTAGTTTTCATGTTCACTTCATAAACACCAACCTCTAGTGGTGTTTTAAAATAGTTTGATGTGATCTCAGATGTCATTTGATCATTATAAGTGTTATCTGATATATCTCTTAAGAAAGAAATAAGTTCAGCTTCACTTAAAGAATGATCATTGAATATTATAATATTATTGTTATAATATTTAATTTTAGCTTCTGATACCACACTTATTTCAAGGCTTGCGGTTTCTTCATTACCACTTATATCAATAACTTTAATAAAAACCTTATATGTACCTTTTACATTATAATTTTCTTCATATTGTGATTTATCAATTTCTACTTTATACTTATTTTTTTCGTTAATTGTTACACTATTTAATATTTCATTGTCAGATAATATTTCTAGTGTTGTTGTTTTAATGTTTTTTGTAAATATTTCAGGTTTAATATCATCATATACATCAATAGATATATCATATGTTTTAGCATTTAAATATTTATCTGTAAGTTGTACCTTGTATAAATATACACCTACTACATCAAATGATTTTGTATATAAATCTTCTATTACCTCGTATTTATATGATGAATAATCATTTATGCCTATATAGCCTATAATTTCTTGTTCGCTTAACAATTTATAATACGTTGTTCTAAGCTGGCTTTTTTTTATTGTAGGAGCTTCTATATCCTTAACTTCAAATTTAATAAGTTTAGACATTCCATAACCTCTGGAATTTATAACTGATGCATTTATGTAATACTCCTTACATTCAATCTTTAATTCATTATAATTCGTATCAAAAACTATATTACTTGTTATATCTTTATCTACACTATCATATGCGCTAAAACATTTCTTTATATCATCTAGTGATGTTATTTTTAAAATGTCATATGTATCTTTTATTCCATCACATCTAATTGAAGGGGACCTTTCTTCATCATAAAGTACATTAATATTTATACTAAAATAATCTTCATTTGAATAATCATCATATATTCTATATACAACTTCATATTCACCATTTACCATATAATTACTTGTATAACTATCTTTATAAACCTCTATATAATATTTATTGAATGATGTAATATTAAACAATGAAAAATCATAAACATCATATAAATTACCATATGCCTTAACTTCTTCATTGTAATCTACAACAAAATATTTATCATATAAATCCATTTGGAAGTTTGATATTGTTTTTGTTACGACCCTGCATGAACTCGCATTCATTCCTTCAAATTCATCAATACTTATGTAATCACAAAAATAGAGATACTTAAACCCCTTATTATCAATCATCTTATCAAAATTTCCTGTTAATGTTCCATCAAAATTTTCTACTGGTACACTAATACATCTTGAATAATATCTATCATCTCCTTTATCTAAATAAACATTAGATAAACAATACCCCATATAGCCATCAATACTGCCTTTAAGATGAATAAATTTTTGATTTTCAATATCAAATGAATCAAACATTATAGCACCTTCAAAGAAAGTGGATTCTTCTATAAAATCCCCATATACTGCTACACTAAACACAGTATCTTTTGGTGTACTCTCTTGAGCATTTGTTTCTTTATAAAATCCAAGAGCACATAATACTATTACTATTACAAATAAAATTTTTTTCTTCATCATTAACACCTCAATATATATATTTACTTTTTGTTAATGATTTTACTTGAATGATAAAAATAAAAGCCTACAAGAATTAATCTTATAGGCTCTATTATTATGCAGATACTACTTCTACACTTTCATCATAATTTATTACTATAGTATGTTCCCATTGGGCTGAAAGCTTACCATCAACTATATATGATGACAATTGTCACTTCCTAATTTTAAATTGCATTAAATTTTGCATAAAGTTTAATTTCTTCATATTTATATTCTGTCCAATTATTGTATTCATTTTTTTTGTGCTTTATTTCTTCAACAGGTGCTAAAGTATCATTTAAAAAATCCCATTTAGTTTGATATTCTTCATCTTTATACCATCCTTCAAATGTATATCCTTCTTTTGTAGGTTCCTCTGGTATATAATCAATAGGTCCATTCTCACATAGATCAATCCAATATATTTCACCATCTACAATATATGTAACATTTGCATGACCAACCCTAACATTTTCAGGATGTTCTTTCGATAAATCAACATTATATGGTAAATAAGCATGATAATAGCCTGATCCATAAATTTCCTTATTTAAACGCCCATCACCCAAAAAAATAATATTTTGATATGCAAAACTAATATCATAAAATTCATCCAACTTAAAAGTTAAATATATTTTTTTTGTGAAACGTTCTGTCCCTAAAGCTCCTGCAAATCTTTCTCTTACTTTTTTTACCCTATATACTTCATATCCATCTAGATATTTAGGTATTATAATAACATCTTTTTCATCACCAGATTCAGATAAGCATATTATTTCTGCAACAATCTTCTTATCTTTTTCATACGTTCTATATACAAAATCACCACAAGTGATTCTTTCTCTAGAGGTACATGATGTTGTAGATAGAGGTATAAATATAATTAACAATAATACTAAAAGTAATCTCTTTTTCATCACACCTCACCTACCTTTATAGTATATTCTCTTTTAGTTGT
>CAVCDW010000115.1:0-4255 GCA_963601055.1 Elusimicrobiaceae bacterium
CCGATAAGGCTTATGGTTCTACAAAAAGAGGTATTGCCTATGTATATGGTGATAAATATATGAAAAAATCACTTAGAATGGCTGATTTGCTTGAACCTGAAACGCTAGAGTCTAAATTAAAGACAATTGTTGATTTTAAAAACGTTGTCCTAAAAGGTTATGGTAAAGATCCTGTATCGCTAGAAGAATGTTTAAATTGGTTAAAAACATATGGTGACCGTATTAAACAATATATTTGTGATACATCTTTATATTTAAACAATGCTGTAAAAGAAAATAAGAATATCATGTTTGAAGCTCAGCTTGGTGCTCTTAGAGATATCGACTTTGGAATTTATCCATATACTTCAAGTTCAACTACCCTTGCCGCTTATGGTCCAATTGGAGCTGGCATCCCAGGTGTTAGACTTGATACTTCAATTGGTATCATGAAAGCTTATTCATCTTGTGTGGGTGAGGGTCCATTCACAATCGAATTATTTGACAAAGAAGGTGAAGATTTAAGACAAGCTGGTGGTGAATATGGTGCTGCAACCGGTAGACCTAGAAGAGTTGGCTATTTTGATGGTGTCGCAAGTAAATATGGTTGTAAGGTACAGGGTGCAACTTATCTCGCCCTAACAAAGCTTGATGTTTTATCATATCTTGATAAAATTCCAGTATGTGTAGGCTATGAAATTGATGGAAAGATTACAACTGAATTCCCAGTTGATGATACATTAAATAAAGCTAAGCCAGTTTATGAAGTATTAGATGGTTTTGGCGATGTAAGCAAATGCAGAAAGTACTCAGATCTTCCAGAAAATGCTAGAAAGTACATTGAATTTCTAGAAAAGCTAGTTGAAACTCCTATTAAATATATCTCTGTAGGAGCTGAAAGAGATGAATATCTAATTAAAGAATAGTTACAATTAAAGGGCTTATAAAGCCCTTTTTATTATCTAAGCAAGAACACCCCCAAGCGAGGTAAACCATTTCAGGCATGATTATAATACATTAAGGAACAAAACAAGCCAAAATACCCTGTGAGCTTCAATACTGTTTTGGTTTAGATGAGCGAGTACAGTAGTGTGACATGACAATTTGTGTCCGAAAAAATGAGGGTAGTCCGCTAAGATTCTATGATTTATTTAAAGTTATAGTTTGTGGACTGCATTGTAAAGCAATTACAATATCAGGATTTTCTTGCTCGATACAATTTACAATACTTCCAGTAAAATATCCGTTATCTGGTCTTGTATCTATCATAACTAATTCAGAACAAGCAGAAGCCAAATATGGAGCAACAACTATAGAAAATGAATCACGAATCATAAATATTTTAGGACCATTAGGATTGTTTAAATTAGTAATTTTTTCATATGGTGGATTTCCGTATAAAATTTTTCCATATGCAGATCCGCCGCCGCTTTCCACAAGATCCTCTATAGCTTCTTCATCAACAAAAATATCCTCGAAAGAACCAGTAACATCAATTCCTTTATTTGGTATTTCCAATCTATAGTTTGTTTCAAATGTTGGATAAGGTATAGTAAAATCTTCAGAATTAGCAACAAAATGAGTGACACCATTTCCCATTGAACCAAATTCTGCATTCGGATATGTGACATTATTATAGTTGCCAATTTCATATGAATTAATCATATTAATGCCTAACGCATTAGAAACTTCTTTTTCAACTATTGTAGAAGCC
This sequence comes from Elusimicrobiaceae bacterium, assembly GCA_963601055.1. Taxonomy (GTDB): domain Bacteria; phylum Bacillota_I; class Bacilli_A; order Acholeplasmatales; family Anaeroplasmataceae; genus UBA3206. The sequence continues at coordinate 1,694 of CAVCDW010000115.1, forward strand.
CATAAGCCAGATTCAACTGTCCAATGATGATCCGTCTTATAGAACATTGAATAATGATCAAGGCCTTGATCATGCAGCTCAGCTCTTAAATCAACATACTTTATTCCATAGTATGACATAGCTTTTAAATACTTATCAATATTTGCATTGGTATACGAAGTAACATTATTAGGATATTCATCATCAATATCGCAATCTTTCACAGGAGTATAAAAATACAAAAAATCTATGCCTTTATTTTTTAAGTAATTATTTAAAGAAGCATATGGAGCAATTAAAGTCTTAGCATTCTCCATTGTTGTTTCTGATGAAGCTGTAATCCAATAGCCATTCCTCAATTTAATATAATTATTTCCAATAGAAGGATCAGTTAATTTTGAATTTATAATGTATCCTATTTTAGCAACATCTTTATATCCATAAAACAACTTTGACCATTTATTTCCTAATGTACCAAATTTACTAATTTTATTCGTTACTTTATTTATAAGTGAATCATCTATAGAAGACTTTTCAACTTTAACCTCTTCAACAACTGTATCATAAGGATATAATTCTTCCCAATTTATATCTACTGTACTAGCACTTCTAGTGCTTTCACTATTTAATGCAGTTACTTTAGAACTAAATGCCTTGCCACCAACACAGAGCACAAATAAAGAGAATACTATACAAAGTGTTGTAATTATAAAAATCTTGTTTTCTTTTTTTATCATACTTCTTCTCCTTAGAAACCTGCATACAGAGGTGCTGAATATCCTTGACTAATTGAAATTAAAATACATATAGCAAAAATAGTTATAAGAAATAAATTGTATACAAAATTGGTTGAAGTTTTTTTTGATAAAAGCATTTTAAGTTTAATCCCAATATTTGTAGAAAAAATAACCCCCAAAAATAACGGAATAACATATTTAAAAATTGTAATATCTTCATCTACATTTAATAGTGTATTACCGTTTAAATAAAACATAGATTTTATATATGAAAAAGCAAATGAAATGGAATTTGATTTAAATATTACCCATTCAATTATTACCACTAATAACGTATAAATATGACCTACATGAATTTTATTAAGCCATTCTGACCATTTAGTATATTTTTCCAATAATTGAAGCAAGAAATAAATCATAGCCCAAATAATAAAATTTAATGTTGAGCCATGCCACATACCGGTTACAAACCAGACAACAAATAGATTAAAAATATGTCTAGCAGAAGTTTTAACTCGAGACCCACCTAAAGGAATATAAATATATTTCGTAAACCATTTGGTTAAAGAAATATGCCAACGTTTCCAAAAGTCAGAAATTGATGAAGCCATATAAGGATAATTAAAGTTTTCTGGTAAATTAAATCCAAATAAATATCCTACTCCAATAGCCATATCAGTATAACCTGAGAAATCAAAGAATAATTGAAGCGTGTAGCCAATCGCTCCAGCCCACGACATTACAACGCTTAATTCTGCAGAAGAAAAACATTGAGTCACTAAAACGCTCAGGCTATCAGCAATAATAACTTTTTTTCCTAAACCTATAATTAATCTCTCTAGCCCTTTATAAAATAAATCTCCATCTACTTTATTTTTTTGTTTAATATTGGGGAGTTCATCTTTGTATGTTGATAATGGGCCAGAAACTATTGTTAGAAAGTTTGAAATATAAATTGCAATATCAAAAAAGTCACCAGTTTTTTCTTCTCTACTGTCAGCGACATAAGATATAGCTTTAAAAGTAAAATATGATAATCCGATTGGAAAAATAATCGAAGTGGAATTGTTTATAAATGCAAACGATAACAATAAATTAATATACTTGAATGTTAAAAGAATTAAGGTATCTAAAACTATTGCAATAATTCTATAAAAATACTTCCCAGTTTTATCAGATATCTTTACTAATCCAAAATTATATAGAATCATTCCCATAAGCAGTAAAATATAAATAGGTTCGGTAAAAGCATATAGTCCCAAACTTGCACCTAACAGTAAAATTTTTCTAAAAGTATTATTTTTGAATATAGGATTATAATATGCGATTAGTAATAAAGGAAAGTATATACATAAAAAGGAAAGACTTGTTAAGCTCATATTTACCTCCATCAGTTCTCATCGAGGCAAATAAAATGGACCTCGATATTTCACCAAGATCCATCTGGATAATAACTATTTGTTACCCCCCCCCCCCGACAAAAACGGAGAAGGCAAGGTTTTCTTCTTTTTACAATGTAAATTTTATTAAAATTATACCATGTTTGTCAAAAGAACAGCTGGTCATCACTTCCACACTAACCCCAGTATTTCAGGATTCTCACGAACATTTAACATGGTATATTAGTTTGACGCTCTACACCTAAATCAACATTGATTAATGCATTGCAAATCTTATCGATATTAAAGCTTGCGGCTTCTGGAATCTCTCTACCAGCAAGAGAATATACAACTGCTGTTTCTGCCAAAATCTCCAAAACTGTATTTTTTTATTAGTTTTGGAGATTTCATCAGATTATTTAAATATTATTTTTGAATTTTAATCTGTTTAAAACAATACTTATACA
>CAVCDW010000116.1:0-4204 GCA_963601055.1 Elusimicrobiaceae bacterium
TTACAAAGCTTTAAAATTAGGTAAGAATAGTCAATATATATTATTTACTATATTCTTTATATTAATATCTATTGTCACAATATTTACATCAAACGATATTATAATTCTTACTTTTACACCTTTTATAATTTATTTTACAAAGCGTTCTAAAATAAACGTTATTCCTTATCTTATAATGGAATTTATGGCCGCAAACACGGCTTCAATGATGTTAATTGTAGGAAACCCTACTAATATATTATTATCATTATCTCAAGATATTTCATTCTTAGAATATTTTAAGAATATGTGGCACGTAACACTATTAACATCTTTGTTCTTATATATTCTATTAATTATTATATTCCACAAAAAACTAAGTGAAAAAATAAATGTTGATGAAACAAAAGAACCTCCTAAACTAAACAAAGTACTTACAAGTGTATCATTATTCTTCTTATTGTTATCAACAGCACTTCTTGCGATATCAAATTATATAAATATTGAAATGTATTTAATAACACTAACTATTTCTGTAATACTTCTTATATTCCTTCTTTTCTATGTTTTAATAACTAAAAAAGAGAAACAAGTAATAACTAATTCTTTTAAAAGACTTCCATATCCATTGATATTCTTTTTAATCTCAATGTTTATATTAGTAGCTTCCTTAAACCTAAATGGTTATACATTAAAACTTTATAATTTATTAAATCATAATCCTCGTGTTTATACATATGGATTATCTTCATTTGTTTTATGTAATGTAATGAATAATATTCCTATGAGTGTATTGTACTCTAATGTACTCGCATACGGAGTACCTTCAAAAGTTATATACGCAACTATAATTTCTTCAAATATTGGCGCATACCTTACTCCACTTGGAGCTCTTGCGGGAATTATGTGGATGTCGATACTTAAAATTTATGATGTTGATTTCAAATTTAAAGATTTTGTTAAATACGGATTGATATCAATACCTGTTGTATTATTTTCGCTTACAATGCTTTATATTTTATAAAAATGTGATTGGTATATATCACATTTTTTTATATCGTCTTATAGCATGTTATAATAATTCAATTTAATCTATATCCTGTATGTTTTTCTATATGTAATACATATACTAGATAACATAAAAAAGAACATACTCTAGGTATACCTAAAATATGTTCTTTATTTTTAACTTAAATTACTCCAATTATTAATCTCTTTCATCTTAGTTACATATTTATTATAAGATGTAGTATTTTTAAACAAATCTTTTTTATACATTTGATCAATATGACGAATACTTTCAACAAGATGTGAAGCTACTGTATCTATATATTTTAAATACAATGTTTTAAGTTCTGCATCAGTGTATGCTGCTTTTTTATCATATGATACTTTTTCACTATCTAAATATTCTTCCATAATCTTATAGAAGTTATCTTCTTTAAGTTTATCAATATTTAACCATTTAAATTTATTCATATTTAAGAAATAAGAATAAGTATCAAGCCAGTATCCATATCCTCTTGAATAAATTATTGTAGGAGTTTTAGAGAATACTGAATGTCCATAATACATATTGCTGTAATAATTAATTCCAAGTACATCTAATAATGTCGGAACAATATCACATGATGATGTGAATTTAGCATTAAATCTTGCGTTATCATTTTGTCCATTGTTTGTGACTTTTTTCACAAGCTTTTGGTCATAAATCATGCATGGAACTCTATAAAGGTCCATATAATCTATAGAATCTTCAGTACATTGTTCAGGTGATGATATGTTCTTTACATAATTTGATACACCTTCATAATATCCTTGATGATCTCCAAATAAGCATATTGTAGTATTTTCTAGAAGATCATGTTCTTCAAGATAGTTAAATATTTCACCTAGTGCTTTATTTGTAACAAGTGCGGCTGCCATATATGTGTAGTATACAAGCTCTTCGTTTGTCGCATTATCAATATTTATACCTAACGCATCTTCAAGTGTTTTATATTCTTCTTTTAGATTATCTCTTTGTCTTGAGTAAAGACCATGAGTTGTAATAGTTGTGATATATGTATAGAATCTTTTGTTTGTAGGGAACATTATCTTTTCACAAGCTTTAACCATTTCATCATCACGGTTTCTATCCCCTGTTGTATTACCATAATCAGTAAATACTCCTTTTTCTATTCCTTCAACAGAAGCTTCCGCCATATCTTCAGAATAGAATTGTTTATCAAATCCTAATCCCTTAATAGATTGTGATCTATTATAGAATGAACTATAACCATCATGGAAATATTGTGATGAATAGTTATTACTATGAGTATATTCACTTTCAAGTTTTAAAGTGTTTACGATTGAATAAGGTTTAACGTTTGTTGGGTATGTATAATTGATATATGTTTTAATTGGATAGTTTCCAAGAATTGAATAATTTTCTGATATATCAGTTTTTTCTCTAGCATGATAATTTGTAAGAACATATGATTCATCATATAGTCTATAAAGATTACTGTATAATTCTCTCATTTTCTCTTCAGAAAGCTTTAATCCGTTTGGAAGTTTAATATTAGAACCTACCGGGAATTTTGTTCCTTCATATCCTGTAAATGCCATCCATTCGAATGTTTCACCAAGGATTGTAATAACATTATTTCCTTTAGAAATTCCATGAACATCTCCTGATTCACTTCCATCATATACAGAGCTATATATATAATCTTCTATTTGACTTGTTGATAGACTATCCTCTTTATAGAATACGACATTTGAATAAAATTCATTTAAGAAATTGTTTGTAGCTCCATATTGTTGATACTTAGATTCAGTATCTGAATGTAGTAGGTCATCATAAGGATCTGTTTTCTTACTACCATTTATTGCATATCCTGTAAAAACATTAAAAACTAGCATTAACACAATAAACACTGATAATGATGAATATTTAATTCTATTTATTGTTTTAGATACATTTCTATTTTCTTCTAAAATCTTTTTCTCTTCAAAACTTGCGAATTTTAAACCAAAACAAATCCAAGCTGATGTTAAGAAGATAATACCTATTGTATACCAGAAGTTTACTGGTACATTTTCAAGAATTCCCATTGCGTCATTACGAAGTAATAACATAGACCAGTCAAACCATTGACCAGCCATATCATAAAGTAACATAAATATAATATTAATTAATCCATGTACCGCAATAAATATAGCACTAAGTATTACACGTGCTTTTTGATTTTTGATACATAAAAGTACAGCTACAAGAGCCGCAATTACAGATATCATATATCTAGGGTCTCTTATATAGAATTTACCATCAGTAATGCAAGCCGCAACTTTTTCAATTAAAAGTGCAAATATAGCATATAAAATTATTGTTAAATACTCTAATAAAAATTTTTTAATCTTTTCCATTTGTTTCACCTATAATATAAAAATAAGGCCACATGAAGCACACGTTTTTAAAATGCTTCTATTAGATATTAAATATATTTCTCCATAAAGTATAATCATGAAGAAATATAAAACGCTAAGGCTTCCACCAACTCCAAGGCACAACATATAAATTCCATATGTAAGCATTGTAGCTATTCCACCATAAGGAATATATTTATTAATATTAGGGTTTTTAAATTTAATAATATCATCTAGTGCATATTGGAAGTTTTCTATCATATGTATTGCGACATAGACAGAAATAGTAAAATATCCAATTTTTGTCGCATACACTCCTATTTTAAAGGCTGTGGTGTTGTTTCCAAGATCATGCAGCGGTTTTATCTCAAAACCTATAATAGCACTAATGATAAATATCATTAAAAATGTTATTCCAAATATTATGCTTGTTCTTTTCAAAGATAATTCGCTCTTATCTTTTTTATATGTGATGTTTAACTTCTTTTTTAATATAAATTCAATTAAAAGGGATAATATAATTATAATAACTATTCCAAGACCATATCTGAAATGACCATTAGCTTGTCCATAGTATACTCTTTTATATAAAGGCTTAAATAATACACTTAAATTTGATAAAAGAATTGCTAGAAAATACGATATAGCAACGATTCCATATTTTAATCTATCTTTAGGTGATATTGTCTCATTATTTAAAGTAACATCATTACTTACTTCTTGTTCCATATGTATAGCACACCTCCAAAAAATCTTATTAATTTTATAACACTATATATATTATGTCAACATTAGGACTAAAACACCTCTAGTG
>CAVCDW010000117.1:0-4198 GCA_963601055.1 Elusimicrobiaceae bacterium
GTATTTTAAGACTGTTTATATAAATAAAGGAGTATAAAAATGGAAAAAACATTAAAAATTGTTGGACAAGATAAAATAAAGGTTAAACCTGATCATATTGTTTTTAAAATCGATTTTTCAAAAAATAAATCTTCATATGAAAATGCTTTAGAAGAAACTAAGGTTAATTATGAGTCTATAAAAGGTTTAATTAATGATATTGAATCGAATGAAGTAGATGTCAAGACAACAAATTTTAGAATAGATAAATATTATAATAATAAAGAACAAAGATATGATGGTTTTACATATACGCAAAGTATTGAACTAAGCATGAACCGAGATGATTTATTGTTAAATAAAATATTTGAGCTTTTAGGCACAATTGATAATATATCGTATACAAATGTTTTATATACAATTAAAAATCCAACTAAGGTAAAAGATAAATTATTAAAGAAATGTATAGAAGACGCAAAACATAAAGCAAAGATAATTGAAAGTGCTTCAAATATAAAACTAGGTAGTATAGTAAGAATTAATTATAATGATAATGGTTCACCATTTGAGCTATGTTCATATAGTAGAGCTTCATCACAAGAACTAGAGCCACTAGATATTGAATTTGAGGATTCTATTACAATTGAATACGAAATATTATAATAGTTTAAAACTATATCAAACCATTAGTTTTAAGTATTTTTCAATTTCAAAATTATAGTGTATACTCCTTTGTGTGAAGCAAAGGAGATATTTTTTATGAGTAATTTACAAACACCATTTCATTATGATTTTGTTGGAAGCTTTTTACGCCCACAAAAGTTGAAACAAGCAAGACTTGATTTTGAAAATAAAAAAATAACAAAAGAAGAATTAACTAAAGTAGAAGATTTATGTATAACAGAATTAGTTAAAAATATAAAAGCCTTAGGATATCATGTTATATCTGATGGAGAATTTAGAAGATCTACGTGGCATCTTGATTTCATGTGGGGATTTGATGGAATCGGACATAAGAAAACTATAAGTGGTAATAATACGTTTGAAGGTGAATCAGCGATGATTGATGATACATATATGTATTCAAAAATATCATTATCAAATCACCCATTTGTAGAACATTTTAAATTCTTACGTCAATTTGAAGATGAAAACACAGTAGCTAAACTTACAGTGCCTTCACCAATTCAATTTTATGCGTTCTTTACAGGTGCAGAAAATGTAAGAAAAACACTTGAAATCTATGGTGATTTAGAATCATTTAAGAAAGATGTTATATCATGTTATAAAGAATTTATTAAAGAAGTATATGAAGCAGGTTGTAGAAATCTTCAATTTGATGATTGTGTTTGGGGTGGATTTGTTAATCCCGAAATTGCTGAATCATTAAGTGGAAGAAAGGGAGAAGCATTAGATAAATACAAGCAAGAACTTGTTTCTCTTCATAATAATGTAGTATCTAATTTACCAAATGGTATTGTAATAAACACCCATGTATGTCGTGGAAATTATCATTCAACATATTTTAGTAGTGGTGCTTATGACGCTGTTGCAGATTATTTATTTAAAGATGAAGATATTAATGCATACTATCTTGAATATGATGATGAACGTTCAGGTGGTTTTGAACCACTTAAGAAAGTAAGTGGAAATAAGAAAGTTGTATTAGGACTCGTTACAACAAAGAGCCCCAAACTTGAAGATAAGGAAGTTATCAAAAAAAGAATTTATGAGGCGGCTAAATATATTCCACTTGAAAGACTTTATTTAAGTCCACAATGTGGATTCGCATCCTGCGAAATTGGAAATAAACTTACTGAAGAAGAACAATTCTTAAAATTAAAACTTGTAAAAGAAATTGCAGAAGAAGTATGGAAATAGATAAGGGACACTTTGTCCCTTTTTCTATTGCAAAATAAAACTTATTATAATAAAATATCAAAAAAGTAAGGATTTGATACGATGAAAAAAGTTAAACTAATATTATTAATAATGTTAATATTCTTTATAACTCTTATAATAGCCGCAGGTATTTTTGTTTTAATTTTAGATATTAAAAGTAAAAGAATCGGTGATATTGATATTGATGTTGAAAATAATCAGGAACAAACTGTTGAAACATTAAAAGAATATACTGCCGTAACTTATAATATTGGGTTTGGTGCTTATGATAGAGATTATTCATTCTTTATGGATGAAGGGGTTATGAATGATGGTACTAAAACTAAAGGAAAATATGGAAAAGCTCGTTCTAAGAAAAATGTTCTTAAAAATACTAATGGCGCAATTTCTATTTTAGAGAGTATTGACGCAGACTTTATGATGATTGAAGAAGTGGACTTTAAATCAACAAGAAGTTATAAAGTAAATCAATATAGGATGTTATGTGATAAATTTTCAAGTTATAGTCAATCATTTGTAAGTACATTCCACACAGGATTCTTACCATATCCTATTAATGATATGCATGGAGTTGTAAATAGTGGAATACTTACAATGTCTAAATACAAAATGGAATCATCTAGAAGAATTGAACTTCCTGTCTCAACTAAGTTTCCATCAAAATTCTTTGATCTTGATAGATGCCTAAATGTTGTGCGTTATGCAGTAGGTGATAGAGAATTAGTAATGATTTCAGCACATCTTTCTGCTTATGATAAAGGTGGGGTTTATAGAAAAGCACAACTAGAACTTTTAAATGGTATTTTAAAAGAGGAACAAGATAAAGGAAATTATGTAATAGTTGGTGGTGATTTTAATCATGATTTAGTAAATTCTGTTGAAAGAGGATTATTTAAATCAGATCAACAAACACCATCATGGATTCAAATTTTAAATAATGATGATTTAACAGAAGGATATAAGATTATAGCAGACGACACTAATCCATCATGTAGGGATGCAGATATAGCGTATGAAAAGGATGTAGTATTTACATCAGTTGTAGATGGTTTTATTGTATCAAGTAATGTAGAAGTAAAATCTATAAAGAATATTGTTTCTAAAGACGCAGAAGATATTAGTTTTATGTATTCAGATCATAATGCGAGTGTTTTAAAATTCATGCTTAAATAAAATATAGACATGTATAAATATTCATATTAAACAAAAAAGGCTTTTAAGCCTTTTTGTTTACTTTAACGATGTCAACTAAATGCGTTGAAGCTCCTAATAAATCAGGACGTTCACAAACTGAAAGTTGATATTTTATGAAAAGATTATATGAATCTTCATCTAATTTATTAAGGTATGGTCTTAAATAATTAGCAGGACCATCAGATGAAATAATTTTGATACGTTCTAAATTTAAAATTTGATTAAATTCATTAATATCTTCAAGCCTTACCATTGAATAAAGGTCATCTTCTTTATTTAACATATGGAATGATTCATCGATTTGATTGTTTTGGTAACATTCTTTTAAATGCCCTTTCATAATTCCATATACCACAATTGCGTATTCGTTCATATAGTAGGATGTTATTATAACTCCACCATCTTTAACAACTCTTTTAGCTTCAGATAGAGCTTTTATTTTTTCTTCTTTTTTTAAAAGATGATACATTGGTCCAAAAAGAAGGATTACATCAAAAGTATTATCAGAAAGAAATGATAAGTCTAAAGCATTCCCTTGAATAACATTTGCGTTTGGGCTATTTTTCTTAAAAATGTCTATATTATGTCCTACAAGCTCAACAGCTGTAACATCATATCCTTCATTAATAAGAGGAATACTATAAGCACCTGTTGCGGCACCTATGTCTAATACTTTTTTTCTTAAATCATTATTTAATATATCATGGATATATTTCATTGAAATAATAAATTCAACATTTCCATGCCTTGTTTTAAGTCTATGATCTTCATCGAAGTGTTCATAATAATCTTCAAGTAATGTGATTTTGGTATTTGTTCTTTCAAAATTCATAAAAAACCTCCAAGTAATTTAATTTAAACATTTTTTTTGAGAAAACGCAATTAAAATATATATTTAATAGGTCATACAATGGCTGAATGTTGACAATAAATAATGATGATGATATTCTATATTTAGATAAAACCAAGACTTTTTTTAAAAAAATGTCTTGGTTTTACTGGATAAGGGGATTTAAATGAAGAATTATGTATTATGTGTGTTAATGGGTTTTTTAACAATTTTTTGTATATTAGGAGTAGACTTAAAGGAAATAAAGTCTTTTAAATGTGGTAATTCAGATGA
>CAVCDW010000118.1:0-3728 GCA_963601055.1 Elusimicrobiaceae bacterium
TTCCAGTTTTCTCACTTATATGTAATTGCAAAAACATTTCAGATAATTTGTCATTTACTGGAATAGAATGTCCTTCATAGAACCCATTTAAAGTTTGAAGAGGTGCTAGTGTACCTCTAGACAAAATTTCAATTCTATCAGAATAAATAGTAATCATCGGTTCATTCAAATCAATCCAACTATTATGTAAAAATGCATTTATAACAGCTTCTCTAAAAGCATCAAAATCAAAAAGCATTATTTCTTTTCTTTCCATTATTCTTCCATTTTCATCTGCTTGAGGAATGTTCAAGATTTCGCCGTAATTCAACACTTCATTTAAAGAATACAATAAACATTTATATCCAAATTCCTTAACAGAATATAGTTTAGACGCCTTTGTCTTACCATCAAAAATAGCTACCCTTATTGGAACATGGGAGTTATCTGAAAGTAATTGAGCCATTATATTATATTTATTATCATCGGTTAATAAATGAAGATTTTTTTTGTATGTTTCTTCATTTAATTTAATGTTTTTAGAAGAATAATACATTTTCAATTGTTCAAAGGATAAATCTTGATATTCACTTTGTTTGTTGTTAATAGTGGTCAAACCAAAGGTTAATGTTTGAAACAAAAAAGCTTCTCTTTCAGGATATTTTCTAATATTTTCTTTACTAGAGCCAATTCTAATATAACGTATATTTTTATATGATGTTGGTACAATTTTAGCAGCAGGAATAGTAAGCAAAACAACTCTTTTACCATCGATTTTGGTTTCATTAAAAAAGAAATTAATACTGGGATCAAGATTTCTTGCTAAATAATGTTGGATGGGCTCATTATTTTCATCACGATTATAATTAAAAGATGTGCCAACAATAGAATGATTTTTATCATTAACGCCCCATATCATATAAGCAAATTGTCTTCCAAGTATTGCCGCACTATTAGAAAGGGAAGAAATATATTCTCCTAATTGATCTTTTTCAAACCAATTTTCCTTCAATTCGAACCATTCTCTCTCACTATCATATGATAGACACTCTTTTACAATTTCATTTATATTTAACATTTTATCACCCACTTAATTCGATTATATTATATAATAAATATGGGTGATAAATCAATGTTTAAAACTTTGTTTAAAAAAAAGTAGCTTTCGCTACTCTTTCTTCTTTCTATTACGGACACACATTTGTACCGTTACAACGAAGTGAACAGGTACATAGTATATTCCTATAATACTGGTGTCCGTTTGTTTACCTTTTGTGTGACTACCTATTTTAATACAATTTGCGTACACCCATTGTAAAGTGCATACAGTTTGCTAAAAATGCGTACAGTAGAAATACTTTGATTTAAAAGATTAATCTCATTTTTACTCTTATTGAGTTACTCATGTAAAGATATACGGATCATAGAGCGATTTTGTGTCTGAATTATATTTTCACATTTGGATTTTGGTATTGCCCATGTTTTTTCGTCTTGTTTCCGTATTGAATGGCAAACTTCGTACAACGATGTAAGCAACCTAAACACATGGTGCATTTATCTTTTATCCATACTGGTTTCTTGTCTTTCATTTCTATTGCATGTACTGGACACTTCCTTGCACATAAACCGCAGCCAATACAAGAGTCCTCCACATGAAAATGTGCTGTTTTTCTCATTCTAGAATAATTGCTATAGGCGATTTTTCCTAAAATCACTGGCATTCTTCTTTGCATGAAATTTCCATTTTTTCTTTCGCCTATCATATTAATGATTGTATCAAGTTGTTTTTCAGTGTTCTTTGTCCATTTGTCTAGTTTACATTTTTCCGACAAGTCAAACAGAACTGTCCATGTGTCTACCATTTGTACGCTATAGAAAGCTTTGAGACATGGTTGAAGTTTCTTCGCCATTGTGGCAGTGAAGCCTGGTGTTGTACCATATGTTGAAACATAAAAAATATAGTTTGCTTCTATCTTCGCTTTTTTTAAAAAATCGTACACTATTGACGGAAGTCCCCAAGAATATGTTGGGGATACAATTCCAATGACGTCATCTTTAAACTCAAATTGATTCTCATTAATTAAATTCGGAAGAAATAAAAGACGATCTTCTTCATTTAACAATCTCATAGCGACATATTTTGAGTTTCCGGTTGCTGAAAAATAAATAATTGTCATATCACCATCTCACTTTTCCATTGTTATATCCGTGCCAACCACCATCTAGATGTATATCACTTGCGGTTAATAACTTCATTCTCTCATCTATGAGGCATTTAACGAGAAAAGCCAAGTTAGCAGGTTCACCAGATTTTTTGATGGCTTGTTTCTCCAAATACTTTTCCACACTGTCAGGTCTTTCTTTGATGTCAGCTTTTCCCATCTCGGTAAGGAAATTTGATGGTGAGATTGAGAGAATTCTAATTTCGTTATCTTCATAAAATCTTTTGGCCACTTTTTTTGAATAGTAGATGACAAAGCACTTACTAATTGCATAAGCAAGATTTGCAGCGTGTTTCTTGCCAAAAAGTTTAGAGAGACTAACCATTTTTCTTTCACATTTCTCGGGTTTTAATTCCATAAGTCGATATATGTGTTTAGGTCTTAGTAAGCGAGGAATCTCATACGCGCATATGGAGGCGATATTGATTATCGAGCCACCTTTTTTCATTTCCTTGTAGAACGCCTCTGATACATATAAGATACCCATTCCATTCACATCAATGATAGTTTCTTCGCTCTTGATTTTAGGTGGAGCCACTCCTGCAGCATTAACGACTGCCCATATCTCGCCTAAAGTTTTTGCATATTTTAATAAGTTATCCACTTCATCTCTTTTTGAAACGTCACATGTATCATAAAAACACTTTATACCATCAGACTCCAAGTTCTCTTTGGCCAAACGTAATTTTTCTTCATTAGTGCCACTAATTAAAATGGTGTAGCCGGACATACCAAGTTCGTGAGCGCAAGCAAAACCTAGTCCGCTACCACCACCTGTTATAACGATAATTTCATTCATTTTATTTACCACCTACATATTCTCATTAATCTTTAGCAACAAAGAGCACAAAGTACCTTTTTCTTCTTCTGATATTGATGAAAGTGATTCATTGAAGATTTTATTCAATGCTTTGTCGTTTTCTTCATAAATCATTTCTACTTTCTCTGTCAAAAAAAGATTGAAACCTCTTTTGTCCGTGCTTGACTGTCTTTTTTCCACATATCCTTTTTTACATAATTTGACAATGATTTGGCTTACCGCCGATTTTGTTACTCCCATCTTCTTCGAAAGTTCAACAAGGTTTATCCCATTGTGAACATGAATTTCTGAAAGATAAGAAACCTCCTTATACGACATGTTTGAGAAGCAATTTTTATAAGAATTACTTCCAACGTATTTTTCCATAAATTTGTTATATAGTTCGTTGAATAATTGTATAAATTCCATACTGCCACCTTTATATTTAGTTAAGTTTCTTAACTATTTTAACACATAAATATTTTTTTAGCAATTAATTGAATAAAAAAGTATATTAAAATCAGCGCCGTAGGTAAAAAGCTTTAAAATCAACAACGTATTTATATTTAATTTTATTAAAGAAACTCTAGCTTATTCCCTATACTTTTATAGGAAAATAAGTAATATATAACTGAAATAATATTTATTTAAATTTTAAAGGGCATTTTTTATGATTTTTATTGAAAAAAGTGTCTTTTTATTATATAATATTGTATAGGGGATACATC
>CAVCDW010000119.1:0-3655 GCA_963601055.1 Elusimicrobiaceae bacterium
TAATCATCATAGTTTTCTATAGCGTCTAAATTAAACTTATTTTTATAGTTTTCTGCCTGTTTTAAATGCCATATTTCATGTCTTTCAACATATCCCGTTTTAATATTTTCAATAGCGATTTTATTCATATCACATATAACTTCGTTTAAATAAACTACGTTATAAATAGCATCATATGCTCCAAAACTATCAGGACCATCTTTATAAGAAAAAATGATAATTTTATATGTTATATCTTTTATATCAAATTCTTTCAAAGATTCACTTACATGCTTGAGGATAACATGTAGTCCTCTTGGTTTAATATGGCAATTGCTAGAGATAAAAATATTTTTATAATTCTCAAGCTTATATGAAATTATTTCACAATTCTTTAAAGAGAATATTTCTTTCCTATCACCAAGTTCAATTTTTCGATAATTCTGTTTTTCCATATACTACTTAATAGACATGAAAAACAAAAATTCCTACCTTAAATATAATTTTTTGTTGATAAGTACGATATCAAAATAAAAAAACGGTAACTTATAAACATCATCAATGCTTAACAAGTTACCATCATCATAAAATATATCAAATGTGTTTTTCCTCACCAGGATAGGGAACAAACGGCTTCTTTAAATCGTCTAACATGACTTGTATTTGCTTATATGTATCCTTAATTTCTTGAGGGGTATCTTCTCTTAAATGACACTTCTCAAAATAAGGCTCTACAATATCCATTAAATCTTGGATTTCTTTTGGAAACTTTGTATAGTACATAGCGCTCCTTTCTTGGCTTTAATTTCAACTCTAACTTATCAAGGTTGCTTCGTGTTTAACAAAAGCTATATGAATTTATATTAATTTTTACTTTTCAACATCATATAAAGATGGAGTCTTTAATTCATCTAACATGACTTGTATTTGCTTATATGTATCCTTGATTTCTTGAGGAGCATCTTCTCTTAAATGATGTTTCTCAAAATAAGGCTTAACAATATCCATTAAATCTTGGATTTCTTTAGGGAATTTTGTGCAATACATAGTGCTCCTTTCTTGGCTTTAATTTCAGCCTCAACTTCATCATATCTTTTATAATCAAACATATCTGATGCATAATCACTTATGTCACCTACATTATCATCATTAATACCTAAAGAGTCAAGGAATTTCTTAGCTTTTAATCTGGTATAAAAAATATAATGACTATAATTATTTTTGGTGATTAAACCAAATTTTAGTTTGTAGATTTCCGCTTGTTTTAAATGCCATAATTCATGTCTTTCAACATGTCCTATTTCTATTTTTTCAGTCTTTATTTTGTCTTTTTCGCATATTGTTTCATTTAAATAAACAACATTAGAGATAGCGTCATATGTGCCAAATGTATTCAATCCATCTTTATAAGAAAGAATTTTTATCACAAAAGAGCTATCTTTAATATCAAATTCTTTCAAAGCTTCATAAACATGTTTAAGAATAATATGTAAACCTCTAGGCTTAATATGACAATTACTAGAAACATACACATTTTTATTATTTTTAAGTTTATAAACGATTACTTCATGTTTCTTAAATAAAAATGTTTCTTTTGTAGTAGTAAGTTCAATTTTTCGATAATTCTGTTTTTCCATATATTACTTAATAGACATGAAAAACAAAAATTCCTACCCTAGAATAAAAATCATTAATAAACATCACCATCATACATATAATAAATACATGAAACTAAAAATTATTGTATTTATATTCCTATTAATTAAATTTGCTTGGCAACAATATTTAACATATCTAAGCAATAAACAAAGATCAAAACCTCTACCTGATATTGTAAGTAATATTTATTCCAAAGAAAGATATGAAAGCTATATTAACTATAAGAAAGAATATAGAAAGATTACACTAGGTATTAATATTCTATCTTTAATAATAGAATCAATATTTATCTTATCTGATTTCTATACTTTATTTGATAATAGTAATCCATATATATCTGCAACACTAGTAATACTAATAAGTCAAATTATTAATAACTTAATAACTGTACCACTAGATTATTATGCTACTTTTTCTATTGAAGAAAGATATGGCAAAAATAAGAAAACCAAGAAAGAATGGCTTAAAGATTATGTATTAAATCTATTATTAGAAATAATACTTAGTGTAGTATTATTTGGCTTTATTATTTTTGTATGCTCTAACATTCAAAAATGGACAAATAACTTCAATATCACATACCTTCAATCATTCATCATATGTTTAGTATTAGCACTTATCTTATTTGTCATAATAACATTATTATCTTTTTTATCACTTATAACACTAAGACTACAATATAAGTTTGTTGAAATGGAAGATAATGACCTAAGAAAACAAATAGAAGAATACTTAAAAGAATCAAAGAAAAAAGTTAAATACATTAAAGTTTATAATGAGTCAAAGAAATCAACTTCTAAAAATGCCTTTCTATTAAAAATACTATGGCATAGAGAATTTGGTATAGCTGATAATTTCTTAAATGAAAATGCCACTGATGAATTACTTGCTGTACTACTACATGAAATAGGTCATCTTAAGCATAAGAAAAATATTTATAACTATATTAATTATTTAACATTAGCACTTATATTCTTATTACTTGTATATCTATTGCCTAATGGCCAATTAGTAATCAATTTAAATAATTACATAAACAATAGTTTTAATTTACAATACACAAACTATATTTTGTCCTTAACAATAATTACCTATGCATTAACTCCTCTTGTTTATATTAGACAAGTATATGCTAACTATGTATCTTGTTTAGAAGAAAAAGAAGCAGACTTTAATGCAGTAGATCATGGTTATGGACAAGCATTAATAAACACTTTTAACAAACTATCAAGTGATGAACTAATTGATGTTAATCCCCATCCTTTAGTAGAACTGTTAGAATATGATCATCCAGGTATGTATAAAAGAATATCTTATATCAAACAAAGAGATGAAGATTATAGTAAGAAAAATAAGTCTTAATAAGGCTTATTTTTATTGTTTACAAAATCAAATGATTACGCCTTTATCTAAATGGAAATGTAAATATCTTCCAAAGAATGATAATTGGAAAAAACAAAATGTATAGACAAATCTTTAAAAGCCACATAGATAATTTAAATACAATATACATTGTAATCATAGGGTTTTCTCCTTTTTTGAGATTATATCACTTTCATTATTTGATATACTCTATAAATTTATTGATTACAGTTTCAGACTATTTTCATCCAACAGAAAATTTCTCAGTCCGATTGTAATAATTCCATTTTCATCGTTGCGCACTTTAATGTTATCCCCGACAACAACGATTTTTCTAAAGAAATCTGGAATATTCAAAAGCCCTAGTTGTTCTTGAATTACTTTATCTGCACCAGAAAGTGCAAATGCAGATTGAATATAATACTTCTCTCTTCCCTTTGTGGCGACAAAATCTACCTCTAATTGCTTCTTTCTCGTTTTTTTGAAGTAGGCAGCCTCCCATTTTTTTAGTTAGAAGGTTATTTTAGTCTCACATAGAAAGTGGATTTACCAGAACCGCCACGTCTAAGTTCTCCCACAGCAACCATTTTTCTAAGAGCGCCTTCGATAGAGCTGATACTAAGGGAAGGACATAATTCTCTGATATCCTGCTTGG
>CAVCDW010000120.1:0-3560 GCA_963601055.1 Elusimicrobiaceae bacterium
ATTTGAAATTCTTTTATTTTTATAACTTATGTTTTGAATTAGTTATTAAAGTATACAAGATAATTAGTTATTTATTTCCGATTTATTAGAATTTACGTTTATTGTTTATATATAAACATAATGCGCAAATGCTTATGGTAATCAATATATGTAAGGTAACTATTTGTTAAGTAGAAATAATAATTAATACAAGATGTATTTTGTAAAGATAGGAGTAATCTCTATTTTTCTTTTATAGATGCTTCATATTGTTTAAGTTAAATGTTTTCTGTTATTAGAGATTCAAATAAATAAGATAGTAGTAAATAAAATAAACCAAGAACATGAAACATTCTAATAGAAAGGGAATAAAAGAATATGAAGAAATTATTAACTTTAACATTATCTTTACTTATGGTTTTTTCTTTGTGCTTAACAGTAAGTGCAGAAGATATTAGTTCTGGTGAATATTTAGAAAGTTATTTAGAAGCACAAGAAGAATTGTTCATAGATTATGGAAAAGCAGATCCAGTTATCATTGATTTACAAGATGACATCAATATTGAAAATTTGTCTGCTAAATATTTTGATATTACTGTTAATTTAAATGGAAAAGCATTAAATATTAGTGGTAGTATTACTATCAATGGTGGCAAAAAAATAACAATTAATGATAATAAAGGTGGCGGAGTAGTTAATATAGGTGATGATATTACTCCTTATGAGGGCACTTTTGAAGTAACTGGCGGCACATATAATATAGATGTAGCCGATTATTTGGGTTTTGGTTGTAGTATTGTTCGTTCAAGAACAAGCGAAAATTATACAGTATATAATGCCCAATATGCAGTACCAACTGTAAGTGAAGGGGCTATAGCTGTATTAAGCGATGAAGCTGAAAGCACATTAGGCGGATTACAAGTTATTAAAAAAGTTAACGATGGCGAACCACATCCAGATTTTGAAATACCTACTGATGCTACTGTGAAATATGCTTTTACATCAAAAATTGAAGGCTATTATCCAGAAGAATTAAAAGAACCAATTATAGAAGTATTAAAAAGTGAAATCAGTGACATTGAAAATACTGATTTAGCGAAAGCCACTAATTTAGATATAGTTCAACTAGATATCATTCTAAAAGCAAAAATAAATGAACATGATTACGAAGTACGTAATTTAGGCAATACTGAAATCCCAGTAACTTTACATTTAAGTGAATCAGACGCTGCTAAATTAAAAGCTGCTAGTTATATTGGAGTAATTAGGTATCATACCGAAGACGACGCTGAAGATGAATATACATTAATGGAAAATAATGCTGTTAAATTAGAAGACAATGTATTAACATTTAATTCTAGTAAGTTCTCTACTTATTTCATAGTTTATGGTACTTCTTCATCTTCTGGTTCTAGCTCTAGTTCAAGTTCAAGCACAACTACCGCAACTACAACTACACCTACTAAAACATATGATCCTAAAGATAAGAATAAAGATGGTGTAGTATCTTGTGAGGAAGAGATGAATAGTGCTAACTGGGTATGGTCTACTACTAAGGGTGCTTGTGTATATAGTGTAACTAATACTAGTGCTAAATAAATTAAATAATTTAGAAGAACGAAGTAATCGAGTCACTTTAAATTGTGACTCTTTTATTTAGATGTTCTAAAAGCTTGTTTTTAAGATACCTTTTAAAAAATGCAACAACACTACAGGTGATTGATAACTATACCGTCAACTTCTCATAGAATTTATACATCTAAACATTGAAAGTCTAGAAGATATGATATCATTAGTTCGTAAATAACGAAGTAATGAAGGGAGATTAATATGATTGTTTTAAATCTTTCACTAAAGGGAATTTATGGCTTTAATGACTTTAATATTAATTTTACTTATCCTAAAAAGGTTGTTAATTCAATCATTGAAAAAGAACATCTTTATGGTAGAGAACGTTTCCGCTATAAAAAGGTAGTAATTTTAATGGGAGCTAATGCGACTGGTAAAACAAGTATGGGGAAAGCTTTGCTTTCTATCTTTGGCTTTATTAATGATGGAAATCCTTTGCCATTATATGAAATGCTTAGTGATAAACAAGGAAGTTTCTCTATTGATTTTGTAAATAATGATTATCGTTTACAAAGATTGGTTGTAAATATTGATAAAGAGAAGGATGATGTAAAAATGCATTATTTTACAGCTGATATTGGTGTGATGGATTCTTATGAAAAATGTGTGGAAAAGTTAGAGGATAAAACAAAACAAGCTACAAGTACGCCCACTTCTTTGAAAAAGTTGGTTGGAGATATTCAATATCGTTTTGCTTATCCCGAGATTGAAAAATCATTAAAGCTTACAAATAACAATAAAACAATGCTTTTAAAAACATTAAAAGCTGTTATAGGAACGCTTGATCCAACCCTTCAAGATATAAGTATCTCAAAGGATCTTAAAGATACATTTATTATTAGGCGTAGTAAAACGGAGATTATTATTCAAGATGGCAAACTTTTGAATAAAGAGGTGCTTTCAAGTGGAACGGCAGAGGGCATTGATATAGCACTATTTTTAGCTGCAATACTTTCAAAGAGCAGTAGCTTCTATTATTGCGACGAGCATTTTTCTTATATTCAAAGCGATATTGAGAAACGTATTTTTGGCATTATGCTTGATCATATTGGAGATAATGAACAGCTTATTTTAACCACCCACAACAGTGATATGTTGGATCTAAATCTTCCAAAGCATAGTTATATTTTTTTAAGGAAACAACTTGAAAATGATATCTATCAAGTTTTGGCAGTATCAGCATCAGATGTATTAAAGCGCAATACTGATTGTCTTCGTAATGCGGTTGAAAATGATGTTTTTGGCTCACTTCCAAAAGATAGTTTATTGGATGAATTGGAAATAGGATTAACAGATGAATAATAAGTGTATTTATTTTGTCGAAGGACCTTGTGAGGAACAGCTTATTAAAGCTTTAAAAGAAAAGCCAAATAAACTTATCCCAGGAAAGATTAAGGTTTTTAATGTTGTCCAAAATTTGATTCCAAAATCGCAAATGCTTTCAATACAATCAGGTACAATAGTTGTTTTGGTATTTGATACAGATGTAGAACAAACCTTAAAGCTTAAAAAGAATATAGAACTATTGAAACGATATTGTAAAAAGCTTAGGATAATTTATCTTCCTCAAGTACTAACACTAGAAGATGAACTAGTAAGAAGTACAGATGTAAAAGAAGTTTTAGAATTAACTAAGAGTGATAGTGTTAAAAATTTCAAGAGAGATTTTTGCAAGATGAAATCAAAGGATTGCCGTGCAATGTTGGATCATCATATGCTTGATTGTTCAAGCTTGTGGAAAATAAAACCTTCTAATGCATTTTCATTTATAGAATGCAATAGCTTTAAAATTAAGATAAATGATTAAGCCATCTTTATTGGACTCTTTTTAATCTTTAAGTGTTATATTCCCATCTTTAACAGTTAAATAATCAAAAAGATTCATAATATCGCTTAGTTAAGCCATATTTTGAATCTTTTCTTTTGTATAAATTGTTGTATGGAATTTTATT
>CAVCDW010000121.1:0-3349 GCA_963601055.1 Elusimicrobiaceae bacterium
GATGTAATTCCTTTTGAAAAGCTAAAGGATTTCTTTATGAAAAATATGAAATAAAATATTTAAAATAAATCAAAACCCATCTTCACTATAATGATTTAGTCAAAATAGTTAACGATGGGTATTATAATGTCTATGACTTATGGTGATTAAGTCTTAAAATATTATTATGTGAGGAGGTGAATTGTGTGAAAAATCTAAATGAATTATACGATGAAATTGTTGCCTGTGAAGAATTGAAAAAAGAATTTGTATCACTAGATACTACAGAAAAGGTTGCATCGTTTGTTGCAACATATGGTTGTGATGCAACATTAGAAGATATTAATAATTTCTTTAAAGAAAAGCTAAACGCTGTTGGTGAACTAAGTGATGAACAACTCGATCAAGTATCGGGTGGCGTCAGATCACTTTGTATTCCTCTTGCGTATATTCCTGTGCCACCTTTTAAATAGGCGCTTTTAAAAGAACTATAAACTTACTATAAACTCGTATCTAAAGGTGCGGGTTTTTAATTTGATTAAGTTCCTTCTTTAAATGTATATTATCTTCAATAACGATAATTCCTTAACAAAGCAAGAATTTGTTACTTGTTTAAACGCTAAATTATCACTATTCTTATTATGATTTCTTATTTTAGATTCTCCTTTTTAAATTTATTCAATTTATAATAGAAATGTTAAGACATATACATAATGTTGACAAACAAGTAAAGTGAGGTATCTTATGAAAAGATTAGCAACAATAGCGTTTTCTTTATTTATGTTATTTACATCTTGTTTAACCATAATAGCCGATGGAGAAAATACAACTAAAAATAATAATGAAATTGTTTATTTAAACAAAGATGCATTTAAAACAACTATAAATTCCATTACTTCTAAAGTACCTGAAGGTTCTACTTTTGATTTATATTTTGGAAATAATAATGATTATGATGTTAGTAGTGCAATAAACGCTAACTATAATGATAATGATAATGGCTATTACTCAATATACTACAAACAAGTACAAGATAATAATGTATATGATATCTATGTTTTAGCAAGCGATAATGGTAAGGTTTATTTTCCTGAAATCAGTAGTTCTTTTTTTAAAGATTTTTCAACTTCATCTATTTTTAGTCGTCATTTAGTTTCAATAACTTTTAAAAACATTGATACATCAAAAGTTAGCGATATGTCTAGTATGTTTCAAGATTGTGCTTTGTTAACCTCATTAGATCTAAGTGATTTTGATACTTCAAATGTTGTTACTATGTCATTAATGTTTCATGGCTGTACTTCTTTAAAAACTTTAGATATTAGTAAATTTGATACTTCTAAACTAACAAGTACGCTTTCTATGTTTAATGGATGTGGTACATTAAGTTCACTAAATTTAAGTAATTTCAATACTTCAAACGTTGTTGATATGTCTTCTATGTTTTATGGATGTAAGGATTTGACTTCATTAGATTTAAGTAATTTTAATACTTTGAAAGTAACTAATATGAGTTATATGTTTTACAATTGTTCTTCTTTAACTTCTGTTAATATTGAAAGTTTTAATACTTCTAATGTTGTTGATATGAAAAATATGTTTTATAACTGTTCATCTTTAACTAGTCTAGATGTAAGTGAGTTTAATACTTCAAGTGTTACTGATATGAGTGGTAT
Organism: Elusimicrobiaceae bacterium; assembly: GCA_963601055.1. Lineage (GTDB taxonomy): Bacteria > Bacillota_I > Bacilli_A > Acholeplasmatales > Anaeroplasmataceae > UBA3206. The sequence continues at coordinate 1,656 of CAVCDW010000121.1, forward strand.
GTTTGCTGGATGTGAAGGATTAAAAGCTTTAGATGTAAGCAAATTTAACACAGCTAAAGTTACCGATATGTCATATATGTTTGAAAACTGTGAAAAAGTATCATCATTAAATTTAGGTGACTTTGATACATCTAAAGTTACAAATATGAGCTCTATGTTTAAAAACTGTTCTGGCTTAAAAACATTAAATCTAAAAGGTTTTGATACTTCAAATGTAACAAATATGTCTTATATGTTTAATGTTTGTGATTCTTTAACTTTATTAGGTTTACCTAAGTTTAATACTTCAAAGGTAACTGATATGCAATCAATGTTTCAAGGCTGTGATAAATTAAGTAAAATATATGCCAATGATTTTGTTGTTGGTGAAACAACTGAATCAACTTATATGTTTGCATATTGTAAGTCATTGATTGGTGGTAGTGGCACCAAATATAATTACGCTAATATAACCGCTGAATATGCTCATGTAGATACAACAGATAATCCTGGTTATTTCACTGCTATAACAAATCATACACATATTAAGGAGTCAGAGGCAATCACCATAAAGGAGCCAACATGTACTGAAACTGGTATAAAAAAATATATTTGTATAATATGTGGTGAAACTATAGAAGAGGTGATACCTACTATAAACCATGAAGAATCAGATTGGAAGGTTATAGTAGAGCCTACATGTACAAAAGAAGGTAATAAAGTAAAAACATGTACTAAATGTGGCACTATAACTGCTAGTGAAACAATAAGTTCTTTAGGACATGACTATAGTGATGAATGGATAATAGATATTGAAGCAACTACAATATCAGATGGTTTCAAATCTCATCATTGTAAAAGATGTGATGATAAAACAGATATAACTTTAATAGCTAAAATTCCTAGTATTATAGATGGAACTAAACAAACCATATTTGAAAACGAAAGTAAAGAATTGATATTTAGATCAAGTGCTGATTATAAAGATTTTAAAGAAGTCAAATTAGATGATGCGACTATAGATAAAAAATACTATACAGTATCATCTGGTAGTACTATTGTTACACTAAGTGCTGATTATGTTTCTTCACTTAAAAAAGGAACATATAAACTAAGTATTGTATCAACTACTGGTACAGCTACCACAACTTTTACGATTATTAAGAAAGAAGTAAGTCCTAGTCCATCACCTATACCAAGTGATGATACAAATACTTTAAATAAAGAAACTAGTAAGGCACTAACATGTGAAGAATATATGAAGTCTAAAGATTGGACATGGTCTGAATCTAAAAAGGCTTGTGTATATAAAGTAAGTAACACTGGTGTTAAATAGTTGAAATCAGGATTCCTTAATTGGAGTCCTTTTTGATAATCATTTTTAACTAACACTTATCCAAAATAGTTAATAAAAATAAGAAAGAATAATTTATTATGTTTTATCTAATGAAATTAGTACTAAATAAAGAAGGTGAGGCAACTTTTAAAGTTTATGGCGGTTGTTGTGCGATTATTAGTGACAAAATCTATGGGCACTAGATACCAAAAATGGTAAAACACTACTAATTGATGTACTACCTTGCGATGTGTTTGATTCTATAAGTAAATAAGATATGTGACACTTATCAAAATTCATCTTTGGATAAATTAAAAGTGTAACATATAAAACTACAGGGTCGTATTTTTTAGATATAGAGAATTATTAGATTATAAAG
>CAVCDW010000122.1:0-3329 GCA_963601055.1 Elusimicrobiaceae bacterium
CTAAAATAGTCAACGCATGGTTTCGTAAAAGAAAGTGAGGCTAGAGTTATGAAGAGAACATATCAACCTAACAAGCGTAAAAGAAAAGTTACTCATGGTTTCCGTGTTAGACAAGCATCTAAAAATGGTCGTAAGATTATTGCTAGAAGACGTAGACAAGGACGTAAACAATTATCTAAATAATTAACTTATATTATAAAACTAGAACTACCTGATAAAAAATATAAACTTTTTTTGGGTAGTTCTTTTTGTATATAAGGAGTATAAAATGAAAAAAAAATATCGCGTTAAAAGAAACGAAGACATTGAAAGTATTATTAAATGTCATAATTCTTATGGTAATAAATACTTTAATGTATATAAAAAACAAAGCGAAACCACTTATTTTCGTTATGCAATTAGCGTAGGTAAAAAAATTGGAATTGCAGTCACAAGAGTGAAACGTAAACGCCAATTAAGATCTATCATAGATAATATTATAGATATTAATCAAAATTTAGATATATTAGTAGTTGCGAAGCCAACTATTAATGATTTAGAATTTGATGAAATGAAAAAACAATTAATTTATCTATTTAAAAAATTAAATATTAAGATTAAAGGAGAAAAATATTGAAAACTTATTTCAAAAAAAGTATCAATAAGATTTCATTAATAGCTATACTTTTAGTTGTTGTTTTTGCTTTAACATCTTGTCGTAGTGGTAAGTGGCCTACAACTATTTATACTACTTGGGGAGCAGAATTTAAATTTTCAAGTTTCTTCCAAGGATTATTTGGTTGGCCAGTTGCGATTTTGTCTTATCCAATTGCGTGGCTTATGCATTTAATTGGTAGTGCTTGTGGTAATAAGTACGTATGGGGAGTTTTATTTACTACTCTTATCGTTCGTACTATTGCATGGCCTATTTATGCTAAACAAAACAGTACTACAATCAAAATGACACTTATTCAACCAGAAATGGAAAAAGTTCAAAATAAATATAGAGGTAGACAAGATCCTGAATCACAAAGAAGAATGCAAGCAGAAATGATGGCAGTTTATAAAAAATATAAAATGAATCCTTTTGGTTGTTTCTTTACAATGATTCTTCAATTTCCTATTTTCATGGGAATGTATGAAGCTGTAAGACGTATTAATTTATATTCTACTACTACTCTTGATGGTGGATTTAGTACAATTACTGAACCAGGAAAGTTTGTATTATCTAATACTAAAGTATTTAACTATTTTGATTTAAATAGTTCTTTCTCTACTGGTGCTGTAAGAGATAAAATATTTGTTGTAGTTTTAGCTCTATTATTTAGTGCAATTACACTTTTATCTCAACATTTATCACAAAAGAAACCAGAATATATGAAAAATACTGGTTCTCAAAGAAGAGTTGAACCTCAAAATAGTACTGCAAAACAAATGAAAATGATGAATTATTTTATGGTAATTATGTTCTTCATCTTCTCATTACAAAATACAGCCCTAGCATTTTATTGGCTAATTGGAGGAATCTACCAATTAGGACAATCTTATATTGGTCGTAAAATGAATGAAAAACATTACTATAAAATGACAGGAACAATACCTGCAAAATTTAAAGAAAAAAATAAAAAGGCATAGGTGATATAATGCAAAAGAAAATTGATATTGAAGCTACTTCTGAACAAGAAGCTTTAAAGATTTCAGTTGAAAAATTTCATATTTCAGCAGATAAGATTTTCATTAATCAAATTGATGAAAATAAGTATGAAGCATTAGTTGACATTGACCTAGCACTTGAAGGTAAAAAATATATTGAAGGTGTTTTATCTGCAATTGGTGTAGAATACCAAATTGAAGTTAGACGTAAAGGTGAGGAAGAAATAAATTATGTAATTGAATCTTCAAACAATCCACTTTTAATTGGTGTTAGAGGTAAAACTTTAGAATCATTAAGTTTACTTGTTAAGAATTTACTTGGTAATTATACAAAAGATAAACTAATTGTAGGTTTAGATATTGGAAATTATAGAAGTAATCGTATTCGTCAATTAGAAATTTTAGCTACAAAAACTGCAAAGGAAGTTGCTAAAACAAAGGTAGACGCTAAACTTAAACCAATGAATTCCTTCGAACGTAGAGTTATTCATGAAAAACTTTCAGATTGGCATGATGTTTATACTGAATCTGAGGGTGAAGGTGAAGAAAGAGCAATTGTCATCAAAGCTTATAAGGATGAAAATTAATTAAAGGCCCATTAGGGTCTTTTTTTATGATATAATGTTTACATGATGTATAGAAAGTTTTTTAAATTTAGTTTATTTGTTTTAATAAATTTAATATGCGCATTTCTATTAGGAATGATTATAAATTCATGTGTTGAAAATGTGAAAGTTTCGATACTTATTGAAGAATTTAAAAGTAAAGGGGTTTATCAAGAAAGCATGTCTAATTCTTATAATAAGTTTTATATGGTTTCACGTGAAACATGGATGCCTGATGATGATTCTTATGTAGTTAAAAATAAAAGGATGACTTATGGTAATGAGGGAGATATAATCTTAGGTCTTGATAGTAATGCAGGTAGTTTTTCACTTACAAATGACATTATAAGTTTCTTCTTTGGTGGACATGCCGCAAGTGTTTGTTTTGAAGAAAAATACAACCAGGAATATTATTATAAAGATTATTCTATAGAATCACACGTAGAGTTAGGTGTTCATAAAGAAATTTCAACTTATTGGAATGAAGAATATTATAGAAATCAAATTGTTTGTCTTAGAGTAAAAGCTAGTCGTGAAGAAAAAAGAGAAGCTTTCCATAATATTGCGGATTGTATAGGAAAAAAATATAATAAAACTTTTTTATTTAATACTAAAAATAGATATTATTGTACAGATTTAATATCAAGAGCCTGGGAGAAGGTTGGTTATGATTTAAATTATGATGGTTTTTATTGCAGTATACAAGATTTAATATGTAGTGATAAAACATATATATCATTCTATAAAGAATACAAAGAAAATGTTGCGTACTACTACTTTTTAGGTTAATGTTTCACGTGAAACAAAGGAGAATATATGAAAAAATATAAATATATTTTAATAGATTTAGATGATACTATTTTTGATTTTATTGAATGTGAAAAAAATGCGTTAATTAATGTTATGAAACATTTTAACTATAATATTAATAATGATGAGATTAAATTATTTTCTTCATTAAACGAAAAATACTTTAATGAATATGCTAAAAAAAATATGACAAGAGATTTATTTCACCAAAAAAGATTTGAAGATTTTTTCAACAAAATAAATATAAAAGAAGATTTTATTCTAGCAGATGAAATATATGTC
>CAVCDW010000123.1:0-3324 GCA_963601055.1 Elusimicrobiaceae bacterium
TATTATATCAAAAGGAGTTTTTTGTTTGGAAACTATGTATAAAATTTAATATAAATACGTTGTTGATTTTAAAGTTTTTTACCTACGGGATGATTTTAATATACTTTATTTTTAGTATATAAAAAAAAATCAATACATGGTATAATTATTACAAATCGATGAAATGGTGGTTATTTATGAAACTTAGTAAAATATGTTCACTTATTCCAGGGATTTTAGGGTTGTTTGTGATATTTATTTTAACATCTTGCAAAAATAATAGTAATAAATTTATCATTCAAGATGATGATACAGTTCGTGATGCGTTAGCATTATATGATTACACTGTTAATGATAATAATGAGATTACACTAATTGATTATAGCGGGTATGAATCAAATATTGAATTACCAGAATGCACAGACTCAAAATATAAAATAACTGTTCTTGGTAAAAATTTATATAATAAAAAAGCTTTAAAAAGCATTAAAATACCACAAAGTGTCACAACAATTGAAAAGAATTGTTTTGCGATGTGCTCTTTTACAACAATTGAAATACCAAATTCTGTAACATCAATTGGGCAAGAAGCTTTTTATTATAATATTTATTTAACATCAGTTAAATTATCATCAAGCCTTGATAATATAAGCATGGGACTATTTAAAAGATGTGAGAAACTCACATCTATTACAATTCCTGATGGCGTTAAGACTATTAATGATGAAGCGTTTGAAGGATGTAATTTACTTACAACTTTAATACTTCCAACATCAGTTAAAAGTATACGTCGTAATTCATTCTATAAAGATCAAACAAAATATAATGCAGTTGATGTAAAATATATGGGAACTGAAGAAGAATATCAAAGCGTTATAATTGATTATACAAATTATTTATCATCAAATGTAACATATAATTATGTAGAGGAGAATTAATATGAAAATTTTAGTTACTGGTGGAACTGGCTATATTGGTTCACATACTGTGGTTGAATTATTAAATAGTGGTTATGAGGTTATAATATACGATAACTTATCTAATTCAAAAGAATTAGTTGTTGATAGAATTGAAAAGATAACAGGGAAAAGACCAACTTTTGTAAAAGGTGATATTTTAGATAAAGATAAATTAATAGAAGTATTTAAAAACAATAAAATTGATTGTGTAATTAACTTCGCTGGTCTTAAGGCAGTAGGAGAATCAATTAAAGTACCTTTAAAATATTATAAGAACAATATATCAGGTGCAGTTACACTCCTTGAAGTTATGGAAGAAATGGAATGTTATAATTTCATTTTCTCATCATCCGCAACAGTTTATGGAGACCCTGTGTCCGTACCTGTTGATGAAACATTCAAAACAGGTGGAACAACAAATCCATATGGTACAACTAAATTGTTTATTGAACAAATACTTAAAGATTTATATGTTTCAAATCCAAAATTCAATATTGCAATATTAAGATATTTTAACCCAATAGGAGCTCACCCATCAGGATTAATTGGTGAAGATCCTAATGGAATACCTAATAATCTTGCGCCATACATTACGCAAGTAATGGTTGGAAAAAGAGAATGCTTAAATATTTTTGGTAATGATTATGAAACACCAGACGGAACATGTATAAGAGATTATATTCATGTATGTGATCTTGCAAGAGGACATGTGTGCGCAATCAATAAACTTTTAACAAATCCAGGAGTTGTAATATACAACTTAGGTACAGGAAAAGGATCATCTGTATTTGATATACTACATGCTTTTGAAAAAGCATATGGTAAAGAAATACCATATAAAATTGCCGAAAGAAGAGCAGGAGATATTAAAGCTAATTATACAAAGGTTAGTAAAGCTAAAGATGAAATTGGTTTCGAGGCTCAATATGACATATTTGATATGGCAAGAGATCAATGGAATTGGCAAAAAAATAATCCAAACGGATACGAAGAATAGGAGTGATATTTATGAAAGATAGTACAGCACAAAAAATTGATAATTTAGTATTGAAGTATGAAGCCTTAGCAAGTGAGAAAGAAAACATATTAAAAGCAGTTCAAATGCTAATTGATTCATTTAATGCATCAGGTAAATTATTACTATGTGGAAATGGTGGATCAGCTGCTGACTGTAATCACATTGTAGGTATTTTAATGAAGAGTTTTAAGAAAAAAAGACCTATCGATTCTTCATTAAAACGAAAATTAAAAAATATTGATGTAGCATCTGGTGAGTATTTATCACATACTCTTCAACAAGGTCTACCATCAATATCTTTATCAGCACATACAGGATATATGACTGCATTTTCTAATGATTCATCAGCTATGGCGGTATTTGCGAACCAAGTTTTAACATATGGTGTTAAAGGTGATGTATTATGGTGCCTTTCAACATCAGGTGAAAGTAAGAATGTAATTATGTCCGCAATGGTAGCTAAAGCTAAAGGATTAAAAGTTATAGCTTTAGTGGGTAAGAATTCATGTGAACTTGAAAAATATGCGGATGTCTCTATTCATGCACCTGCAATAGAAAAATACGAAGTTCAAGAATATCACTTACCAATATATAACGCAATTTGTTTAGCTCTTGAAGAGGAATTCTTTGAAAAGTAGGATTTATATGATAGAACAAATAATAAATGATATGATTGTATATAGCAATAATAATCTACATGATATATCACATTTTATGGCTGTATATAACTATGCTTGTCTTATTGCAGATTCAGAAAATATAAGCGCAAAAGATAAAGAAACGCTAGAAATAGCGGCTATTATCCATGACATCGCATGTCCTTTATGTAGAATTAAGTATGGAAATACTAATGGTAAATATCAAGAAATTGAAGGAGAAAAACTAGCATTTGATTTTCTTCAAAAGTATGAAGGAATAGATATAAATAGAATAGTATACTTAGTATCGCACCACCATACATTTACTAATGTTATTGGCATTGATTATCAAATTTTACTTGAAGCAGATGCTATACAAAATGGTATAGAAGGATTCTATACCATTGAACAAATGAAGAAATTCAAGGAAAATGTTTTTAAAACAAAAACAGGAATTAATTTTTTAAGAATAATATTTAACATTTAAAAATAACACAAATCAAGTGATACTAATTAACTTAGGTATCACTTTTTTATATGGTTAATTTTAAAACTCTCGGAATGAAACCATCAAAACTCTCGGATTAGAATTCCTAAAAGTCTCGGAATGAAACCATCAAAACTCTCGGAATACTCTAAAATTAGTTTAGAGGTGAGGAGTATGGAATTACCTAATTATAAAAAAAGAATTATTGATGAAATGATAGAATTATATTTAGAAACATTTGGT
>CAVCDW010000124.1:0-3055 GCA_963601055.1 Elusimicrobiaceae bacterium
TAAGATAGAAATTAAAGATTTATTACCATATTCTAAAAATATTAAAGATAATATCTAGTGCGGGTTGAATCCCACCATGGCGGATACTGGTATATTAAAATAATCGATATACAAAAAGACCCCTTAAGAAAACTTAAGAGATCGAATATTCTATTGGTGCTCTGAGTGGGACTCGAACCCACAAACTATCACTAGCATTAGATTTTGAGTTCTTCATCTCTATGCACAAAGTCAAGTATATGAGTACTCAAAACCCTGATTTTTCCCTTTGTTAAGGGATTTATGCATTCCAAATTGAGAATTTAATGCTCTTTTAGGAATAGTTAGACAGTGGAGATTTTTACAAAATGCGTGGAAATTATAGTGGAGAATTATTTTCCACTACTAACATAGTTAAATATAATTACAATTACGACATTTCCTCTAATTATCGTTCTATCCAACTTTTTGGGTTCACTTTACTAACAACATCGAAGACTAAATAAAAGCTATAGGCCAATAGCGGAATTTAAGTTAAGAATTCACCTTTTAATTTTTATCGTGTTAATTAAACTACTAAAACATTTATAAACAAAATGCCATATATGAAGGAATACACAAAATATCATCTTTAAAGCATAAATTTTTTGTATGAATTATGTAAGATAAGCCGATTCTTTCCTTATATTTTTTATTAAATTCTAATAAAGAAGTTGTTGTATATTTCTTACTAGATTTAACTTCAATAGGATATATTTTTTGTCTTGTCTTACTACCATTAGATATAATAAAGTCTATCTCTATATCATTTCTTTTCTTTTCTTGATTATATCTAGTATAGAAGAACAATCTATGACCATTTGATGTAAGTGTTTGTGCAATTGCATTTTCAAATAACATACCTTCATTTATTGATAATTTATCATGTAATATTTCTTTATATAAGCTACCATCTTGTAATTCGGATTCATCAAATGCATGACTCACAAGTAGACCCGTATCTCCCATATAACACTTTATTAAAGTTCTATCTTCATTCAATGATAATCCTACGTTAGGATCAGTTGAATTAAAACACTCATTCACCATCATTGAATCACCTAACCAAAAGAATGTTTCCTCATACATAGGATATGTAGAATTCTTTTCTATGTTGCTGAGTCTAACTCTTTTCTCATGTTGAGATAAGAATCCTGGTATTTGATCAAATATAGATAATACTTTAGACTTGTAATTTTTATCAATTTTATTAATGTCTGCTCTATAAAGAGAAAGAATATCTCTTTTTTCAACATCTGCACTTATAAAACTTTTATCATTTTCAATATATTTTGAAACAACTTTAGGCATTCCACCAACTAACATATATTGTTTAAACAATAACATAGCTTTATGATGCAAATTTTCTTCTAAAGGTTTTTGTTCGTTAAAACATTTCTTTATATATTCAATCACCTTTTCTTCATTTAAAGCAAGACAAAATTCTTCAAAGTCCATCGGATACATTTTTATTCTTCTTTCTTCAGAAGGAATTGTAATATTTTTAACATTATCCCTTATTGATATAAGTGAACCTGTTTCAATATAATCATATCTTCCGTCTTGAACAAGTTTTTTTATTGATTGTCTAGCTTTAGGAAATTGTTGTATTTCATCAAAGATAATTAAAGATTCTCTTCTATAAAGAGTTTTATTATATTCAGTTGATAATATAAGAAAGAATGTATCTAAATCATTTAGGTATTTATCAAATGCATCTTTAACAACTTTACTAGCATCATTAAAATCTATTAATATATAACTTTTATATTCTTTTTTAGCAAACTCTTCTGCTACAGTTGATTTACCTATACGTCTAGTGCCTTCTATAAGTAATGCTTTCTCACCTTGTGTTTCTTCTTTCCATGAAAGGATCTTATCATATATCTTTCTTTTAAAAATATTTCTGGAATGCTAACCATATTACTAAATTAGTTAAAAGCATGTTTTTAATAAAACGCATTATAAAAAATGCCAATTTTCCATATAATACGCAGGATTACAAATGTTGAAATTCCTAATAATACGCAGGATTTGATGTGATACGCTACTAAATAATACATTACCATGTTTTAATATAAAAACAAAATCTTTTACAGGTCATTTTCCCAAAATTACAAAATGTTTTTCGCGTGAAATCCCCAAAAATTACAAAATGTTTTTCGCGTGAAATCCCCAAAATTACAAAATCTTGTTATTCTCCAACTAAATATTCCTTATATCTCAAAAGCAACCATAAAGATTTATTAATTAGAAACTTTCAACATTACCTGAGTCTATTTGCAACACTATTCTTTTTATCGTATACCTCACCTTACTAGACATGAGTTTCACTATATAGTCATAACGACATTACTGCTTGGTCTTTCACCCTTTATACATATAGCATGTCCATCCCACTAAAAAACCTCCTAACTCTCATTAATAAGAAAGATAAGAGGTCATATCTATCTATTTTGCTCTTAGTGGGACTTGAACCTGCAAACTATCATTAGCATCAGATTTTCAAGTTCTTCATCTCTATACACAAAGGCATTATCAATAGTATTAAAATTAGAAAGTTTGTCTTTTGTTAAGTGGGTCAATCACCTATTGACATAAGCACTGTTTTAGTTATCTTAATAGGTCTTACTAATCTTCTAGGGTTAATGAAGTCATATGCATAAAAGACTGAATCATCATATTCAACCTGGAATACCATGCCTGCCGGCTTTCCAGTTGCATGCCATTTACAATATTCATCAACAGATATTGGATGAACACCAATCAAGTCAACAAAACCAACAATTGATGATTTCTTTGTATCTACGAGAGCTATAGTTGCATATATATGATTTTGTTACTTTACCTATGAATGTTAATGATTTGAAAACTACAGTATTAGATATATCTTCTTTTAAATCTTTAATAAAAAATGAAGTTAATAGGATGACAAAATTTACATCAGAAGCTTTAAATGCTATTGAAGGATATAAACTTATATTATATTTCAGCTGATGCCGATTTGTTTAGAAATATCAACGATTGACAATCCTGT
>CAVCDW010000125.1:0-3032 GCA_963601055.1 Elusimicrobiaceae bacterium
TGCAAAAGACTTCAAAGAGTTTAAGGAACGTATAGAAAAAGAAACACAAAGAAAAGTAATCAATGTATTTATAGATCCTTCAGCTATTATGTGTACTTTATGATTATGTGGAGTTTTATGGTTAGGACTCCCATTTTAAAGGTTCTCCTTATTAAAAAACTCCACATAATAATTTTCTTATTCCAAACTTTCTAATAGTTCAATTAATTTATCATCACCATGCCAAGATGCTTTGGTATTTTCACCTGTATCTATTGCTGATGAAACAGATGTAATCGATTTACTAACCTCATCATTTGTAATATCTAAATATATTTCTGTTGTTTGTATACTATTATGGCCAAGAAATCTTTGTATAATTGGTAGAGCTGTGTTATTCATTAGTAAATGCACTGCCTTAGAATGTCTAAACGAGTGAGGAGATATGGTTTTATTCACTAATGTTGGGCATTCTTTTTTAGCTAATTCAAAATACTTGTATATTATTTTGTTTAAACCAAACCTTGTGAGTTTTTCATTTGAGTGATTTAAAAATAGATATCCATCTTTAATATCGAATTTATCTTTGTATTCATTAACGATAGAAACGATATCTTTGTTTAAATATACAATTCTTTCTTTGTTACCTTTGCCAAGTATTTTTATATATGGTGATTCATTTAAAAAGAATAAATTGGATGTTTTTAGATTAATTAATTCACTAGCTCTTAAACCAGCTTCATATAAAAGAGCTATTAATACATAATGTTTATAACCGCTCTTGGTTTTGATATTAATGGTTTTCATAAATACTTCTAGTTCTTCCTTTGTTAAGAAATCCATTTTTTCTTTTTTCTCTTTCTTCATTTTGATATTCTTTGATTTAAGATAAATATCTAAATAAATTGGATTAACACTTTGTGCATATTCAAGAAAAGAATTAATTATAGCCAGTTTATGGTTTCTTGTTTTTATGGAACATTTTAAATAAGCTTCTACGTATTGTAGAAAATCTAATACTGTTTGTTTATCAAATGAATTAATACTTATATCTTTTGGCTTTATGCCTTTGATATCAGTTAAGTATTTAAGATATTGTTTAATGACCATTAAATAAGTACTATATGTATTTTCTGAAAACTTTCTTTCAAGCGATAAATGCTTAGTAAAGTAATTTTCTAGTATTATAGAGAAATCATTATTTTGTTTAATCATAATACTTTTCTCCATCATAAATTGTTTTTATAAAAGAAGTATATTCATTCATCTTTATCTTTGTTTCTTCAAATAACTTAGGAGTCATCCATATATATTTTTGAGTTTCCTTTAGTGACTTATGTCCTAAATAATCAGAAAGATAAGATAAAGATAAATTGATATTCTTTTCTTCATGTTGAAGTTTAGTTAAAGCCATAACGGCATAAGTATGTCTAAAATCATGAATTCTTGGTCCTTTATTTAAATTTATTGAACCAAGTGCCTTTTTAAAATATACACCACATGTATCGCCGCTTAATCTTCTTCCACATTCTATTTGAAATAAATAATCATCATCACTTATTTTAAAAGGAGTGTTGTTTATATATGATAGTATGTCTTGTTTTAATGTATTAGAGAAAGGAACTATTCTTTGATTATTATTTTTAGCTTCTTTTATTACGAATAATAAATTGTCAAAGTCTATATTTTCTTTTTTCAAACTTAAGGCTTCATTTAATCTAAGACCTGTTGATATTAATATTTTAAATACTATCGTTACAGAATTTGTGGTATTGATAAAACAACCAAAAGATCCTGGTATTCTTTTATTTTTATACTCGCTAATATATTTGATTATGTTAATTAATTCATCTTTAGAAAAAATATATGGTACAAATGCTTCTTCGCCTTTTAAGGATATTTTTGGAATATGATAGGCATGATCAACGATATCGTTATTTAAGGCATATATAATGAATTGTCTTAATACAGAAGCTTTCCAATGTTGAGTAGATATTTTGCTATTTTCTTTTAAATAAAGAAACGGTTCGATTATTTCTCTTGTAAGTTTTAATTCATCTATATTTAAAGATAAGTAATATTTATCAAATTGATTGATAACGCTTTCTTCCCTATTGTACTTATAACCACATAATTGTTTATATTCATAGAAGTCTTTTAAATGCGAAGAGAAAACACTATTTAACTTAAGCATAATAAGGTGCCTCCAAAACGCATTTTCTAAGATTAGTTATGTCAACTTTTCCATAGATCTTTACAGACCTTATATCACTATGGCCAAGAGTATTAGCTACAGTAAATAAAGAGATGCCATTATTAACTAGATTAGTTGCGATTGAATGTCTTAAGGCGTGAGCACCATAGTGTCTTTCACCAATATTTATTGATGAATTCTTAAAGTAGACATTAATAATCGAGGTAATTATTTGTGAATTAAGCTTATCACCGTTTTCCTTTAAAAATAAATAAGTTCCTTGTTTTCTTTCGTTTTTGATATATTCAATAATAGGATTACCTACTTGCGGTATCAAAGGATACTCTAATTCCTTTTTAGTTTTTTGTTGAATAAAAGTGATTTTATCTTCTAGCCAATTAAAATTAGAAGGCTTTAGATTAGTTACATCGCTAGCGCGCATTCCTGTATAGGCAATTAAACAAAGTATGGCATAATTTCTTAAATGATTATCTTCATGAGTAAAGTCTTTTGAGGATTTTAATAATATTGATATTTCATCTAATGAATAAACAGAAGGGATTTGTTTATTATCTACATTAGGCATCTTATTAGGCCACGCTTGAATAATACTTTTATCTATTTTCCCTTGTTCATAACAGAATAAAAGAAATCCTCTTATAAGACGTGTCTCAATATTATAGGCAATCATGCCTTGTTGAGTTTTTCTATTGGATAGATAAGCTATAACTTTTTCTTTAGTAATATTTTTAAAATCAATATCTATTAAGAAATTTCTTATTCTTAACTCTTTATTTTCTAAAGTTCTTTTACCATTACCGTTTTCTATAGAGTGATTTAGGTAATCATTAAGAAGCTT
>CAVCDW010000126.1:0-2881 GCA_963601055.1 Elusimicrobiaceae bacterium
TAATAATTTGTATTATCGGATTAATTATATCCAATTAATTAGTTAATTAATATTAATAATGTTATTAAATTAATAAAAATTAATGTAATGATATCGTTTTACAACTTTTATTTAAAACTAAATAGTGTTATAATTAAAATATAATTTAATTAGATATAGGAGATTTTTAAAATGCCAGAATTATTTGGAAAAAAAGTAAAATTATTTTCATTATCATCAAACCGTCCTTTAGCTGAGGAAATAGCTGAATCAATTGGAATTCCTCTAGCAAAGTGTGACGTGCTAAGATTTGCGGATGGAGAAATTAATGTAAACATTAATGAAACTGTTCGTGGACATCATTGTTTTGTTGTTCAACCAACATCAGCACCTGCAAATGACCATTTAATGGAACTTCTTATTATGTGTGATGCATTAAAGAGAGCATCTGCAGAATCAATTAACTTAGTTGTTCCTTATTATGGATATGGAAGACAAGATAGAAAAGCTCGTTCTCGTCAACCTATTACAGCTCGTCTTGTTGCGGACTTAATTCAAGCAGCAGGAGCAGATAGAATGATTGTTATGGATTTACATGCTGCTCAAATTCAAGGATTCTTCAATATCCCAGTTGATAACTTCATGGGACTTCCTATCCTTGCAAATTATATTTCAGATAAGAAATTAAACAACGTATGTGTAGTTTCTCCAGACCACGGAGGAGTTACTCGTGCACGTCAACTTGCACAAGTACTTGAAGCACCTATCGCAATTATTGATAAACGTCGTCCAGAGCCTAATAAAGCTGAGGTTATGAACATTATCGGTGATGTTAAGGGTAAAGTATGCGTTATGATTGATGACATGGTAGATACTGCTGGAACAATTACAATCGGTGCGGACGCATTAATGAATGCTGGAGCTACTGAAGTTTATGTATGCGCTACTCATGGTGTATTATCAGGACCTGCAATCGACAGAATTAATGCATCAAAGATTAAAGAATTAATTTTAACTAATACTATTAATATCCCAGAAGATAAGAGAGTAGAGAAGATTAAAGTCTTATCTGTAGGTTCTCTTCTAGGACATGGTATTTTAAGAATATTAAGTAATGAGCCTCTATCAGGATTATTCACATATTCATACGATAAGAGCAAGAGAGAATTATTATAATGAAATTAATTGTAGGTTTAGGAAATATTGGAAGTGAATATAATAACACAAGGCATAACATTGGTTTTATGTGTATAGATGCGTTCGCTTCTAAATATATGGCTACCTTTAAAGAAAACAAAAGTTTTAAAGGTTCTATAGCAGAAATAAGAATAGGAAATGAAAAGGTTTTACTCTTAAAACCCTCAACCTACATGAATTTATCAGGAGATAGTTTAATATTAGTAGCTAAATTTTATAAGATACCAACTGAAGATATAATTGTTATAAATGATGATTTAGATCTTCCAGTAGGGAAAATTAGATTTCGTGCCAAAGGTAGTGCAGGAGGGCATAATGGGCTTAAAAGTATTATTGCGCAACTTGGTACTGAGGAATTTAAAAGAATTAAAGTTGGAATAGATAGATCAAAAACTATAAGTGTAGTAGATTATGTTCTTGGGAAATTTTCTAAAGAAGATTTAGAAGAAATTGAAAATAATATATATACTAAAGTTATTAAAGGGCTTGAAGCATTTATAGAAGGATTAGATTCTAATAAACTATCAAATCTTATCAATTCACAATAAAACAAGGACTTAAGAGATTTTCTCTTAAGTCTATTTTCAATTAAGGAGTTATTATGTTATTTTCATTTTATTCAAGTTGGGCAACACCACTTCAAATAATTATGTTTATTCTTGCGATGGTTGCTGGTGTTTTTTGTTTAGTTAAGTTTTCAGATGTTTTTGTAGATGCGGCATCTTCAATCGCCAAAAAATTACATATTTCACCAATGATTATCGGATTAACCGTAGTTGCGATGGGAACATCACTTCCAGAACTTGCGGTATCTGCAGCAGATTCTATTGATTGCCTGTTACATGATGGAAATGCGAATGTCGCAATGGGAAACGTTGTAGGTTCTAATATATGTAATATTTTAATAGTACTAGGATCATCTATCATTTTCACTGCTGTTGTTATAAAGAAACAAACCCTTAAAAAAGAATTTCCATTCCTTATTTTTGTGACAGCTTTATTAGTTCTTTTTGGTATATGTTTCAACCTTAATGGAACAAAAGCCATATTAAGATTTGAAGGTATTATATTCATTTTATTATTTATTTCGTATATTGTGTTTTTAGTTATTGACGCAATAAAACATCCGCAAGAAGAGGAAGAGCAAGAAGAAATAAAAGAAATGAATGTGTGGCTTGCGATTCTTTTAATAATATTAGGAGCTGCAGGTGTTGTAGTTGGTGGTGAACTTGTGGTGTTTGGAGCTAAGAATTTAGCGTTATCAGTAGCTGAGAGTGCAGGACTTGATAGTGATTTAGCAGAATCTTTAGTAGGTCTTACAGTAGTAGCTATTGGAACATCACTTCCTGAACTTGTGACATCACTTGTTGCGGCTAAAAAAGGTCAAGATGAAATGGCATTAGGAAATGTTATTGGATCAAATATATTTAATATTTTATTCGTTCTTGGTATAAGTGCTACAATTAACCCACTTACAACAGGAAATCAAATAGTTGTAGATTTAATTGTAATGATGGTATCAACACTATTGTTATTCGCACTATCTTTTAGAGGAAAACTTGATAGAAAAGTAGGAATTTTATTCTTAACATTATATGCATGTTATGTAGCATATTTAATAATGAGAACACTAGAGGTGTTTTAGTCCTATTGTTGACATAATATATATAGTGTTATAAAATTAATAAGATTTTTTGGAGGTGTG
>CAVCDW010000127.1:0-2804 GCA_963601055.1 Elusimicrobiaceae bacterium
CTCATATTCATATGGTAGTTTTTTTAATCTATATAATTTTTCAACATCATTATCTTTAAATAAAGATTTTAATTTTTTATAAAGTTTTTGTTTTGAAATTAAAATATTAATAGGCTTTTCAAGTAAAAATATTATAATTGATAACAATATTAAAATTATTAATATGCCTATAATAAGCCTACTCCAAGCTAAAAATATCATCAAAACCACTTCACTTTCGTCTATAACCCTCTATATTTTTGTGTGTAATTTTTATACCAAACCGCAATTATTTTAAACATAACAACAGCTTCAAATAAAACAGATAAGAAGAATAAAATTGAAAATACAATTATGACTGCATTATTTTTAATTACTAAAATTGATGTCATAAAAAGTATCATAAAGATAAATGTTAAGGCGAATGAAATAGCGCCTAACACTTTCATTCTTTTTGAAATTGTATAATTATATTTATCCATTTCTTATACCTTCATTCACTATTTCAAATACCTTATCTCCAAGTTCTTGAGTAGTAAGGTTATCATATTCTTCTTTATATATTGGGTTATGAATAATCATTTTTACTCTATTAGCCTTAAATTTATTCATGTGAATAAATTTAGATGAACCAATAATACTTACAGGAGAAATTGTGGCACCCGATTTTGTCGCAAGTTTGTAAGCACCTGGTTTTACTTCAACCATTTCTTCAGTCTCTCTTGTCTTAATTCCACCTTCAGGGAAAATAATATATCCCATCTTTGTGTCTTTTATTCTTTTTATTCCTTTTATCATTTCTTTGGCAGCTTCTCTATCATTTTGTCTATTGATAGATATACATCCCATATCATTCATAAGCATTCTCATAAATCTTACTTTATATAATGTAGATTTACCAACTGCTGAAATAATGGATTTCTTATACTTTCTATATACATAATAAATAAGAACAGGGTCTAGCATTGATTTATGGTTTGCGTAAATTACCATAGGATCTTCAACAATGTTTTCAACTCCTGATACTTCTATTTTAATGTTAAAGAAAATTAAGATTAAATCAACATAATTCCATAAAATAAAATGTTTAAATCTATTTTCTGGTTTTGTAAATCTGAATATTAAAAGTGATATTAATGTTAATATTATAAACATTAAAATCATTGTAAATAATCCTACTACAGCCCATAAAACATAAAACCAATTATTAGGATGTGGTAAATATACTATATAAAGTGTTGTTGATATCATAAATGATAACAACATATAAAATATTAATAACATATATAATTACTTCCTTTTATATATTAAATATTTAGCAACTTCTGTTTCTTTAGTGCTTTCCAAAGAAAAATCATCTAAGCTAATATCATTAAGATAAATATCTCCATCATATGAACCTTTAATTATTGAAATATATAATTTGTCTGCATACTCCATCATTTGTCTATAGATAGAAGCTCCACCAATTACCCATAATTCTTTTTCAAATAATACATCTTTTAAATCATGGATAACATTAATTCCTTCAATTTCTAAATCCTTATGTGTTAAAAGGTAAATATCTCCATAAGGTAGTTTTTTATCTTTATAATATCCCTTTAAAGAAACATAATTATTATATCCAAGTAAAACAGTTTTACCTTCTGTTAAAGATTTGAAATATAATAAATCTTCTTTACAATGCCAAGGCATTTTATTATCTTTTCCAATTAATCCCTTTTCATCTTGAGCCCAGATAAGGTTTATCATACTGCCACCTTACCTTTAATTGCTGGATATGGATCATATCCTTCAAGTGTAAAGTCTTCTATCTTGAAATCAAAAATAGACTTAACATTTTTGTTAATTTTCATTGTAGGTAGTTTTCTTGGTTCTCTTGATAGTTGAAGGTTTATTTGGTCAACATGGTTAGAATAAATATGCGCATCTCCCATTGTGTGTATAAATTCACCAACTTCAAGATTACAAACACTTGCGATCATCATTGTAAAAAGTGCGTATGACGCAATATTAAATGGTACCCCTAAGAAAACATCTGCACTTCTTTGATATAATTGACATGATAATTTATTATCAATTACATAAAATTGCATAAATGAATGACATGGTGGTAAAGCCATTTGGTCTGTTTCAACAGGATTCCATGCAGAAATTATTAATCTTCTTGAATTAGGATTGGTTTTTATTTGTTCAATTAAATTGCTTAATTGATCAATTCCTTGTTCATTAAAATTTCTCCATTGTCTTCCATATACTGGTCCTAGTTCTCCATATTTAAGCACAAAAGGATCTTCTTTATCAAGACTTTTAAGGTATGTCGCAAACTCTTGCATAGTCTTACCATCAAAATCTTCTGATTTTTTATATTTTTCATAAGCCCAATCATCCCAAATATGAACATCATTATCAACTAAATATTTAATATTAGTTGAACCAGATATAAACCATAATAATTCGTGAATTATTCCTCTTAAAAATACTTTTTTTGTTGTAAGTAAAGGAAATCCTTCTGAAAGATTATATCTTGCTTGATATCCAAATATAGAATATGTTCCTGTACCTGTTCTATCATCTTTAAAATGACCATTTTCTAATATGTGTTTACACAAATCTAAATATTGTTTCATTGTATCACTCCTATTTTTGATTATACCAAAAATGATATAAAAAATAAAGAAGACTAAGCTTCTTTATTATCTTTAAAATCTTTATATAATTGAATAGATGAAAGTATTACTAACAAGCACGAAAATGCACCTGATACATAATTTCCAAAGCGTGGAGATAATCTTCTTTTTAATTCATAGAATGATGAATAATAT
>CAVCDW010000128.1:0-2691 GCA_963601055.1 Elusimicrobiaceae bacterium
CATTTCCTATATTTTTATTATATAACAGCAAAAAGACCCTACAAAGTAGAATCCACTTTTTTTAAAGTGTCTACTTCATAGGGTCTATTTTAAGTTAAGTTTTCACAGCACTTTATTTTTTAATCTTTATAAGGCCAAACCCAATTTTTAACCTCATCGATATCTGTACCACGTTCAGAGATATAATTCTTATGGTAAACTAATTTATCACGCATTTGTTGAATCAAATAATCACCTTTTGCGCCAATTGTTTTAATATGTTCTACAGCATCAATTACAAGATGGAATCTATCGATTTCATTTTGTACTCTCATATCAAATGGCGTAGTGATAGTTCCTTCTTCTAAATATCCATGAACACTAAGATTTCTATTATGTCTTGCGTATGTTAATTCTCTTATTAATGATGGATATCCATGATATGCAAAAATAATAGGTTTATCTTTTGTAAATATTGAATCATATTCATCATCTTTAAGTCCATGTTTATGCATATGGTTTGGTTCTAGTTTCATAAGGTCTACAACATTTACAACTCTTATTTTTAAATCTGGTAAATTCTTTCTTAAAATATCTACTGCAGCTAGTGTTTCAAGAGTTGGAGTTTCACCACAACATGCCATAACAACATCTGGTTCACATCCCATATCGTTAGATGCCCATTGCCATATTCCAAGTCCGTTTGTGCAATGGTTTACAGCTTCTTCCATAGTAAGCCATTGTGGACGTGGATGTTTTGAAGCCACTATAACATTTACATAATTCTTAGTTTTAATACAATGATCGAAACATGAAATAAGAGTATTTGCATCAGGTGGTAGATATACACGAACTATATCTGCTTTCTTATTTACAACATGGTCAATAAATCCAGGATCTTGGTGTGTAAATCCATTATGATCTTGTTGCCACACATGGGATGCTAGAATAATGTTTAAAGACGCAATATCTGCTCTCCAAGATAATTGACTACATACTTTTAACCATTTTGCATGTTGAGAAACCATTGAATCTACAATACGTGCGAATGCTTCATAACAGTTAAAGAAACCATGACGACCTGTAAGTAAATATCCTTCAAGCCATCCTTCACACATATGCTCTGATAGATATGAATCAATTATTCTTCCATCTGGTGATAAGAATTCATCTGTTGGAAGTGTTTTTGAATTCCAATCTCTATGTTCATATTCAAATACATGATTTAATCTATTAGATAATCCTTCATCTGGACCAAACATACGGAAGTTTCTTGTCTTATCATTTAGTTTAAATACATCTCTTACATAAGCACCAAGCTCAGTCATATCTTGAGCCATAACTTCACCATGATGTTTAATATCAAATGCATAATCTTTAAAATTAGGAACTCTTAAATCTCTAAGTAAAAGTCCACCATTTGCATTAGGATTAGCACTAATTCTCATATCACCCTTAGGTGGTAAATCTCTTAATTCTTGAATCAATCTTCCTTCATTATCAAATAATTCTTCAGGATGATATGATCTTAACCAACCTTCAAGAAGTGTTAAATGTTCTTTCTTATCCATTGCAATCGGTACTTGATGGGCTCTAAATGAACCTTCAATTTGTTTTCCATCAACCTCTTTTGGTCCTGTCCAACCTTTTGGTGTACGAAGAACTATCATTGGCCAGTGAACAAAACTATTATCGTTTTGTTTTCTAGCATTTTGTTGAGCCTTCTTAATTAATGTAATACATTTATCAAGAGTCTTTGCCATCTCTTTATGCATAGCCATAGGTTCACTACCTTCAACAAAGAAAGGTGTCCATCCTAGACCTTCAAAGTATTTTCTTAATTCTTCATCACTCATACGAGCAAATACAGTAGGGTTTGCGATCTTATATCCATTAAGGTGAAGGATAGGAAGAACCGCACCATCATGAATTGGATTTAAGAATTTATTTGAATTCCATGAAGTAGCTAGTGGTCCTGTTTCAGCCTCACCATCACCTACAATACATGTAGCTATAAGTGTTGGATTATCAAAAACTGCTCCAAACGCATGTGCTAGCGAGTATCCTAATTCTCCACCTTCATTAATAGAACCTGGAGTTTCAGGTGCCACGTGTGAAGAAATTCCACCTGGGAATGAGAATTGTTTAAATAGTTTTTGAAGTCCACCAATATCTTGTGATATATTTGGATATACTTCACTATAAGTTCCTTCTAAATATGAATTTGCGACAAAGAAGTTTCCTCCATGTCCTGGACCTGAAATTAAAATCATATTCAAATCATATTTTTTTATTACTCTATTTAAGTGTACATAAACAAAGTTTTGTCCAGGCACTGTTCCCCAGTGACCTACTATCTTTTGTTTAATATCACTTTCTTTTAAAGGGCGTCTTAAAAGTGGATTATCTAATAAATATAACTGACATGCAGAAAGATAATTCGCAGCTCTAAAATACGCATTCATTTTATTTAAGTATTCATCTGTTAATGGTTTTTTCTCTTCTATCATAATAATGCCTCCATAAATACTTCAAATATATTATATCTTTTTTGGGAATTTTAAGTTATATTTTTAACATATTTTTATAAAACAAAATACATTTGTTATATAATTTCTTGAAGTTTTTTTACATCTTCTAACTCATTCGAACTCATTACTCTTTTTGGTACATAAATTTTAATATTTTGATCTAGAAAAAACATAAAATAAT
>CAVCDW010000129.1:0-2684 GCA_963601055.1 Elusimicrobiaceae bacterium
GGAGTATATATGATAGAGTATTTTGTAAATATTAAAAAATTTATACCAAATGAATACGAAACAACAATATATGATATAGATTTTAAGAAATTATATGATGAAGGTAAACGTCTTATTATATCTGATTTAGATAACACACTGATATCATATAGAGAAGAGATTCCTACAAAAGAACTTTTTATGTTTAAAGAAATGTTAGAACAAATAGGTTTTAAGTTAGTAATATGTTCTAACAATCATAAAAAAAGAGTTAAGAAGTTTGCAGATTCATTTGGTGTGCCTTATGTAGCAAGTGCTAAAAAACCATTTAAACGTGGACTTAGAAAAGCTCATAAAATCGCAAAAAAACAATTTAATTATGATTATAAGAAAAGTGAAATAGTTGAAATAGGAGATCAACTTTTAACCGATCAATATGCCTCAAAAAAATATGGATTATATACTATTATGGTTAAAAATATTGATCCAAAATCAGAAATATGGACTACAAGATTTAATAGAAAACTTGAAAATAAAATACTAAAACGTATCGAAAAGAAACATAAAGATTTATATGAACAAAAATTAAAAAGATATGTAGGTGAAAAAATTGCTAAATAAAAAATGTGTAGGTTGTGGATCTATTCTACAAAATGAATTTATAGACAAAAAAGGATATGTTAAGAATTTAGAGAATGATTATTGTCTTCGTTGTTATAGATTGATGCATTACAACGAAATGCCTAAAATTCTTGCGAAGAACGAAGAATATGATAGTATCTTAGGTAATGCACTAAAGAAAAATGCACTTGTAGTACTTGTTGTAGATGTGTTTGATTTTAGCGCTACTTTTATTCCTAAAATTATTAATTATCTAAGAGATAAGAATGTTATTGTTGTCGCAAACAAATATGATTTACTACCTAAATCTACAAACGTATATAAGGTTGTTGATTTTATTTTAAAAGAAAGCCAAAAACAATTCTTTAAAATACTTGCGGCACATGTTGTGTCATCTAAAAAAGGATACTTTTTAGATGATTTAATGAACACAATTAATCTTTTTAGAGAAGATAGAGATGTTTATTTTGTAGGTTGTGCTAATGTAGGGAAATCTAGTCTTATTAATGCGCTACTTAAAAGATTTCAAGCAAGAACATCAGATTTAATTTCAACATCAAACATTCCGGGTACGACCCTAGATTTAATAAATATTCCTTTCTTTAATGATAACAAAGCATTTATTGATACTCCAGGTTTAATTAATGAAGGTAATATTTTAAATAAATTAATGCCAACATCATACAATAAAATAGTGCCTACAAAAGAAATAAAACCTATTACATATCAAATATTTGATGATAATAAAATATTTATATCAGGTCTTTTAGCCTTAGATATAAAAGGTGCTAAAGGCTTAAGTGTTACATGTTATTTTTCAGATCAATTATTAATTCATAGAACTAAATCAAAGAGTATTGATGAATTCATGGAAAAACATTTAGGTGAAATGTTAAACCCACCATCAAAAGAAGAAATTAGTAATATTAAATATGTTTATAAAGATTATAAATTAACAAATGATAAGAATGAATTATATATATCAGGTCTTGGATTTATAAGCTTTAATATGCCAACTACTATAAAAGTATTAATGATAGAAGGATCTGACGTGGTGTTAAGAAATGGAATTATCGGAAGAAAGATTTAATGAAATAAAAGAAGAAGTAGAAAAACATTTAAAAGGACACGAAAAAAGATATAAACATATACTGGGTGTTGTAGATATGGCTGAGGTATTAGCTAAAAAATATTCATGTGACGTGTTGAAATCAAAAATCGCATCACTTCTTCATGATTACGCAAAGTATGATACTAATATTGAAGTTTTAAGTTCAAGTGATCAAAAAGAATGCATTAAATATCCATGTCTATTACATGCATATCTTTCAGAATATTATGCAAAAGAGAAATTTAATATTACAGATAAAGATATTTTAAATGCAATAAGAAATCATGTTGTGGGAAGAGATGGTATGTCACTTCTTGAGCGTATTGTATTTATATCGGATTTTACAGAAATGAATAGAGAATATAGTGATTCTATAGAGTGTAGAAAAATTCTTTTTGAAAAAGGCATAGATGAAGCTATAATATATTCTATAGAATCTACTAGAAGACATATAGAAGATAATCTATTACATCCAAATCAATTAAAATTATTAAAAGAAACAAAGGAGAAATTAAACAAATGTTAAAAACAATTATTCATGCATTAGATAGAGTTAAAAGTGAGGATATCGTAGTATACGATATGCAAGGTGTATCACCACTTTTTGATAACGTAATAATTGCGACTGTATCATCACAACGTCAAGCAACATCTGTTTGTGATTATATTGAAGATGAGTTAAGTGAAAAAGGTTTTGATGTACGTCATATTGAAGGTAAAAACACAACTTGGGTTGTAGTTGATTGTCATGACGTGCTAGTTCATGTATTTACAAGAGAAGAAAGAGAACATTATAATCTTGAAAAGTTATACATGGATGTTAAAACAATTGATGTTAAAACTTTAAGAGACGAAAAAGAATAATTTACTAAACTCCCTAGATATATGATACAATTATATATATTTGGGAGTTTTTATTTATAAACTATAAATTAGGATTTTTTATCTAATGTGTTTTAAGACTGTTTATATA
>CAVCDW010000130.1:0-2683 GCA_963601055.1 Elusimicrobiaceae bacterium
CGTATCAACTCATATCATATATGTTCCTTGGAATTTTGATTAATACTCGTATCGGTTGTGATTTTTCTTGTAGGTTCCTTTTCTCAATTTCATCAAAAAATTAATTATGAAGATATAAAATCGAATGTTTTAATATGATGTTCAACACAATAAAATTTTAAAGATTTACCAGTGTAAAAGTTTCAATATTCTATTAAATATAAACTACACGAATTATTTTAATAAAAATGCCATATATAAAGGTATTGTGTATATATTATTATTTTCTCCTATATTACCATCAACTAATTTGATTGCTTTTGAAACCATATATTTGTCTTTATTATTAAGTACTTCTTTTATAGATTTAGAATTTCCATTAGTTGATTTTACTTCAATAAGTGTTAATTCATTATTCACTCTTGTTACAAAGTCAATTTCCAATCCAGAACTTTTAGAGTAATAATATAGTTTTTTGCCTGATTTTACAAAACTATCTGCAATAACATTTTCAGTAATTGCACCTTTATATATTTTTAAATCCCCACTTATTATATTATTCATAGCACCATCTTCAAGCATAGCAACAAATAGACCAGTATCTGTAACATAAATCTTAAACTCATCATCGATTTTATTACCTTCAAGTGGTAATTCTGGAATACTTAAATTATAACAATAATCTATAAATCCAAATTCTGAAAGCCATGTTATAGCATCTCTATAATCTCTTCCTTTACCATTCTTTTTTATCACACTATACTGAAACTTTTTATTTTCTTTTGCCAACTGGTTTGGTATAGAATAATAAACTTCCATTATTTTTGTAAGTTCTTTTTTATTCACAAATTCACTTTCATTTTCATCCAAATGTTTCCCAAAATCATCTTGATATTGTTGCAATAGTGCTCTTTGTACATCTAGAACTTGATTTAAATCGCTTGTAGACAAAAAAGTAGAGACCACATCTGGCATTCCACCGACACAAATATACTCTTTAAAATGATTTAAAAATGATGTATTAATAGTATCACTTACAATTTTATGTTCCTCATAACACTCTTTTAAATAATTAATTAAACTTTCATCGATACCTTTAGCAAGTAAATATTCATAAAAATCCATTGGATACATTGTCAATGGGTATTCAAACCCCGTTGGGATACCTTTTGATTTTTTTTGATTGTATCCTCTTAATCCTAAAAGTGATCCGGTCGCAATTATATCAAAACGTCCATCAAGCATAAAAGCTTTTATGGAAGCTCTAGCATTTACACATTCTTGAAGTTCATCAAATATAATAACTGTTTTATTTGGTATAAATTTTGCAGTACGTATAGCAGCCGATAAATCTCTTATCATATCATTAATTATGAAATCATTATCAAAAAT
The DNA here is from genome assembly GCA_963601055.1 of Elusimicrobiaceae bacterium. Classification (GTDB taxonomy): domain Bacteria; phylum Bacillota_I; class Bacilli_A; order Acholeplasmatales; family Anaeroplasmataceae; genus UBA3206. The sequence goes on from CAVCDW010000130.1 coordinate 1,372, forward strand.
TTTCTTTATTGATTTATTGTCCATAAAATTAATATAAACAACATTATCGTAATGAGTTTTTGCATATTCTTTAACAACCGTTGTTTTTCCAACTTGACGTAGTCCTCTTATAATCAAAGCCCTTTTTTTGATTTTTAATGAATCATGCCATTTATCTATGTCTTTCATTATTTTTCTATAATACATAAAAAATACCTCTTTCTAGCTTAATTGTACACCTTTTTGTACCAAGTTTCCATAATATTTTGCACCTTTTTGTACCGAGTTTACATAACATTTTGCACCTTTTTGTACCGAGTTTTTGCGTTTTACTTATCTAATGCTCATTTTGCTCTTGAGAAAACGTATCAACTAATACCATATATGCTTTTATAGTTGTTTTAACTATTACTAAAACCTTATTTTCTTGATAGTCAACTTCATCTCTAATAGTCTTAAAACACTTAATATATGACTAAATATAGCACTTTTTATTACTTTTTCCCTTATTTTAGATATAACAACACAATAGTCTCGACGTGTATCGTATAAGAGATACTTGTACTGTTAATAAAGTAATTAATGCACATTACTCTTCATACGATCAGCTGGAGTCAATGTTCCTGGTAGATTCTTCTTTCCATAAATTTCATCAAGTACAATTTTTCCAACATATAAATGGTTTAGTCCAGAGCAACGTTCAAGTGGATATTCCTCATATCCATAACGGCTTGTAAGTAACTTCATTCCATGTATAATCTCTTTTGTATCACTTACAAATGAACAATCACCAAATCCAACAATACTTTCATATCTTGCTGTTATACCATGTTCTGTTGTTTCAATTTTAATAAATATTTCTCCTTCTACACAAACATGAGGATTTTTATTAATTAAATCAATTTTAGTCCCCTTTTTAGCACAATGGAAGTATATTATAACTTTTCCATCAACTATTTCAGAAGCAAATGATACAGGAACTATATATGGATATTTGTCCCCATGCATTGCAATTTTAATAGTATCACATCTTTTTAATATATCATAAATCTTATCTAGATTTTCAACTTCTCTATCTTTACGTCTCATTTTGTTTTCCTCTCATTCTTAATTATGGTATCAAGTGTAAGTATAATATACCTTTTCTCATCATTAATAATTAGTATATAAATCTAATACACTAATTTAAATATCAATTACTTTGTAAAACAAATATCAGAAACTTTTAATCTTTCATATTTGTTAGCTAAGGTATAACTTGTAATTCTTGTTGTTCCAGAATTAGGAATTAATATTCCTTTAAGAACCCATTCATTCATCCATTTTGAGATTG
>CAVCDW010000131.1:0-2665 GCA_963601055.1 Elusimicrobiaceae bacterium
ATTTAAAGATGTGGAATCCATTAATCTAAATGAATTAATTAAAATATTAGAAACTGTTAAAAATTTAAAAAATATTAAATATTTTAAAATTAATAAAGATGTTGTATTAAATGAATGTGATAATAAAAATATAGATGAATTTATTAAAAAAGATATTTTTAATATTGATGTTATAAATTATGATGTATATGAATTATTTAAACTTCTTGTAAGCGCAGTATCAAAGTCTGATATGGCTTTATGGTATTTAGATTTTAAGAAAAAAGTATTAGATAAACTAATGCTGTTAGATGCGCTTAAATTCCTAGATTATGGATTAGAAAATAATTATAAAATTGAAGATTTAAAAAATGTATTCTTATATTCTTATTATAATGCTGTAAAAGATTTATTATTACAAACTATTCCTGCCTTAAGAGAATTTAATGTTGTTGAGATGAATAAATTACAACAAGATTTTAAGAACCTTGATTCTAAAAAGCTTGATATAAATAAATCTCTTATAAAAGAAATGGTAATGACTAAAAAACCAAGTCCCGATGAAATAGCATCAGGTTCAGTACCATCAATTATTAAAAGAGAATATTTAAAGAAACGAAGACAATTATCAATAAGAGAAATAATCAATTTAAATCCTTCATTTATTCAAACATTAAAACCCGTATTTTTAATGTCACCACTTAGTGTTTCAACATATTTAACAAAGAATGTTAAATTTGATTTAGTAATATTTGATGAAGCATCCCAAATTTATCCAGAAGACTCTATAGGCGCAATCCTTAGAGGAAGACAAGCAGTAATTTGTGGGGATCCTAAACAAATGCCACCAACAAATTTTTTTAAGACTGAAGCCTCTGAAGATGACGAGGCTATAACGTCTGATTTTGAATCGGTTCTAGATATGGCTATGCAAAATTATAAAATATATAATCTAAGTTGGCACTATAGATCAAAGAAGGAAGAATTAATTGCGTTCTCTAATAAACATATTTATAACGATACACTTACAACATTCCCTGAGGCGAGGCATAAGAGTGTTGATGAAGGAATTGAATTATACAAAGTTAATGGAGTTTATGACAAGCAAAATAGGTGTAATGAAATTGAAGCACAAAAAGTCGCAGAACTTGTCGTAGAACACTATAAAAAATATAAAAATTTACGTTCAATTGGAGTAGTCGCACTTTCTATTTCTCAACAAAGATTGATTGAAAGAAAAGTAAAAGAAGTATTAATAGATTACGAAGAGAATAAGGATGAACCTCTATTTATTAAAAACCTTGAAACAGTTCAAGGGGATGAAAGAGATACTATTATAATATCTGTTTGTTACGGGTATTCAAAAGATAATAAATTTATTCAAAACTTTGGTCCACTTAATAGAGAAGGTGGAGAGAGAAGACTTAATGTATTAATATCTAGAGCTAAAATAAACATTAAACTCGTAACATCTATCACAGATAAGGATATATCTTCTTCAAAAGCTCTTGGTGTTACGCTTTTAAAGAAATATTTAGAGTTTGCGTCAAACCCTATAATTGATGTGGTTAATCTAAATAATTTTGATGTTGATTTTTCAAAAACTATTTATAACTTCTTAGAAAAAGAAGGATATGAAGGAACTTATAAGTTAGGATATAGTAAAGATAAGATTGATATTGCGATTAAAGATCCTAATTCAAAAGATTTTTCTTTTGCAATAGAGTGTGATGGCGATACTTATTATCGTTCTAAATTATGTTCTGATAGATACCATTTAAGAGAAGCTCAATTAGAACGAATGGGATTTAAATATATAAGAGTTTATTCAACATCTTGGTATAAAGATATGGCATTAACTAAAAAATTAATTCTAGATAAATTAAAAGGTGAAGTTAAACAAACGGATGAGATTAACATTTCGACTGAAGAAAATAATGTAGATACGTCGTTTAAAGAATATGTTTATTCACCAGATGAAAAAATAATTAGATTATATAAAAATGGTGAAATTGATTTTGAAACCCTTGTAAAAAGAGTTCTTGATAATGAATCACCATTAAATGAAGAGTGGTTTGTTGAAAGATATAAGGAAATATTTGAAGGTAGTGATCCTTATGTTGAATATGAATTGTTAAAAGCTATGCATTTAAATTTAGATGAGGTAATATCTAGTGATGGATATTTAATAAATGTTAAAGATAGTATTTCATTAAAAGTTCCTTCAAATGGAGGAATAATTAGAAACATTGATCACATTTCTGTAATTGAAATATGTTATGGAATGAGGGATGTTTTAATTAAAAATGAAGCTTTAACTAAAGAAGATTTATATAAAATGATTTTAAAATTATTAGGATTTAAAAAACTTACAAAACAAATTGAAACGAAATTTGATATGGCACTTGTAGAGCTTGAAAAACGTTTCGTTGTAATAAAAAAAGATTTTAAGATACATGTTGTAAATATTTAGTTGAATTAAAGTAAAAAATATTTATAATAAGTGGTAGGACTATAGCCAAGCGGTAAGGCAGTGGACTCTGACTCCATCATTTCGTTGGTTCGAATCCAACTAGTCCTGCCAGTATTTTATTACCCTTTTGAAGGGTATTTTTTATAAAAAATGAAATATTATTTGTTAAAAATACTTTTTAATTTGTATTTAAATAAATAATATTCAAAAAAA
>CAVCDW010000132.1:0-2587 GCA_963601055.1 Elusimicrobiaceae bacterium
TACTTGTAATATCATCTAAGAAGTAGGTGATAGTATGAAAAAGATTATATTATCTATAACATCAATTCTTATAGGCGCAATACTTGCGATAACTTTAGTATTAGTGTTCTATGATAAGAAAAGAGAAGTATATATTGATTCATCATATAATGATGTAAGATTATCACTTGGTAAAACAAAGGTTAAAAAAATAAATGATGTAAATTCATCACCTATTGAAGTTCTACATATGTATTATATGGAAGATCCATATGAATTTTATGAAGAACATATAAAAATGTCAGAATATTACAATTCAAACCTTGTTTTTGAAGATAAAAACGAAAATATTTACGGATATTTAATAAAAGACGAAGTAGCATTCAAATATGAAGTAAGTGATGATTCTATAATCTTAAGTACCATGGGCGACGAATACAATGTGGATAGTATATATAATTTAGTGCTATGTGATTTTATTGATATAATGGGTAGCACTTCATCAATAGGCGAACTAGATACAGATTGTGTATGGAGTTTTTATTATGAGACTGAAATGGTAACATATGAAGATGTTGTAGAACTTTATACACATATGAATAAAGATATGGTAAAAATAGATGGTGATGTAATATATTTAAAAGGTTACGATAGATATGAATTAACCATGTCAGATGATTATGTTGTAAAAATAGTAAACAAAAACGGTTATGCATATGGTTATGCATATGAATCAGGTTTAGATAAGTGATTATTTAATAATTTTATATTTAATAGAATGCCAACTTTAAGGGTTCACCTTAATTTTGGCATTTTTAAATTTTATGAAATAAAAAAATTACATATGATACATTAATTTTAAAGACGTAGTATACAAACTTAAAACAACTTAATAAATTATTAATGAATAAAAATAAATAAAATGTTATAATTATAAATAGGTGATAGATATTATGTTAAATGTTAATGATGAAATAACAATTACAATTAAAAGATTAGGAATAAATGGAGAAGGTATTGGATACTATAATAGATTATTAGTATTTGTGCCAAATGCTATACCAGGTGAAGTATGTGATGTAATTATCACATCTGTATCAGAAAAAATGGCATTTGCGAAAATTAAAGAAATTAAAACAGTTTCTAAATATAGAGTAGAGCCTAAATGTAAGTATTATCTAAGATGTGGTGGATGTAATACAATGCACATAGATTATAATAAAATGGCTGAATTCAAGCGTGATAGAATAATAGAATCAATTACAAGATATACTGATTTAAATCCTAGATCATTTGAAATTAAACAAACTATAACTATGCAAAATCCTTATAACTATCGTTATAAAGCATCTCTTCCAGTACGTAAATTTAATGAAAACGCAACTGTAGGTCTTTATTCACTAGATGGAAAAGAAGTAGTGTATATTGATTCATGTATGAACCAAGCAGAGAGAGTTAATACTATAAATTCTAAGATTTTAAAATTTATGGATGAACTAAATGTCGTTCCATATAATGACAAATACAAAAGAGGAGAAGTTAAATATATAGTAACAAGAGTATCTCATTTTAATAAAGAAGCTCAAGTGACATTTATTGTTTCCTCAAAAACACCAAAAATTATGGAACTTGCTAAAAAAGTAATCACAATAGAAGGTGTATCTTCTGTATATGAAAGTCTTGCGGACTCTGAAGGTGATTCTTTAATATTTGGTTCTAATATAAAACGTTTAGAAGGTAAAGAATCAATTGTTGAAAACATTGGTAAATATAAATTTGAATTATTACCAAATGCTTTTTTCCAATTAAACCCAATACAAACTGAAGTTTTATATGAACGTGTTTTAAAAGCATGCAAATTAAGCTTTAAAGAACGTGTGTTAGATGCATATTGTGGAGTTGGTACAATAGGTATTTATTTATCACATAACGCAAAAGAAGTTGTAGGTATTGAATACAATAAAGAAGCTGTTCTTAATGCGAATAATAATGCGGCTTTAAACAAAGTTAAGAATGCTAAATTCATTCAAGGTGATGTAGTAGAATTACTACCTCACATGATTGAGGATGGAGAAGCATTTGATGTTATTGTTGTAGATCCTCCAAGAGTAGGACTTACACCAAAACTATGTGAAGTATTAAATGATAGTAATACAGAAAGAATTGTATATGTATCATGTAATCCTGCGACACTTGCAAAAGACTTGAACATCTTAAGTAAAAAATATAATGTTAAATACATTGAACCTATTGATATGTTCCCTAACACTTCCCACGTAGAAGCAGTTGTATTATTGTCTAAAGTACAGAAGTAAGGTGCGAAAAAAGCCTTATTTTCTGAGGTTTTTGGCACTTTGCATCAGTTTGAAAATTCACCGATTTTCCTGGGATTATCTTCGTGGGAACTTATCTACGATGGTTTTTAGGTGAATTTTTGGAGTCAGAAATCAGATACAAAATTTCAAGAACACTGCAGAAGATGTTTATACGGGGTGAAAGGCAAAATGAAAATATACGAGATTCAAACCAGAACTCCGCAGATGATAGAGGAGTTGATGAGCGTTTGGGAATCCTCTGTTCGTGCGACCCATTTGTTTCTTTCTGATGC
>CAVCDW010000133.1:0-2526 GCA_963601055.1 Elusimicrobiaceae bacterium
TATCTTCTTTGATTAAGTTAAGAATATAACCGTTTTTGCTTGGCACGCTTTCAAGTTTTTTGATTATTTCTTCATCATCTTTTCTAATTAACAAAGACAATCTAAAATAGGTTTTTTTATCATATTTATTTTTTGCTTTCTTTCGTGCTTCAGATATTTTTTTATTTTCCATATTTTATTTTTATTAGAAAAATTGTAATATTTAAGTAAGCTAAGGCTTGTGCCTTAACTCACTTAGAAACAGCTTTTTCTTTTTTGGATTCTTCCAAAATTCGTGCTAGTATCTGCTTATAAGACAATTGGCCTAAAATTATCTCTTCAAGTAAATCAGCATATGAAATAGATGTTTCTTTTTTATTACTTTTTTTCATGTTTCCTCCTTTCATGCTTTTACAATACACCTACATAGGTATAAATGCAAGCACTTTTTTAAATTTTTTTTAATTGTAAAAAAACTAGATAAACTGTTAAAAATCAAAATAGATATAGATATAAATATGTAGATACATACATCAATCAATACTAACTAATTAATATCAATCATTTAAATATTAATAGTTAGTTAGTAGTTAGTAGATATTAGTTATTACCTGAATAAATATGTAAATATATTAGATATATGGTAAATAGCTGCCACCTTTTTTATTTTTGACCCCCGTCAAATAAAAAGGTACTTGAAAATTTTAGCTCTAGAACGGGGCACTTACTGCATTAGCAAGTTCTAAAAGGGGTCGCGTGCGTGCGCGTGTGCGTATATATAACACAAATAACATGCATATCACCAAATTGTTACTATAAATAATATTTTTAATAAAAGGGCAAAATAAGGTCACGCATAAGGTCACGGCACCTATAAAGTATAAGAAAAGCCCTATTTAAGGGCTTTTATAACATATGGTGCCGACAATAGGGCTTGAACCTACGACCTACGCGTTACGAGTGCGTTGCTCTACCAACTAAGCTATGTCGGCATTAGGACTTATGTCCTATTTTTTAGTAAGCTTATATACCTTTAACATCATATCATAAAGCTTTTTAACTGGTGCATTAATAGTATATTCAAATTGGCCAATAAGTTCCACCACTTCACCACCATATTGTTTCTTGTAAGTATACAAGCCATATGACTCAGATTTAGGATTAAAGTCGCCAGTAATACCATAGAAATTATAATAACTATAGCCTTCTTTTTTACATAGTTTAATAAGCTCAGCCACAATAATATTAGAAGTATTAAAGTGTTGTAGGTATTCTTCATCATTACCCGCAAGCAACATAATAGCTTCCTTGCCATAAGTTAAAAGACATACAACAGATAACGGTACTATTTTTTTGCCTTTTTCTTTTTCTAAGATAGCTAATTGTTCAAGAATCTTTTTATTAGAATTAATTGTTACATTTTCTTCTTTTATTCTACCGGCATTAGATTCAGGATGAGCCATTAGTTTATCAATTCTAGCTTCAATTTTTTCTATTTCTTTATTGGCATTTTCTCTACACTTATCAATGTCTATCTCAGCCACCATGTATCTTAATATTCCATCTTTATTTAAAGCTGAATACATTTGTTTATAGTAGCCTAAGGGTCTATCTATAAAGCCTTTTCGAATAGAAGTTTTATTCATTAGGTCTTTAAATACTTCTATTTCATCTTCTTTTAACTCTCTTACATTTATGCCAAAGAAATCTTTTTTATTAGCTCTTCTTTTAGCTTCTTTTTTAAAGCCATTAATTATTTCTTCAATTGACTTATCTTTGATATTTAATCTAAATAAAAAACGAGGTTGTAAATTTTCATAATATAGATTATAGCCAGTATGCTTGTAGCCTAATTGAGTTAGATTGTTTACCACATTTGTATTGTCAAAACTATTTTCAATAATATTTCCATCAATATCTCTTTGATTTAATAAAACATAAGGATCAATTATTAATTCGAATATTTTCTTTTTCTTTAAAAAAGGGATTAGTTCTTTATTGAATTGAAACAATAAGTCCTTGTTAGTATAGTCTAATAGATAGCCTCTAGGACAATAGGCCATATAACTATTCAATAAAGGCATCTTCTTTAAAAGGATTAAGGCACAAGCTTTATCATCATATTTGATAAATAAAGGCTTCCAACCGGTATAAGCTTTTAATTCAGCCCAATTGCTAGTTTGATAAAAGGTAACATCGTCGAATGTCTTGCTTAGACTATTAAATTCTTCTTTTTTAATTTCTTGAATCATTGCTTACTACCTTTTAAAGATTTCTTATATAGTATTCTTCTTCTTATTTTTAATAAAGAAGAAATAATTAAATTGGCAAATGGACGTGTAACAAAATCAAATTCGCCAACAAATTCATCAAAGTCACCACCAAATCTTAACTTAAATAAATAGATGCCATAGATTTGGCTACTTGGATCAACTTTTCCTTCTGAACCATAGAAGTCTACTTGTTTATAGCCTTGTTTCTTGCTGTCTAATAGAATGTGATAATAAAGAAGATAATTAACATTTAAAAATAATAAGTCATCTGAGT
>CAVCDW010000134.1:0-2518 GCA_963601055.1 Elusimicrobiaceae bacterium
GTTCAGTAATCAATATCAATGGTCCATCATATAGATTGAAAGATCAGCTTCAGTATCTTACTGATTCTGATCAATAATAGGTTAAAAGGGCAAAATAAAAATGTAAGATTTCATGCATAATTATTTTGCCCTAAAACTTACATTTTTATATTGACTTTTCCAAGCTTTAAAATAAGTTAGAATACATTTAATAAAAATGCTTAACATCAATTTGCTTGTAATGCAAGAAGATGAAATGTATTTATTCCATATTTAAAGAGTTATGATTTTATTTTTATAAAAAATTTTTCTTGAATATTTTTATTATTTTGTTTTAATATGAGCTTATGGAAATTTTAGAAATATTAAAAAGTGATAAACGTTTTGCGATTAATGATAGAAAAATACCTCATGAATATAAACAAAAAGCAAAAGAATTATGTTATCGATATAATCAAATAGGACCTAATGACAATAAAGAAAAACAAGAAATACTAAAAGAATTATTTGGTGATTGTTCAGATTTAACATTTATAGAACCAGTATTTTATTGTGATTACGGTTTTAACATACATACAAGCGGTTTAACAGTAATTAACCATAACTGTACTATCCTAGACACTTCACCTGTTTACATTGGTAAAAATGTCTTTATAGCACCAGGAGTAGTTATCGCTTGCGCAGGACATAGTATAGATAAAATTCAAAGAGCTGAAGGAATTATGGTGTCAGCTCCTATTACAATTGGTGATGATGTTTGGATTGGTGCTAACTCTGTAATTAAAGGTGGCGTAACAATAGGTTCTGGATCAATCATTGGCGCAGGTAGTGTTGTTACTAAGAATATACCTGAAAATGTAGTAGCTATTGGCTCACCTTGTAAAGTGTTAAGAAATGTTACAGAAAATGATAAAGAAGAAATAATTCAATTTTAAAATAAATCTAACATATTATCTAAATAAAGTTCTTCTCTTATATTTATTTGATAATCAGGTTTAACCATATAGTAAAGAATAAATTCAAGAAGCAAAGCACTTCCTAGTCCCCTTCCTTCTATTTTGAAATTAGAAAAACCTAAAGGCATATAAATATCTTTTATATCATTTATAGATATAAAAGAAGGATTCAATTTAGCCCTAGAAAACGAATAACCTTTATTTAAATTAGGTGCATTACAAATATTATCTATAGTATCAAGTCCTAAGTTTTTTCTAGATACATTTTCATAACATTCTTTTCTATTTGTACAACCTATATAGCAACATTCATTTAATAAAAATTCCATCTTTTCTTTTTGAATTTTATTTAGTTTTTCTAATTTAGAAAAAGACTTATTTAAACGAAAATCAGGCACCACATATTCAAAATTATCGTTATTTAATTCAGTAACTAAATCATTAAAATTAGTTAATACTTTTGTAGTTGAAGAAACATAATAAAAATTATCATAAGTATTTTTAAGATATTGAAGTAATAAATCTGAAGTAATAATAATTCCACTTTTTACTTTTGTCTTATTAAAATAAGAACATAATTTATTACATTTATAATCATTTAAATGATTGCCCGTTAGTAAAGAATTACTAAAAGTTAATCTAGCAGAGATATTATATTTATTAACTAAGTCGATTACATCTTTAACATCTGCTTTGCCATCACTAGTTCTACCACCAGCCCATAAACAATCATCAGGTGATCCATAAATTGATCCAATTTGTATATAGTCATTAAAGTATTCTCTATGGTTAAAATAAATAGGTAAAAACTCTTTATAAAAATCATAGAATTCAAATAAACCAGGCAAATGAAAATAAGCTATCATTCATCAATCCTTTCAAATCTAATTGAATTATCTGAATAATATCCACCAAATATCCCCTCTAGTGTAAAATCAACATCTTCACCATCTGAAAAATCAATATTATTAGTCCACTTAGCAGCGTCTTTATAAGTACCTGTTACATGAAAATTTTTATTTAATGATTTTAAAAAATTATTAAATTCTTCATCATCACTACTAAGTTCAACTTTAAAGCCTTCATTTTCCGTTATATTGCCATCATCCATAATTACTTCAGCGATTTTATACTTTATAAAATGAACATTTACCTTTTGACCATACCATTTACATTTTGGTTCTTCTGGTTTAAATTCAGTAGTTACATGAAAACTTGTTGCAACATTTTCAAGTGGCGATACTTCTCCTCTTACCTTTTTAAATAAATTTAAAACTTCTTCATTATCTAAAAAGATAGCTTCATAAACATCGATAACATCTTCTAAGTCACTAGTTTCAATTGGTTGTAAAGTTTCTTTTTCTAAACTTGATTTGTGTTTATTATTTTGGCTACAACCAAATAAGCTTGTTAATAACAAAAATAAAAATAAAACCATTAATAATCTTTTCATGTTGATTCCCCTTTCTTCAACTTATATTTAAATATAACTCTTCTTTTTTTAATATAAATAATCGAAATAAATCTTCACTTACTGATTTAATATAAGAGCTTAAACAAAAATTATATGGCCCATATAAAAT
>CAVCDW010000135.1:0-2460 GCA_963601055.1 Elusimicrobiaceae bacterium
AATATTTGAAACAAAAAAACTAAGAGATTAACTCCTAGTTTTAGTATACGAAAAAACTCACAAAGTGAGTCTAATATACTATAAATTACTTGGGGCGTACGACAGGAATCGAACCTGCGCATGTTGGTGCCACAAACCAATGTGTTAACCACTTCACCACGTACGCCATATCAAGCAATTTAGATTATATATGAAAAAATGTGATTTGTAAAGGTATATTTTAAAGAAAATAATTTCTTGAATAAAGTTTTTTTATGTAGTATTATTATATTGATTTTCTATGAAAGGAATTTATTAATATGTGGAAAAAAATAACTTATTATGCTTTAATGATAATTTTTGGCTTCTTGTTCATGACAATGGTTACATTTAGTGTCACTACAAATACAGAAACTAAATTTATTAAGAAGAGTGTAAATAGTGGAGATTATACTAATGCATTAAAGGTGTACGCATCTTATTCAAATACTAATGCAATCTACACTGCACCTGCAGCTAATGATTCAAAATGTACTGTAAGAGTATTTGAACTTGCGTATAGAAATGTTGATTCACCAAAATCTGATAAATATAACTATCTTGATTTAGAGTATGGTATTGCGCTTGAGAAATCTAGTCTTAATACTTCAAACCCTAAAGCAGATGTATCAGGTGATGTATACAACAAAACAGGGTATGTTGTATATAATTCAGTAGGAGAATCATTTACTGTTTTTGGAAATGGATACATAAATGGAAATGCGACTAAAAAAGAAAATGCATACGTTGTTCATGATGAAAATGGAGATACTTCATATGTTGATGGAGATAAATTAGTAGAATATGGAACATTTGGTCTTGTAAATCAATATATAGAGGATATCTATATGTTATATGTACCATATGAACTATTAGTTCAATATAGTGGATTTGAAAAGAATGATATTACTAAGATTGAAATAAGAGACCGTGATGGTAATGTATACACTACAATTAATTTTGATACAGTATTGGCATATAATTCAACTTATTTAACTAAATTAGATGAAATGGTTAAAGTATATAATGCGGCTATAGATGCGGATAATTATGATGCTTATAACGCAATGTATGATACATGGCTTTCTGAATATAAAACTATTGATGGAGCTAATACATATCTTACACAAAATGATTATGTAAATTGGCTTTTATGGTTTAAGATTATAATATCTCTAGTATTATATATAATATTCGTTCTTGTTATTGGTGACATTTTAGTTGGAAAAAGAAGAATCATTATTATGTTCCAAAGTATTGGAAAGAAAAATAATGGTGGTTCATTTACACAAGGTGCACCAATTAAAAAGAGTAGTGATGCGCCAGATTTAATGGATAATGTTAAAAAAGGGGATAAGAAGTAATGAAAAAAATTAGAAAAGCAGTCATTCCAGCTGCTGGATACGGAACAAGATTTTTACCTGTAACAAAAGCTGTAGCTAAAGAAATGTTGCCAATTATTGATACACCAACAATTGAATTTATTGTTCGTGAAGCTATGGAATCAGGGATTGAGGATATCTTAATTGTTGTTTCTTCAAATAAAAACGCAATAATGGATTATTTCGATAATAACTTTGAACTTGAAAGTCAATTAAGATCAAAAGGTAAAACAAAAGAATTAGAACAAATATTAGAATTACCAAATAAAATTAATATTCATTTTATACGTCAACATGAACAACTAGGACTTGGACATGCAGTATTAACTGCTAAAACATTTGTTGGAGATGAACCATTTGCGGTTTTACTTGGTGATGATGTATATGTTGGTAACAAACAGCCTGCATTAAAACAACTTATTGATGCGTATGATAAAACATCTTCATCAATTCTTGGAACACTAGAAGTATCAGATGATGACGTTTCAAAATATGGAATTTGTGATCCTAAAGAAGTAGTAGAAAAAGGACTTTCTAAACTTAAAGGTGTTGTTGAAAAACCAAAACTAGAGGATGCGCCATCGCATTCTGCAATTGGTGGAAGATATATCTTAGATCCTGCAATATTTAAATACCTTGAAACTCAAACAAGAGGAGCAGGTAATGAAATTCAACTTACTGATGCTATTTTAAGAATGATGGATGAAAAAGATGTATATTCATTAGACATTGATGGAAGAAGATATGATATAGGTTCTAAAATAGGATTTATTGAAGCTACAATAGACTTCGCACTAAAACGTGATGATCTTAAAGATAAGGTTTATACTTTACTTCAAAATAAAATAAAATAATCGCTTATAAAAGCGATTTTTTTATTATATCGATTAAAATATTAATGCCATCAGGTATATCTTTAATATTTATTCCGGAATAACCAATTATTAACCTATTATCTTTTATGTTATCCATATAATAATCATCCATTAAAGATATATCGATTTTTTGTTCTTTTTTTAAGTCATTGAATTTGTTTTTATCAAATTCTGGAAGATTAATT
>CAVCDW010000136.1:0-2441 GCA_963601055.1 Elusimicrobiaceae bacterium
AAAAAAAATAAACAAAATTTAGTAAATACATATAAAGAAAATATTAAAAAGATTGAAGAAACTAACAAAATAAAACTTATTTCATATAATCAATCTCTAAAGAATATACCTTATGAAATAGCACTTGAAAAAACAAATAATGATAATAAACTAAGTGAAATGATTAAAAATCATAAATCTAGTACTAGAACTAATACTATTTCTTATCTTAAGAAGAAAAAGGTTATTGAATATGAAACAAGAAGATTTGCGACTAAGACACAAAATAAGATTACTTATTTAAATATTTTAATAACAAAACAAAGAAAGGCCAAAGCACTAAAATAGTGCTAAGGCCTTTATTTTTCTAAAGTATTTAAATATTCTTTAAAATATTCTGGAAGTTCTGATGTGAATTCTAAATATTCACCAGTTCTAGGGTGCTTGAATCCTAGTACTTTTGCATGTAGATATTGTCCAGTTTCACTTATTAGCTTTTTATTTCCGTATTCAGGATCACCTACAAGTGGATGTCCGATATATTTCATATGGACTCTTATTTGATGAGTTCTTCCTGTTTCTAGTTTAAATTCACATAATGTGAATTTTTTATATCTTTCTAAGACTTTAAAGTTTGTGATAGCTTGTTTACCATCTTTTGTTACTGCCATCTTTTTTCTATCGTCTTTATCACGACCAATAGGCGCATCAATTCTACCTCTTTCTTCGCTTATGACACCAGAAACAAGCCCTACATAAAGTCTTGTGACAGTATGGTTCTTTAATTGTTCTTCTAGATTTTTAACTGCTAAATCATTTTTTGCGACCATTAATAGGCCAGATGTATTTTTATCAATTCTATGTACAATACCTGGTCTTACTTCATTCTTAATTCCTGATAAGTCAGATACTTGATATAAAAGACCATTTACAAGAGTACCTTCATGGTTACCTGCGGCTGGATGAACAACCATTCCTGTAGGTTTATCTACTACAAGTACATCTTCGTCTTCATAAACAATGTTTAAGTTTAAATCCTCTGCTTTAACATCTAATTCTTTTACTTCTGTCTCAAGACAATCTATAGTATCGTTTGCACAAACTATATAAGAAGGTTTTGTGACTTCGTTGTTGACAAGAATTTTATTATTATCTATTAGATTTGTTATATAAGATCTTGATAAATCATCATTATATTGTTTTAAATATTTATCAAGTCTTACTCCACTATCGTTTTTCGAAACTATATATTTTTTAAGCATCTTTTTTCTCCTTTAAAAATAATAGCCATATTGCCGCAACTATAATACCTAATACAAGTAATACATCCGCAATATTATAAATAGGCCATTCATATGAACCAATGTTCATTCCTATAAAATCTATAACACCATCACGTAAGTTAAATACTGTAAGGAAACGGTCTATCATATTTCCAACACAACCACCAAGGCACATTCCAAGAGCTAGGGATGGTAGAATATTTTGTTTAAATGATTTAATATATTTTATAGTCAATACAATCAAAATGATTGTTGCGAATAATGATATTAGCGCAAGTCCTAAGGTATTATCATCCATTATAGACCATCCTGCGCCTGTATTATATGTTTTTGTTATATATAAAAAATTACCAATTAATTCTTTATTTTGACCTTGAGTAAGATTAAGTTCAGCTAAAGTCTTACT
Source organism: Elusimicrobiaceae bacterium (assembly GCA_963601055.1). GTDB lineage: Bacteria > Bacillota_I > Bacilli_A > Acholeplasmatales > Anaeroplasmataceae > UBA3206. The sequence continues at coordinate 1,669 of CAVCDW010000136.1, forward strand.
AAACTGATCTAAAAGTACTCCAAGTGTTGCGATTATAAATACAATCCACATAAACTACCTCCTTAAGAACAAATAAAATATAAATGTTATTATTACAAGTATTAAACTAAATATTAAACCTACAAAATAAAAATATTTTTTGTTTTTATAAGATTCTAAATTATATTCTTTAATAAAAGATAACAAGAATTTAATATAAATCATTACAAGCATTATAAATAGAACATGTAATATTATTACTAAAAGTATTTCAAGTTCATAGTATAGATATAATAAATTAATATCTAATAAAACAAATGGTAATACAAAAAATATTGCGATTATAAAAGATAATATTTTATATAAAATTCTTTTTTTAGAAGGAATATTATCTTCTATTTCATTATAAAGCATCATAAATTTTTTAAACATTTTCTAACGCCTCCAAAGCTTCAGAGAATGTAGATACTTTAATAAAAGTCATTCTTTTTCTTCTTTTACCAAGTTTTAGATATTGATTATATCCATCTTCATAATTTGATTGTGGACATAAGAATATATCTGCTTTATTTTTAAAAGCTGCGACTACTTTTTGTTCAATACCACCAATTGCGCCTATATTACCTTCCACATCAATTGTTCCTGTTCCAACAATTTTTTTACCTTTTGTGATATCTGTGGATGTAAGAAGAGAATAAATTTCAAGTGTCTGCATAAATCCAGCACTAGGCCCTACAGAATTTATAGGATTTATTGTAAGTTTTGGGGTCGCATTTGAATAATCTACCATATAT
>CAVCDW010000137.1:0-2421 GCA_963601055.1 Elusimicrobiaceae bacterium
TTAGAAATTCTAGTGATAAAGCTTTTAAATTGTTAAGTGAAATACTAATGGAAATTTAATTCAAAAATCATTAAATAATTAATCTAAAAATGTACAAGCAGTAAGTGCGTTTTGAATGATAATGCTTGTACTTTTTATTTGTTAAAGAATTAACTAGTGTATGCTAAAATAATCAGTGATAGATGGAAATTTAAATATGGTAATTGAAATATGGGACAATCAAGATTAGTGCTTAGTAATGTATCGAAAAAGTTTAATGATAAAGTTCTATTTAATAATATCGATTTAAAACTTGATAAAGGACACTATGTTTTAGTTGGTGAAAATGGTTGTGGTAAAACAACTTTGTTAAAGACGATGATGGGCTTGATTTTACCTGATGATGGTAATGTCAAATTGTTGGGTGAGGATACGAAAATATTTAGTAATAAAACTAAAGCTAAAATAGGGTTTGCGTTCGCAAGTGATAGAACACTATATCATAAATTAACTGCTTATGAAAATCTTAAATATATAGGAAATATTTATGGATTAAAAAGATCAGAATTAAATGAAAGAATACCTGCTCTTTTGAATAAGGTTGGTTTGGCTAATAATAATCAATATATAGAAACTTATTCAACCGGTATGAAGAAAAGACTGATGTTTATAAAAGCTATTCTAAATAATCCAGAAGTAATCTTTTTAGATGAAATATATAGTGGTTTAGATGAAGATGGCTGCAATATAGTTAATCAAATAATTGATGATGAAATTAAAAATGATAAGTTAATCATTAGCGTTACTCACCAACAAGATAAGCTGGCTCAAAAAGAAAATATTTATGAATTAAAAGAAGGAAAGCTGAATGTTCTGGATTGTAAAAAAAGAGCTGATAATGAATATCAGATATAAAATGAAAACTTTAAATAGATATTGTTTTCCTTTCTTTTTGATTGCGCCTTATGTTTTGATAGCTGAATATTATGGCTTTAATATAGAAATATTAAAAAATATGATTATGTGGATTTGGATGTGCCAATTATTATTTGGAGTATCTGATGGTCTAGGCGAATTATGTATAGAAGGAACGCTTGTGAATATAGTAGCTTCACCAATTGGTATTATTGGCTATTTATTTGGAAAATATCTATATCATGTAATTGATTGTACGTTTATAACTTTATTTACGATTCTTTTTGCTAAAATATTTTTAGCTTTGACAATAGATAATTTTATATTATTTATATTCGAAACAATTGTGCTAAGTGTTCCTTTGTTTTGTTTTAGCATATTGTTTGCGGTGATGGTGCTTAAGTTTAAGAAAGTTAAAGAACTTAATTATTTTTTACAACAATTATTTGGTTTTTTATCTGGATATACAAATGATATTAAAAGCTATCCTATAGGTATTAGATTTTTTTCTTTTCTAATACCACTTACTTATTCGATATTTTTAAATAGAAATCAAATAAGTTTAAAAAACGTTGTTTTAATCATGACTATTATTTCTATAATTTATTTTCTAACAGGAAATGTATTACTGAAAAAAGAAATTAATAAAATCAGAATGAAGGGCGGCCTAGAACTATGGTAAAAATAAAATCATTGTTTATGATTAACTTTTTAACATCTTTTAGATACAAGATTAATTTTATTATTTCAGCTTTAAGTCTTTTAGTTCCAATTTTGCCTGCTTTGTTTATGATACAAAACGGTAATGTCCCAATATTTGGTTTTGAAACAACTTTTGATTACGCGGTATATTTACTTGTTGTAACAAGTATATGGAGTGGTGTTGAAATATTATGGAGTTTTGTTTTTCAAATGAGAAATCAAATGAAAGAAGGCATAATAAATGAAACTTTAATGATGCCCCTTAAAACTGTAGATATGATTATAGGTTGGACATTAGATGGAATGATTTCTACTATATTTCAATCTCTGATATTAATTTTGTTTGTAGCTCCACTAGTTGTGATTAAGTTTTCTTTTTTACAAATCTTCTTGTGTTTACTGCTTATATTGTTTACCTATTTTGCAAGCTATTGTTTTTCTACAATACTTATTGCAATTATGATGGTTTATAAAGAAACCGATCAAATCGTTTCATTTATCGGTAATATTGCACCTTTTATATGTGGCGTGATAGTTCCACTTCGATATATTCCATCTATATTAAAGTATTTTGGATTATTTTTTCCTTTCACATGGTCGATTGATATTATTAGAAATATCTTGTTTAAATCAGAGTGTTTATTGCCTTTAAACATTGAAATATTAATCTTGTTTATAATTACTGTAATTTACTATATCGTAGGTAAATGCTTATTTAATGTATTATTCCAAAAGTCAAGAAAAAATGGTGGCATTGTAGGTTGGTGAAGCTTTTGACAATGATAAGAATATTTAAATTCAACTTTTATTTTTATTTGATAATGA
>CAVCDW010000138.1:0-2376 GCA_963601055.1 Elusimicrobiaceae bacterium
GCATTACTGCCACTGCTTCTTTATAGTCACCTAGGCCCATGGCGCCAATTGTTGCCACAGCCATTAAAAAGTTTTCATCAAATACTTGTTTATTTTTTATACCATGCAAGGCACCCTTTAATACATCATGGCCTACGATTAAATAGGGAATAAGATAACAAATAAATTTTAAATAATTATTTGTAAAAGGTATTAGTGAAAAAACAACAAATAGAATTAGAGCACTTATTATGCGATAAAGATTTTTCGTTTGTTTTTTATTCATTATAAGAATATTTCACAATCTTCTTCTACAGCCTTGCAATTACTTAATACATTTTTCATAACTTCTTTATGGTCAACGCCATCCATAAATTCAACAGTCATTTTTAAGGTCATAAAATTTACAACAGCATCTTTTACACCGCTTGTTTTTTTGGCTGCTTCTTCCATTTTGTTTGCGCAATTTGCACAATCAACATCAATTTTGTAAGTCTTTTTCATATAATTTAACTCCTTTATAATGAATATATGAACATTCATTCATATATTAATATATCATAGTTAAGATAAAGGTCAATAGAATTTAAAACTCAAGTTTTGAACCAAATCGCCAAAAGTCCTTTATTTATCGGATGATTGGCGATTTCTCTATATAGTGTAATTATTGATATTTTTATTTAATTGAAAATTTTTTAATATTTTAAAAGTCTTCTTATTTGTAGTTGTGTTTTATATTTTTTAGATAAATCTAAATTATATTGTTTAGCTATATCTTCTAGTATTAAATCATAGTAAACAAATTGATATTTATTATCACCTATATTGACACAATTATAATTTCTAAGTGATTTAAGTATTTGTGTTGTAGGATAATTATTATCAAGTTTTCTTTCAAGAAGACGAATTAAGACTAAAGCAGTAAAACAAGTAGTAAAATGTGACTCTATATGTTCATTGGTTCTTACAAATATGGGACGGGTATCAAGTTCTGATTTAGTTATTTTAAAAGTATCTTCAATCTTTATTAAACCTCTATATACTTCTCTTATTTTTAAATCATCCATTTTTAATTCTGATGTAACTATAGAGTAATAGCCATCATACTTTTCTTCCTCTTTTATTTTTTCTTCATCTAGTTTTAAATCCTTAGCTATTACTTCACCAGTATCAGGATTAAAAGAAATATTAAGTACATAACCAGATGCACCTTTAGCTGCAGCTTTATCATATTTTTTAGGATGTTCTATTAAGTCTTTAGCTCTATCTATACATCTTTGTCTATCAAGTTTTTGTTTCTTGGCATATTTATTTGAATAATAGGCAAGTTGTTTTTGATCTACTGTTATTTCTCTTTTAACTTGTTTTCCTTGTTTATTAATATAATCAACACTAATCCTTTTAGGATAGATTCTAGATTTATGTTTAAAATAAAAATCATCATTTAATGTATTATCATTTTCATCATTAGCTTCATTATTTATTTTAGTAAGAACATAGTCATCTTGTTTTAAAACCCACTTTTTAAATTCTTCACTTGCTCCTCTTACTGTTTGACCATATACATAACCATCAAGGGCATTATTATCGCTTTTATTATCACCATTTAATTTATAAATATTATTAGATGTATTTAAACCTCTATCAGCTACAATAATCATTCTATTTAAGCCAAAATCAACTTTAGTCTTTTTAATAATGGGAAGCATATTAACTTTCTCTGAATCATTGCCTGCAAATAATCCATATGATAATGGAATACCTGTAGTATCCATAAATAAGCCCATTTCAATAATTGGATCTTTTCTATGGTTTTTCTCAGGTCCATATTTTCTATATCTTTTAAGCAATAATTTACCATCACTATCAAATTCATCTGTATCAGGTCTAGAGATATCATAATAATAATTTGTGCAATCAAAGTAGCCAACACTTGTTTCTCTTTTATATTTATCTTTTGACATTTTATATAAATGTGTGGAAAGTTCTTTATCATACTTAGTAAAGTAATCTAAAGCTCTATAGACATCATCTAAATTAAAACCATTAAAGTCTTCATATAATTTATGTTTATTATTAAAGGTATCTCTTTTACTAGAAGGAAAAACAATTCTTGAAAATACAAGTAATTCAAATATCTTTTCTAATGGCAAAGATGTATTTTCTTTCTTTTCAACACTTTTCCAAAACTTATCTATTTCAAGTTCTTTATAAATATTTTTAATGATTCCATAACCTATATTTTTAAGATCATCAGTATTTGTATCTAAAGTAATAGAGGTATCTATACTTACAGTAGTTATTTCTCTTTCTTTTTCCTTTTCTGTATGCCGGGCGAGGCGTATATCTTGGAGGTGCAAGTCCTCTGTGGGGATTATCATCGCAGTAGTCAACCAC
>CAVCDW010000139.1:0-2353 GCA_963601055.1 Elusimicrobiaceae bacterium
ATATTTCTACTGGAGATGTAATTACACCTAAAGAAATCAAATACGAATATCCATTTATTAATGCTAATTTAACTATGTACATAATCGATTAAATAAAAATGTACAGTTCTAGTTATAATTACTGTCATTACTAGGAGGAAATGACATATGATACTAGGACGAAAAACAGTCATATCTAATTTTGAAGTGAAATCACTAAATGATTTATACAAACTATCAGCGATAGAGAAAGGATTAGGTATGAAAGTAAATAAAAGTGCTTTAGCTCGAAAGCTAAATGTCGATCGACGAACAATCAAAAAATATATTAATGGATTTGAAAAATCCAAGACTCGTCAAAAGAATTCTTCTATTGATCAATACAAAGAAACTATAGAAGAGCTATTAAGCAATAAAGCAAAAATATTCTGCTATAAAAGCGTTCTTTATAGGTACTTAAAAGAGAATTATGGTTTATCCTGCTCTGAATCAAGTTTTAGAAGGTATATCTCAAAGAATGAAGAATTCAATGAATATTTTCATAAGAAAAGACATAAATATTCAGGTGGTCCAGCATTGACTAGATATGAAACAGAACTTGGACAACAAGCTCAGCTTGATTGGAAAGAGTCAATTCCGTTTCTTCTTAAAACTGGTGAAACTATTACAATCAACATATTCGTATTAATTCTTAGTTATTCAAGATTTAGAGTTTATCAATTATCTTTAACTAAGACACAAGATGTTTTATTCCATCATATGAATAAGGCTTTTGAAATATTTGGTGGGGTTCCAAAAGAGATACTTACAGATAATATGAAAACAGTTATGGATGAGCCAAGAACAGAGTATTCAAAAGGGAAAATAAATATTAAATTCGAACAATTTTCTAAAGATTATGGTTTTGAAGTTCATCCTTGTATAGCTGCTAGACCACAAACAAAAGCAAAAGTAGAATCACCAATGCGTATATTAGACGAATTAAAGGCATATAGTGGGGATTTAGATTACACAGAATTAAATCAAAAAGTGGAAGATATAAATAATAGAGAGAATACACGATTTCATAAGGAATACCAAACGATTCCAGCATTGGCTTTACAAAGAGAAAAAGAGTTTCTCCTACCTCTTCCACAAGATAAAATAAGAAACTCTTATACGATACAAACACTGACGGTTAAAGTAAATCAATCCAGTTTTGTTACATACAAAAACAATCAGTATTCTGTACCATCACAATATATTGGTAAGCAGTTAAAAATTCAAGTCTATGATGAATTATTACATCTATATGATCACGAAATATTAGTGGCTATACATAAAATAACAAATCAAAAGTTAAATTATAATTATAACCACTATCTAGAACTACTATCAAAAACATTACCTTTTAAAGATGATAAATTGCAAGAAATAGCTAAAGAAAACCTAAATAGAATTGGAGAAAAATATAATGAGCACAACTTACCAACAATTGATAAATAATCTAGATTATTTAAAACTCTATGAAATGAAATTACATTTAAATGAAATCATAGATAGTACTAATCAAGGAAATATTTCTCTAATAGACAGTTTGATCAAACTGACAAATTACGAAATAGATCATAAGGAAACAAACACTGTGAATGCAATGGTTAAAACAGGAGCGTTTCCACACAGAAAAACTCTTGAAGAATTTGATTTTGAATTTCAGCCTACGTTAAATAAAGCTGAAATAGAAGATTTAGCAAGTTTAAGATTTGTAGAAAACAATGAGAATGTCGTCTTTTTAGGAAATAGTGGGACAGGCAAAACACACCTAGCAACTTCAATTGGTATTATTGCGGCAAAGAATAGAATTAGCACCTATTTCATTAAATGTAATGATTTAATTGCCCAATTACATAAAGCTCGTTTAGAAAACAGATTAGAGGCAAGAATAAAGAATTATTGTAAGTATAAAGTATTAATCATCGATGAAATAGGTTATCTTCCCATAGATGAAGAAGACGCAAAGTTATTCTTTCAGCTTATTGATAAACGTTACGAAACTAAGAGTACAATTTTTACAACAAACATTAGTTTCAATAACTGGGATAAAGTATTTAAAGACACAATGATAGCTAGTGCAATATTAGATAGAGTTTTACACCATGCACATGTAGTGACCATTACAGGCAGGTCATATCGTTTGAAAGATTATGTGGAAGAGAATGACTGATTTGTACATATTTATATAATCATTTTTGTACATTTATACGTTGACATTAGTAGTAATAGTTATCCGTAATTATTTCTTCAAAGTTTTCTATACCAACAGGCAATTTTTTGAACTCGCTCATATCTTTTCTCCTTTCTTTATTGTCTTTTTTATATTGTATCATACATAACA
>CAVCDW010000140.1:0-2341 GCA_963601055.1 Elusimicrobiaceae bacterium
AATTTATATAATCTATTTTTATAAAATCATATTGTTCTAACATTTTAATAATTAATTCTCTTTTTTGTTTATATAAATTTTTATTCTTATTTATATTTCTAGAATAAGCACCACTATTTATAAATTCTTTTAGAATTAGTTGATCTAGTGTTGATACTGTTGAAGAATAAAAAGAATATTTTTCTTTGTATTTATATAATAAATCATTTGGCAATATCATATAAGCTATTCTAAACGCTGGAGATAGTGATCTTGAATATGTTTGAAGAATAATGGTATTATCTTTAGCTAAATCATATAAAGATAATGAGGTGTTAGATAAATATTTAAATTCTCCATCAAAATCATCTTCAATTATATAACGCCCTTTTGTTGCCCATGAGGCTATTTCGGTTTTTCGTTTCATGCTCATTTTAATACCTGTTGGGAATTCGTTTGATGGGGTGATGTATATAACATCACTTGTGCATTTAGATATCATAAAGCCTTCATTATCAAGAGGTATAAGTTCAACATTTTTTTTATTGTTTTTTAATATTTTTAAAATTTTATCGTAGCCAGGATTTTCAATAGCGTAATTCTTTGAATCAATTATTTCAATAAGGTTTGTTAATAAATATTCAATACCAGAGCCAATTATTATATTGTTTTCACAAACATTAATACCTTTAGTTGAATAAAGGTATTTTTTAACTTCTTGACGTAATAAAATATTACCAAAAGGATCTGAACGTTTTAATGTGTCTATATCATATATTATGTTTTTAGCGATTTTATTGAAAGTGTAATATGGGAATATTGTTGAATCAATATTCTTCGTTGAAAAATCATAGCGGTATTCTATATTTTTAGTGTTGTAAGATATACCATTATCACCACTTTTAATTTTTAAATTATATGGAACAACATAATATCCTTTTTTAGGGTATGAAACAATAAAACCTTCACTAAGCAAAAGATCATATGCTTGCATAACGGTATTTAGTGATATATTTAAATATTCAGCCATTGTTCTTTTAGATGGTAGTTTTTCATTTGGAGGAAGTTGTCCTGATGTTATCGCTTGTTTAATATAGTTATAAAGTTCTATATATTTAGCTTCCTTGTTTGAAAAATTAATACTAAGCAGTCTCATAAAATCACCTGGTCCCATAAAATATATTTAATCTGGTACTTAAAATGGTATCAGTTTAAATGTATTATATCATACATAAAGGAGGCTTGTTAATATGAATAATAAAACAGTTAGATTAACAAACAAAATAATTATAATCGCAATGTTTACAGCACTTTGTTGTGCCGCAACATTTGTTCAAATAAGAATGCCTGCAGGGGATTTCGTACATTTAGGAAATTTTGTCATGATACTATCTGCATTACTACTTGGTGGTGTTGCAGGAGGTATTGTAGGTTCTTGTGGAATGGGACTTTACGATTTGATTTTCTATACATCAAAACCAACTACAATCGCAAGAACATTCATCTTAAAATTCTTAATTGGATTTTTAGTAGGATTTATATTTAGATTAATAATTAAAAAAGATATAAATGCTAAAAAAATATTATATGTATTATTAGGATTATTTGCGGCACTTACAATATCATCAGTAATATTATTTATTCTATCTGATAGATCAAGTTTTGGCGCATCTAATGGATTTAGTGGAACATTTAATAATATATTTAATTCAAACAAAAAACTTACAATATCACTATATATTCCAATATTTAGTTTGATATTCTTTATAGGAACACTATTTGCGATAATTTACGCAAATAAACTATCAAAAAGAAGCCTTGCGGTACTTGTAGCAGTATTAATCGCAATATTCGCGAATGTTGTAGGTGAATTCTTATTAAGATTCTTACTTGAAGGATTGTTCTTATCATCATTTAAAACATCTATTATTGTTGCGACATCTAAAATACCAGGATCACTTATAACAGGATTTATAACAGTAGTGTTATCAACACTTATATATGAACCTGTATATAGAGCAGTAAAGAACAATAATTTATTTGAGAATTATGAAGAAGAGGTGCCAAATGAATAAATATTTTAAATACATTGTGTTAGGATTAGGATTTGTAATAACAGTTTTACTTACAATTGGTTTAATAGTATTTAATAAAAGCATTTCAAATGGTAATATTACAATTTCAGTTGATATGAAGAGACACATTAATAATCTATTTGGATTCTCAGAAGGTCTTGTTGTATTAAATACATTTATTACATTCTTATATTTAAATAATAAAGAAACAAACGAAGAATAAAACTTCGTTTTCTTTTTATATTATAAAAAAATAGTTTATAATATATATGAAGGTGATATTAATG
>CAVCDW010000141.1:0-2275 GCA_963601055.1 Elusimicrobiaceae bacterium
TCGACAACAATAATGTATTTTATAAATTGGTAGTCTCTTGGAAAACCATCTCTTATATCAAATACTGCCGAATCAATATTTGGACCATCAAGATTAGGAAGCAAAGCGTTTCTTAAAAGATCATCGGAAATAATTCCATAAGAACCAGCCGCAATAAAAGCTGTTGTTTCGTCATCTGGCTCAATGGACTTTAGGTATTCTGATAAGGAAATCAAATCATCTTTTGTTTCTAAAATTTCTGGATTTTTTCTAATGTTTGTAAAAAGAGGCATAGTATTGCTCAATGGCGTGAATATGAGCATCACTTGAACCAACAATAAAGCGAATGTTGGAATATGTAATTTAGAAGCATTATTTATACCGACAGTAAATAAAATCAGGATGTTAAGAATAAAAATATAGTAATGATGGTATTCAAATGATTGTAATTTCCAAATCATCGCGCATGGCAAAACTATTGAAACAAGATTTATTATTAATAATTCTTTATTCCTCTTAAATAGAACATATCCTCCATATAAAGAAAACAAACAAATAATCGGAGAGATATTATTCACAAAAGATAATAACTTGCCTGGTCGATTATAGAAAGCATAAGTCTCTTCAAAATTATTAGTTAAAACCCTGGTTATAAAGTCATTAAAGAATAATAACGAAATAATTAATAAAATTATGCCGGAAGAAAGTAATTTGATTATATCTTTTATATTTTTGGGTTTATAAAATAGCCATTTAATTAACAAAGATAAATATAGACACACAATAGAATATAAATACCATCTTCTAAGGAAGATAGCCAAAAAAGCAAATAAGTTAATTGATAAATAATCTAATGTGCTAATTTCATTGAATTTAGGAAGAATAATCAGACTATACGCAACAGAAATAAATAATAAGCCTGAACAGTCAACCTTCCCATAGAATAAAGTGAGATATAGTGGATATACCAATAAAAAAATAATTAAAGGTAATACTTTATTTGTTTTGTAGAAATTAAAATAAATAATTTGTAAAACAATAAATGTTGGTAATAAAAATAATATAAAAGTGCTTATCGAGAAGAATGCATATGATTCATTGATTAATATAAAAGACAAATTAAATAAGGCCGGCAAATAACTGTAGTCAGAATTATTCATCGAACTATATACAGTAGATAAAATGTTATATGGATCTTCGTAGAATAATTTTTTTAAGGTTAATGATCGAATCCAATGGCCGGCATAATCGTAAGCATATATAGTATCTTCAAAATGAAAAAAAATCAGTAGGCAACAAATTATTACAACCGAAGCAATTAAACTATTGATTAAAATTGGCTTGAAATATTTCTTTATGGTGTTTTTATATTTTCTATAAACTAAATAAAAAGAAAAAAACAGGATAAATGGATAAATTAAACACAGTAATAATCTAAATAGATTTCGCATAAGTAAATTATAAATTGATTTATGATAAAAGAAAACTTGTTGATGAGTGAAGATTTAAAACTTTAGTGGCAGGTGTTACAATGAATCCATGACAAAAAACGTCAAGATATATAAAAAGAATATAAAATATATCATTTTAATAGCGTCAATACTATCAATATTTTCAATTTGCATTTTCGCTAAAACGCTATTTAAAGGTTATATATTTGCTTGGTACAACGACCAATTATTTCAACATAATATTTTTTATAAAGATTGGTATCGAATTATAAAAGAAACGATGAATAATCATATTTTAGCAATTTATTCTTGGAATACATTTCTAGGAACTGATTATTTAGCTTCTAAATTAATGTATTGTGTAGGAGACTTTTTAATAACACCTTTTTTTATTTTTTATAATGGTGAAATAAATTATGACCTGTTATTTGCAATCACAACAATCATCACAATTGTTTTATCTGGTATAAATATGTATATTTATCTAAATAAATATCATATAAAGAAAAGCTATCTATTGATTTCTATTCCAATTATTTATGCTTTGGGCGGGTTCGCGATGACTTATACAGGAACGTATATGTTTCATAGATTTTATGCTTTGTTGCCGTTGCTATTTTGTTTTTGTGAAGTATATATTCAAGATAATAAGATATCAGGATTCGCTTTTATAGTTGCCATTCTTTTCTTGCAGAGCTATGAATTATTGTTTTCTACATGTTTCTTTAATGAATTTATGGGACTTTGATTATGACAATAAATATGCCTTTGGTAGCGATGTCTTTGATGATTCTTATAGAGGTTTTGCGTTTGATGCTAATGGAAATTGTTGGAATAATGATTTT
>CAVCDW010000142.1:0-2266 GCA_963601055.1 Elusimicrobiaceae bacterium
GTGCAAGTAAATTTGGTGATGTCCCCTCCTTATCGGGAGGGGGTATCATTGGATGCCTCTATGTTGTTGATGCATGTGAGGTTTTCATGTTTTTATTTGAAATTCTTGTATTTTTATGACTTATGTTTCTAATTAATGATTAGAGTATATAAGACAAATAGAATACTTTGACATTTATAAGCCTTGTATGTAATTGTTATTTATTATTTTTATAAATACAGTGCGCAAGTGTTTATAATGGCCATTATATATAGGCTATAGATGTTAACTTCCCATCTTTTTGACACTCAAATTGGTTTTTATTTATTTTTTAGTATTGTTTTTATTAATCTTTTTTATCTAAGTTTTTTATTCTTTGAAGTTCTTTACTAATGATTTTAGTCTTATCTAGTATATAGCTTTGATCTATATTGAAAGCTTTAAGTATTGTTTTTTGTGTTCTTGTTAAGGCGTGGTCTAATCTATATATATCATCATTACCTTTAACCATTTCTATCTTCTCAAGTTCTTTAATAGTGTTTTCTACATTTAAGTAGTTTTGCTTATTACAAGTACTTTCTATATAGTCATTTAAGTAAGTATGAATCTTGTTTCTTATAATTAAGGCAATAAAAGATATAAGTGTTTTTGTTTTTATAGCACTTTCACTTTGAACTCTAAAAGCCTTACCACTTAAAAATGATTTATCAGTTAAAAATAGTTTTTCACTTTCATCTCTTGATTTATATAAAGTTAAGGCATCTACAGCACTTATTTCTTTAGAAGAAACTATTACAAAATAACCACAATATTCTTTCTCTTTTTCTATTACATCGTTTTTTGGCATAGCTGTTACAAATACATTATCTTTGTATATTAAATCAAAGTAATGATTATATTCACTATAATCTTTTTTCTTACCAACATTTTTCTTTAATAAGTTACTTATTCTTTCTACTTTAGCTTCTATGTTTTCTCTTTCAATGGCAGCTTTTAATTCATCATAATAAATATGAATATAACGATTTACATCGTCATTAAATAAAGGATAAACAATAGATGTTCCATAACAACTAAATCTACTTATTCTATTATTTCTATCTTTTTCAAAAGTATTAATAGCCTTACTAACAAGACCATTTATAAATTTAGCATTGCCTTTACAAGCAATAATAAAAGACATATGTTCATGATCCATTTCTCTTATATTCTTTTTAGAGAAATATCCTCTATCTAAGATAAAACCAATATTATTTGTATATCCTAAACCTTTAACCTTTTTTATCATTTGTGATAATTGAGAAACATCATTTATGGAACCTAAATATTCTTCATAAAATATTGGTTCTTTATTATTAATATCAAAGCCTATGGCAATATTAATAATTGGTTTACTATCATCATCTTTGGCATGGCCGTATTCAGCAAGTTCAATATCACTTGCTTGACAGTTTTTATTAGTAGAATCATAAGAAATATAAATGCCTTCTTTATTAGGCCTACTTATTGCCCAAAGATTTAAAAAGGTGTTTATATCATCATCTGTTACTTCTTTTAAAAAAGAACTTATCTTAGTATCAGAATAAATCTTCATATCTTCACTAAACAAAGGATGATTATATGCAAAGTCAGGATAATAGATAGAAGCGTTACTTTCTTCTATTAAATAATACATAACAAGATCAGTCATTAACTTAGCGTTATTTTTAAATACTAAAGAGAGAAGATTATCTAGCTTGTAGTCTTTAATAATCTTAGAAATCAAAATATAAGTTCCTACTTTTAAACAAGAAGATCTTTTTATAGTACTCTTAGTACTTATTTCTATATCAGGAAAATATATACCAAACCTCTCATTAGGTTTTATCTTAGTTTTATCTTCTTTATCTAATATGCCTATTGTTACTCTTATAGGCACATTATATTTTTTATCTTTATGATATTCTCTACCTATTTCATACATTACATATTTATCAGATTTTATAGTTATTTTTCCATTAAGTGAAGCAAGATCAACTAAAGAATTAAAGTACATATTTATCCTCCATATTTGAGTGTCATCTACACTCAAATATTATATCACTAAAATAAAAGGACAACCCAAGAAAACCTTAGAATTGCCCTATAAATAAAGCTTATATTTATCTTTTTAAACCAATTAATCAAAATTGAGTGTCAAAAAGTATGGAAGTTAACAATAAATTAACTTTCTTAACATTGCCATTTATCAGTTCTTGATAAAGTTCATGTTTTTTATTAAAAGTATAATCCTCAAAATAAGACATAA
>CAVCDW010000143.1:0-2251 GCA_963601055.1 Elusimicrobiaceae bacterium
AAATTTCCAAAAGAAATCCAAGACTTAATGGATATTGTAGAGCCTTATATTGAGAAGTGTCATTTAAGAGAAGATGCTCCTCAAGAAATTAAGGATACATATAAGCAAATACAAGTCATGTTAGATGAATTAAAGACTCCATCTTTGTATGATTCTGAAAAGTAAAAATTAATCTGAGTTCATATGGCTTTTATTAAACATGAAGCAACTTTGATTAGTTAGAGTTGAAATTAAAGCTATGGAAGGAGTGTTACGTTTATAGAATTTCCAAAAGAAATCCAAGATTTAATGGATATTGTTAAACCTTATTTTGAGAAACATCGCTTAAGAGAAGATGCTCCTCAAGAAATCAAGGATACATATGACAAAATATGTGTCATGCTTGATGAATTTAGTATGTAATAACACAAACAAGTGTCTCAATATCTTTATCATCAACATTAAGAATGTTCATGATAAACTTGTTTTGGATATTATTATCCATTTAAAAAACTCCTTTCTTATTATGATTTATAGTCAAGAAACATTATATAAGAAGGAGTTTTTATATTACTCTATAAAACCACAGATTTGTCATAGTTAAAGTTCACTGCTGTTAACAGATATGACAATGATTAGAAAAGCCAAAGATTATGTTTCTTTTAAGAACGTATAATTGCATTAATTTAAGGAGAAACGATGGAAATAAAAGATTGGACATATGAAGAATATCCTTCTTTCGATGAAGAAATAGAAGGGGTGGAAAGAATTAAAACAACAGGAGATGAAATAGGAACCTATATTTATTCAAATGTTGAATATGCCTGTATTGATGGTGTATCTTTGCATCTGCAAATTATCACACCATTTTCAAGAAATACAAAAGATTTAGATATTAAATATCCATGTCTTGTCTATGTTCAAGGATCTGCTTGGAAGAAACAAAACATAAACGCTAAAGCTGGCTTACTTTCTAGAATTTCAGAAAAGGGATATGTAATTGCGATTGTAGAATATAGAGATTCTAGTATTGCCCACTTTCCTGCAACTGCCTTAGATACTAAAAACGCCATTAGGTTTATGAAATTAAATAGCGATGAATACAAAGTTGATGAAAATAAAGTATTTGTTGCAGGTGATTCATCAGGTGGACATGCAGCATTCTTTTCTCAACTTATAAATGATGATGATAAGTTAAACCTTTATCCAAATATAAACAGTGATGTAAAAGGCATTATATCTTTCTATGGAGCTAATAGCTTGATGCTAGAGGATGGTATGCCAAGTACTGTCAATCATCATTTACCAGATTCACCAGAAGGAAAAGAAGCAGGTGGTATTAACTTAAGAGAAAATATCGAAAAGTGTAAACAAATGTCTGTTGAATGTAATATTACAAAAGACATAAAACTACCACCGATTCTTATGTTTCACGGTTCTAAAGATAGTACAATTAATCCAAGAGTTAGTCTCACTGTTTATAATAAACTCAAGGAATGTGGCAAAGATGTTAAATTATATATTCTAGAAGGAGCGGATCATGGAGGAAGTGAATTCTGGAGTGAACAAATACAAGATATTATTATTAAATTCCTTGATTATTCATTAAATAAATAAGTTAGGGTAGGAATTTTTGTTTTTCATGTCAATAAAGAAGTAGATGGAAAAACAAAATTATCGCAAAATAGAACTTAATACTAAAAAAGAAACATTTTTATTTAAGAATCATGAAGTGATTACTTACAAACTTATAAATCATAAAAATATATATGTTTCTAGTAATTGTCATATCAAACCTAAAGGTCTTCACATAATTCTGAAGGATATTAACAAAGCTTTAAAAGATTTCAAAATATATGATAGTACTTTTAAAATAATTATCTTCTCATATAAAGATGGACTAAGTATTTTTGGCGCATATAGAGCTATCACCAATGAAATATACTTAAATGAAGCTATATGTGATGCAGATAAACTAGCGGTTGAAAATATTAAAATAGGACATGTTGAAAGACATGAAATTTGGCATTTAAAACAAGCTCTAAATTATAAAAAGAAATATAAAGTTATAAATAAACACAACTATTCTGACTATATAAAGTATACTAATGGCCAAGCTAAAAAGTATATTGACTATTTTGGTATAAATGAAGATAATGTAGGTGAAATCCCATCTTTAACAGTTAAATAATCAAAAAGATTCAGAATATCGCTTGATTAAGCCATATTTTGAATCTTTTCTTTTGTATAAATTGTTGTATGGAATTTTATT
>CAVCDW010000144.1:0-2209 GCA_963601055.1 Elusimicrobiaceae bacterium
AAAGTCAAAATAAAAGAATTGGGGTAGGAATTTTTGTTTTTCTTGTCAATAATGTAGTGAAAGGGTGAATTTGCTATGACAAGTAA
This sequence comes from Elusimicrobiaceae bacterium, assembly GCA_963601055.1. Classification (GTDB taxonomy): domain Bacteria; phylum Bacillota_I; class Bacilli_A; order Acholeplasmatales; family Anaeroplasmataceae; genus UBA3206. Next base: position 87 of record CAVCDW010000144.1, read on the forward strand.
AGAACAATTAGAAAAAATATATACGATAGTATATACTAGTAATGTAGGGAGGTGCATTACTATGATGAACGCAAAATTATTTAAAAATGGCCAAAGCCAAGCGGTAAGACTTCCGAAGGAATATCGTTTTGAAGGTGATGAAGTCTTAGTTAATAAAATTGGCGATGTAGTTCTTTTAATGCCTAAGGAAAGTAAATGGTCTGGTTTTTTAAGTGCTTTAGATTTATTTTCAGATGATTTTATGAGTGAAGGAAGAAATCAACCAATTGATCAAAAGCGAGAAAAACTATGAGATATATGCTAGATACAAATATAGTTATCTATATAATTAAAAACAAGCCAATGGAAGTTATTAAAAATTTCCTAAGTAAAGACGGCAATGATATATGTATCTCTTCTATCACTTATAGTGAACTAATGTATGGTGCTGAAAAAAGTCAAGCAGTAGAGAAAAACAAAGCAGCAATATTGTTACTGTTATCATCTATTTCAATTTTACCTTTTGATAGTTATGCAGCTGAAGAATATGGAAAGGTTCGTACAGACTTGGAATTAAAAGGGACACCTATTGGTTCATTAGATACTTTAATTGGTTCTCATGCAAAATCTTTAGGTTTAACACTTGTAACAAACAACACTAAAGAGTTTAAAAGGGTTAATGGTTTAAATATTGAAGATTGGACTATTTGTTAAAGATAAGTACAAACAAGCTATTAATAATTTATTTTATTTAAAGCTTTTTGAAAAAAGTTGAAATAATGCATGTTTTCTACTAAATTTTTACTGAAATTATGCACGTTTTCGGCTTAAAAAATATTGAAATAATGCACATTACACAAAATAAATGTAATGAAAAAGTAATTAAAACTGGAGAAACAAGTATGAAAGAATCAAATCCTTACTCTATAATGTTTGATCAAGTACCAAGAGAAATCATTTCACGTGATGATCAAAAAAATGAAATAATAAATGCCTTTCTTTCAGGACAACATATCTATATGATATCTGGTGTGCATGGTTTGGGTAAGACAGTTTTTATGACTACTGTTGCCTCTAAATATCAAAGTAAAGATTGGATAGTTATTAATATAAACACCACTAGTGCAGCTAGTGTCTTAGAACAAATAGCTATTCAATTAAGTCAATATGATGATTTAACTAAAAAGATAGAAATACCTATGATTTCTTTAAATGTTCTAGGTTTAAAAGTCAACGATAATAAACCTTTTTATAACGCAGAACAAGCAGTACTGCTTATGCTTGAAGAAGAGAAGAAACATAATAAAAAAATACTCATTACCGTTGATGAAGTTACCAATACTGAATCTATTAGAGAATTTGCAGGCGCATTTCAAATATGGATAAGAGAATATTTACCAGTGTATTTATTAATGACGGGATTATATGAAAATATTAGAGATCTGCAAAATGAAAATAATCTTACTTTTTTATATAGGACACCTAGAATTGAGCTCAGTCCCCTTTCACTTTTAGAAATCCAAAGAAACTATGAAAAAAATTTAAATGTAAGTGATACACAAGCTCAAGAAATGGCCAGGGCTACTAAGGGCTACTCTTTTGCGTTTCAAGCTTTAGGTCATGAAGTTTACAGTGAAAATGGATTAACTGAAAAGGCTAAGAAACGTTATCAAGAAGATTTATTTGAATATTCATATCGAAAGATATGGGAAGATTTATCTAATAACGATAAAAAAGTGTGTGAAGCTATAGCAAGTACTAGCTCTACTGCTGTTGTAGATATAAGAAGTAATATTGATTTTGAAAGTAATAAATTCAATCAATATCGTAAAAGATTGATTGAAAAAGGAATTATTTATTCAAAGGAAAAAGGACATATTATGTTTTGTCTACCTTTGTTTAAAGAATTTGTGAACTTTGCATTGGATGAAGATTTTTACTAAAAAGGGTTATGAAAAAACTAGGGTTTAAAATTATCCTATAGGCTATTCTAGAGCCTCTTTTTATATTTTCATAAAATTATCAATAAAATTATCTAAATTTTGATGCCATCATATTAATAAGGCTTTCTTTGACGATATAATTATTGCATATTAGGTGAAATAAATGGCAAATTATACAAGTTCGATACAAGAAACATCATA
>CAVCDW010000145.1:0-2182 GCA_963601055.1 Elusimicrobiaceae bacterium
TAATAATTATTCAATTATAACTGCTTATATATTGTAAATATGAAAAGGACTGGAACAGTCCTTTTTGTGTGGTTTAAAAGCCTATAAATGTATATGATTAAACACTTGTTTTTGATAATGCGCAGGTATACCACTACAATAATCTTTGATTATGCGCAGGTTAATTAGTCTTCTAAGAATAATTTCAGCTCTGTTGTAAATCGCTCTTCGTTTTTAGTTATCTTTCTTTCTTCACCTGGATCTATGATTGTAAGTACAGCTGATTCGCAATTATAATCCTTTATTTCAAACATTTTATTAGCGATATAGCGGATATATAAATATTGGCCAGTTAGGTTGATATGGTATAAAATCGTCCTTTTGGCATTTTTCTTTTCTGCATTAAAAAAAGCTTTACGACCAGGAGTAGCTTAAGCAAAAAGTATCAGCAGGAAATTCGATTCAAAAAAATCAAAACAAAAAAAGTGCTTTAAAAATTATAGATTAAATTGAATAAAAATCCAATCCTCATCAATGGCAATATATGGTGTAAAATTTAAGTGGCTGAACTTATATATTAATTAATTTATGGCCTTATTGTGCTAAGAATAGAAAAGGAGATGCAAGAATGCTAATAGAGAATAACCGAACAGAATTTAAACAAGACTTAAATGATAAACTTGAAAAAGAAGTTGTAGCATTTTTGAATAACCGTGAAGGTGGAATTTTATATATCGGCGTTGATGATAATGGTAAAGCTGTTGGTGTTCCTGATTTAGATGGTACACAATTAAAAATTGCAGATCGAATTAAAAATAATATACTTCCTTCTACATTAGGACTATTTGATATAGTTACAGAAAGTGTTGATGGTGTCAACGTTATAAAAATATTGATTTCTAGTGGATTGGAAAAACCTTATTACATTAAGAAAAATGGAATGTCTCCAAATGGTTGTTTTATAAGAGCCGGAACTTCAACACAACCAATGACCACCTCGCTGATTGATGATCTTTATAGCAAAAGAATGCATACAACACTTAGAAATATTCCTTCGCCAAGACAAGATTTATCTTTCGCACAATTAAAAATTTACTATCAAGAAAGAGGACTTGAATTAAACGATAAATTTGCGAATTCTTTAGAATTACTTACTCCAGATGGCAAATATAATTATGTTGCATACCTTTTAGCTGATGAAAATGGTCTTTCTATTAAAGTTGCAAAATACGCAGGAACAGACAAAGTTGATTTAATCGAAAATGAAGAATATGGATACTGTTCTTTAATAAAGGCAACATATAATGTGCTTAATAAACTAAAAATTGAAAATGCAACATTGGCCAAAATCACTTCATCTGAAAGAATTGAGAAAAACTTAGTTGAACCAATTCCAATGCGTGAAGCTATTATTAATGCGATTATTCATACCGATTATTCTAAGGAAATTCCCCCTGTCTTTGAGATTTTCTCTGACAAAATGGTTTTCACTTCATATGGTGGTTTACTACCAGGACAAAGCAAAGAAGACTTCTTTAGCTGCTGTAGCATGCCTAGGAACCGTGAATTAATGAGAGTGTTTAAAGATCTTGGCTTGGTAGAACAATTAGGATCAGGAATGAGCAGAATTTTAAAAGTATATGATAAGAATATTTTTAAAATTTCTGAGCACTTTATAAAAGTAGAATTTCCATTCTCTGTGCCTTTAAATCTTTCTGCACTTAGTGGTGGCGATATAAATGGCGATATAAATGGCGATATAAATGGCGATATAAATGGCACCATAATTGAGGTTCTATCCTTACTTGAAAAACAGCCATCAATTACCGCGAATCAAATGGCCGAAAAACTTCAAATTAGTCCTAGAAAAATAAGCCGAATCTTTAAGGAATTAAGAGAAAAAGAAATCATTATTAGAGTTGGTTCCAATAAAAATGGTTATTGGAAAATACAATATAAATAAATTAAGCGCTGATTTTTCGGTGCTTATTTAAACTTGTTGTTAACAATTAATAGCATAATACTTTGCGTTCCTTTGACTATTTTAAAGAATATTACTTTGCGTTTTATTGACTCAAATGGTAAATAAGCCCTATATAAGTAGCTTTTAGGGTATTAAAAAACAGCTTGTTAGCTGTTTCTTTTGGAGTGTGTCGAGCATGATGCACATCTAGTACAGTAAACTGTACCACAGGTATTTACC
>CAVCDW010000146.1:0-2161 GCA_963601055.1 Elusimicrobiaceae bacterium
CGGAGGATATACAGATGATGAAGAAAATAGAAAACTTGTGATAGATGAAATAAAAAAACACGAGGATTCTATTATAAAGATAGAAATGCTTAAAGAACATAACTTGGGGAAATCAAAGTATGTTTCACTAGGTTGGAATGAGCCGGAGTTCATTGGCGTGAACGATGAATTAATGGAGCGGTATAAAACGGAAATTGAAGAAGCCGTAAATATTCCTGTGGAGATATGCAAGATTTGATGTACTCGCTCATCTAAACTGTAGAAAGCTTTAAAACAGCCAAAACGGAATTGAAGCTCACAGGTATCCTAGTCAAAGGTATTTTGGCTGTTTTAGCTGTTCGGATTGTTTGGGTTGTTTAGTTGTTTTGGAGAAGAAGGTGGAGATGGGGAATAAAGAAGTGGAAAAGAAGAAAAGGTAAAGAAATAGAGAAAAATAGGTAAATTGAAATATCGTGTGTCTTCTTGAAATGACTCATTGAAATTTCGTGTGTACCTTAAATTGGTGTAAAAAATGGATATAGTTCCTAAAAAATTGGAATTGTATCCATTTTTATATTATCTAGGTGGTATAGTTGTTTTACTTTATTTTTCCTTTCTTTAAGTTTCTTTTCATTGAAGTTAGTTTACTAGTGAGTGCATAGAATAATTTATCGTTAAAACAATATAACATTCTTTTTCTAAATCTATTAAAGTTAGATAAACCTTTAGAAATCCTAATATGTGTTTTTATCTTTTCATTCATAGCTTCAGCTTTAGCATTAGTTAATCTATCTCCTGTTACATCAGAATGTAAAAATGAGTTTATTATTTCTTCTCTAAAATGAACTAGTATTCCAATAAATTCTTCATATTCTTTAATATTGGCGTTTTTAAAATCAGCTATTAAATCATCAAGCTGTTCTCCAGCTGTTTCATATGTTGAATGTTTATTGAAGTAACGATAAGATTCTTTCAAATCATAAGCAGTTTTAAGTTCTTCACTTATTTCTAGAGTCATCTTTTTAATGTCACCATAGTTAAGAATTTGTCTAAAGGTCTTATTATATTTGCCCTCACCTTCTAAATTGTATTTATCGGTCTCTAAAAGCTTATGCCACTTCTTAAGCAAATAATATGAATTTGATCCATATATACAGCTATTCATTATTCTTACTCTTATTCTTGTAAAATCATTAGTTAAATGTTCGATAACGTGAAATGGATCTACAGCTACAATACAGTTAGGAAGCCATCTTTTACATATTTCTTCATACGGTTCCCACATATCGATAGTTACATACTTAACTTTTTTTCTTTCTTCCAAAGAGAAGTGTTGGAAATAATTACTTAGTTCATATTTACTTCTTGATGGAAGAATATCTAAAAGCTTAAATTCATCATTATCGGTTAGTGTGGCTAAATAACTAGCATCTTTTCTTTTAGCCATATCAGAATGTATTTCATCTATTCCTAAGTTTTCCGGTAAAGATAATTTAGGAATAGTTACAAAAGAATCAAAATAGTTAATGACTTCTCCATATGATAAACAGTTATTTTCCGCAATCATCGTATAATTAAGTCGATAGTCGTGTAACTCTATCATTACTTGATTCATAACTGGAATCGAGCAATTGAACCCGCTCATGGAAAGTGGGTTCTTTTCAAATTCTGTATAGTTGCATGTTTTACATCTTAGCCTTCTGGCCTCATAATAAACCATCATATTTCTATCAGATAATATCTTATGTTTAATCGGCTTAATTTTAAAACCATTACACGATAGCTTCCTATTACATATGGGACATAAAACATCCGTTTTCTTTTTAAGTCTTAGATGTACTATTATATTTCCGTCTTCAGCATTACAAGAATCAAATTTTTCTATATCAGATTCTTTTATATTAAATAAATCATTTAATAAATTACTATCCATAATCATATTTCATAAAGCAGTACCACCTAGCCATTTAAGGATAGCAAATAATAGGACACACGATAATTCAAAGAAAGGACACAAAAATAAAAATGATGTGGACACACTAGGACACACATCATTTCAAAGAGAGGGCACAGACACACGATATTTCAAAAAGCCAAAATAAGAACAGTAAGCTTAATGGCTTGCTGTTTTTTATATAACGAACATGATGTGCATCTAGGACAGAATAAAACTTAGCACATA
>CAVCDW010000147.1:0-2149 GCA_963601055.1 Elusimicrobiaceae bacterium
ATGTCAGCCATTTATTTTGCATAAAATCTGATTTAGCATAGTAGCTATTTTTAAATGAGGAATTTTCATTCCATCAGCTAGCCACTCTTCAAGAACACCAACCATGCCAGAAACAACAAAAATTGATTCTACAGCATCATATTCTATGTTGCCATCAGTATGTAATCGTTGATTTTCTAATAATACTTTTTCATTAAATATAGATTTAAGTTTTTGCAGGGAATGATTGTTATCGGCACGAATTAATAATAAAAATAATTCTTTATTTTGTTCAATATACGTTGTTAGTCCTTCTGACAATTTTTGACTATTTTCTTTATCTGTGGTTGGAAATGCATCTTCAAATAGATGGAGAAGTCCTGCATATAATTCATTTTCTTTTTTATCATATAAGTCGTATACATCTATATAATGCAGATAAAAAGTTCCTCGACCTATATTTGCTCTGCGGCAAATTTCTGCAACTGTAATTTTATTCAGATTCTTTTCTTTTAATAATTCAAAAAAACTCTTTTGTATTGCATCTTCTGATTTCTGTATACGACGATCTTTCATGTAATAATATCCTTTTTAAACACTTTTATTTATCCTGTTCAATAATATACAGGTCCTTATGTATTGCATATTGGTTGCCTCTATTTTCTCCTTTATACTATACACATATACATTATTATACACATGTTCATTAACATACAGGTATAAAGATAGGAGACATATACTATGACATTTAACAGAAAAAAGACTATTGTTTCAATAATATTTAATGGACTGATTGTAATTATGGAAATTATCAGTGCAGTTATGGGCTTTTTATTGCGATGGAATGAGTATAAACTCAAGGCATTTTTATTTTATACGCAGGACAGTAATTTGTTTGCATTGATAGCTTGTAGTGTAATGACATTTTCTCAAATAAGATGTTTAAGCAAAAAACAAATCACAGCACCAAAATATGCATGCCGCATGAAATACATGGCTGCATGTGCTTTAAGCCTAACATTTTTGGTTGTGTTATTTATACTAATTCCATTAGCGGGTTTTGATTCTTTTTCAGATAAACTATTTGCGGATACAAAGTTATATCATCACTTTTTATGTCCTATATTAACAGTAATATCTTTTCTTTATTTTGAAGATTATCATGATTTGACTCTAAAAGATGCAACTTATGCCATTATTCCAACATTCACTTATGCACTAATTATGATTATGCTTAATATTTTGCATATTATAGATGGGCCATATCCTTATTTAAGAGTTTATAATCAACCGATTTATATGTCTGTATTTTGGTGCTTTATTATTCTTATAGGAGCTTATGTTATCGCAAGGGTACTACTTTATTTGAATCAAAAAATTATGAAGGGAGAAAAAGAATGATTACATATAGAGAAGCTACAAAAGAAGAAATTCCATATATCGCAAAACTATCAGCTATGTCGTTTAAAAACTATCCATTTTTTGATTTTGTATTTCAGGATGCATTTAAACAACCAAAAGAATATCTTTCATATATGGAAAAGCTACATTGCATTCACATTAGAGCCAACATGAAAAAACACAAATGCTTTGTGGGAATTCAAGATGGCAAAATTGTTTCTATAGCGCTTTTACAAGATTCTTCTAAAAAGCGTATAAGTATTTTAGATTATATTATGTCAGGGGCTATTAGTCTTGTTGTTCCGGTGGGATTTAGAAAAATACTTAATTTTTTTGATGTTTCTAATGAAGCTTGTAAAGATTGTGAAAAGAAATATTCAACAGCATGGTATCTTGAAATGCTGGCGGTTGATAGTTCTATGAAAGGACGAGGACTAGGTAGCGCAATGATAAATGATTGTTTGTTACCTTATATTAAAAAACAAGGCGGTATAGAATTTACTTTAATCACAAATACAGAGAAAAACTGTATGTTTTATGAAAAAAATGGTTTTAAACAGTTTGCCAAAAGAACATTGGAATATAAAGGAAAGAAAATTAATAATTGGAGTTTTGTTAGAAATTAAAAAAACATCGTACCTTTTCTATTGCGCCCTATAATTTATCATTAGAAAATCAACTATGTGAATTTTTATATGCTTTTAAGATATCATCTGGTAAGCCATTTGGTGTTAATGCTTTTGCTGTGTCTTCATTTCCATCTTTTATA
>CAVCDW010000148.1:0-2080 GCA_963601055.1 Elusimicrobiaceae bacterium
TAAATGTGTTTTCAAAAGTAAATATTTTATTTAGCTTAATAATGTAGAACAAAAATATCAAAAGATAAAGTTGTGTTGCTATAATTTTTATAGATACACAATTATTAATCGTTTTGGAGAAAAGTGGATGGACATTATAAAAGATTTAATTTATGAATTAAATGATAAATATTTTGAAACAATAAAAGCGGTTTCAAATAAAAACATAAAATTCAGAGTCATTTCAAACAATCTAGTAACTAAGGAAATATATCTTGAAAAAGTATATGACTATGTGGACTTAGTGTGTTTATTAAATAAATTAGATGTTAATAAAAATGAACACATAAAAATATATGCAGATACTTTATACAATTGTTTAAACATTAAGACTATAAAAGATTCTAGAGCTGATAAGTATTATGGTAAGTTTAAAAAACTTAAAGAATCGATTAGCAAAAATAATTGCATAGATATAGATGATTTAAGGGATTATACTAGGTTATTTAATTGTTTATATCTAGAAGGATTAAAAGGTAAAGAAGTTAAGGATTTTGATTTTTCGATTTCATATGAGAGATTGTCAATAAGCAATAAGGAATTTCTTAAATCTCCAAAGAAAGAAATAATTGCTTTTGGAAAAAACATGAACGATCCATCTAGTAAAATTCTATTTTCGTATTTTATTAATAATTTGTTCTACTTAGACATGCTATCAATGATGGAAGGAGATAAATGAATGGAAACTATAATCAACTTAAATAACCTTCCAAAAGAAGCTGTGCAGAAATTAAAAAATAGTGGTGTTGAGTATGTTGAGTTGCTTGTAAGGAACAAGAAAAATAAAAGATATAAAGAGTTTATTAAGGTTACTGTAGAAGATTTAAATGATCCTCAAGATATTAAACAATTAATAAATAACTCACAAAAACTACTTAAAGATACAAAAATGTTAAACAAAAATATTTTAAATGTTAAAGGTTTACAAATATTTAATTCACTGTTTGGCATAGCTAGTCTTTGTGCCACAACAGCAGGCTTTATTATTGTATGTAATAAACTAGATGGTATAAGTAAACAAATAGAAAAAGTATCAGAAGAAATTAAAACATCACATACTGAAATAACATTTTCTACTTTTAAGGCAATTCTAGAAGAGCACCAAAAATTATTGGATGGTGAAGAAGGCGGCTTAAAGTTTGATGAAGAAAGAATTGGCAAACTAATTTCAAGCGAAAACGTGATGTTGGATCAACTTTACTTTAGTTTTATAAATAATACATGTAACGACGATGGTTCAGTATTAACTGCCATATTAACTCTAAGTTCAATATTAGAATACGCTATTTGTAAATATGATTATGTTTATTATTATAATCATCCAAATAAAAAGAGTTTGTATGGTGGGCGAGACAATTGGATTAAAACTTATAAAAAGTTCTTAAGTGTTGAGTTTAAAGACAAATTAGAGGATTATTTTTTCTTAAAGGAAGGATTAAATCAATATCAAACAGATATTTTGGTTCAAGAAGTTAAGGATGAAATAGAAAACAGAATTGAAATACTAAATAATAATAAAGATTTGCTTTCAATAGATTTAAAAAAAGAGGACCTTGAAACAATAAATAATGAAATTGATAAAGTTGTTTATGAAGATGCTTGTTCATATATAAATGAAATAGATATAAGTGAAGAAAGCAAAGAAAAATGTAAGGTATGTCTCAATAAAATTTTGTATACTGCATAAAAGAAGGATAAAAATATGATTAGCAAAGAATCTGAGGTAAACGAAATTATTGAAAGTTTAATAAACAAGAGGACAGGTATTGGAGATATACCTGATGAGTATTCTTGTGATTTTGATGTTATTCGTACTGAAAGATCTTTGGGATTAAGGAAAAATGGTAGAAGAGGCTTTGACGTCCTTGATAATATGTTTTTTGTTGAGCAAGATTTATATTTCAAGATTAGTAATGTTCAGTTCTACTCAAGTAAAAGCAAAATAAAATAAGATCATTATTGTTGTAAATCTTGATTTTTAAAATTTTTTTGTTTATATTACTTTTAGACAAAATAAAGATTTGACACGATACAAGAACAT